>DASQPN010000116.1:0-7661 GCA_035643915.1 Terriglobales bacterium | reverse complement strand
ACGCTACCCCTGCAATCGTCTTAATTAATTAGCGAAAGGTCCCCCTGGCGAGGCTTGGGCCGTGCCCAGGGAAGCAAGCGCCGTTATCGGTGTTGAGGACGGCCATGCACCGGGACATTTCCCTCAGGTGCGTCTGCGTGTACTGAAAGGAACCGAGCAGCCCTTCCTCCTCTCCGCCCCACAGTGCAAAGCGGATGGTGCGGCGCGGGGCCTTGCCTAAAGCGGCGATGGCGCGGGCTACGTCGAGCACCGAGGCGGAACCGGAGCCATTGTCCTGCGCGCCGGTGCCGTAGTCCCAGGAGTCGAGATGCGCGCCGAGGATGATCCACTCGTCGGGCTTTTCACTGCCACGAATTTCAGCGACCACGTTGTTGACCTGGACAGGGCCGGAGGTCGTGTTCTGGAGTTCGAACTGGACAGTCACGGGACCCTGGTCGAGCGAGCGGCGGATCAGTTGCCAGTCTTCCATGCCGATTTGGGCGCCGGGGAGGGGCAAGAGAATGGCGCCCCAATCGGGATCGGTGGCGCTGAGGACGTTGTTCTTGTCACTGCCGGGGAGGACGATGGCGACCGCTCCGGCATTTTTGAAAAGCGGATAGGAAGCCTGCACGTTCGGCAGCACTTTCACCCAGCCCTCGGCAAAAATCTTAGCCGCGTCGAGGAAGACGATTTTGCCTTTGATCTTGTCCGCCTGAGCCCTGATGTTGTCGGGCGAGACGTTGTCTACGATGACTGCGTCTGCCTTGATTCCGCCGGGCGGAGTGGAGGGGGACCAGCCCAGCGATTCGAGAGAGAGCGGGCGTGGCAATGGCGCCACTAGCTCGCCGTGAGCGGTTCCGCGGACCCACCCGTTGGGAATCGTGAAGGGCTCGAGCCGCACGTTCTGGATGCCGTAGCCGCGGAACTTCGCGGCCGCCCATTCCGCGGCATGATTGTAGGCGGGAGAGCCGGTGAGGCGGCCGCCGAAGCCGTCGGAAAGTTCACGCAGGGTGGTCATGGCGGGGCCGGTGTAAATCGAGCCGGCCAGACGGTTGGCGGTTTCCTGCAGGTCGAGCCCGTGCTCGGCTACCGAACCCAACGCAGTGCTTAGCAAAAAGAAGAACGAGGCGATAAGGATGCGGCGAACGGCCATGACACCATCCTGAAACTAAGATTTCGCAGCCCACAAGAATCGGAGCCCGAGAGAAAGGGTGGGCGAAAGATTGTGCACCGAACGAACGGGAGCATGCAAGCGCATGAAGCATCCACCATTGCCGGTGGTTCGCCGGACTACGGGGGATCTCGGAAATCACACCCGCGTCCCTCAAAACTCGCTTATGATTGCCCTTGGAACTTTCAAGGAGTGTGGCGGATTTTGCTGAAGGCCGAAGCGACGGGAAGGCTCGATGACCAGTAAGCAGCTGGGACTGTTGAGCATTGCCCTGTCGATCGCTTCCGTGCCCGTACTCCACGTAGGGGTGAAGGCTTTTCCCGCCGCTTCCACTGCGGCTTTCTTCGCGGCTCAGGCAGCTGCCCTTGTGTGTGGCGTTCTTGCGGCGCTACGCGGAAACAAGTGGTGGCTGCTGGCTGCGGTCGTGCCCTTGCTCCATGCGCTGGTGCTCATTCGGAAGATCATTGACTAAATTCCCGACCATTCGCCCCTCGGAGCCCCACCGTTTCAACCCGCACCCCACTTCGAGACGATCGTGCCCGCGCTTTTTCTGGATACCCGTGGCGGGCTGGATGGAACCCGCCTTCTTCTCATCATGCTAGACTCGCCTTAGTCGTTACTACCCCGCGACCATGCGGATTCTGACCCGCTACATTCTGCGCGAAGTGGTGTCGCACGCGGCCATCGGCGTGGCGATTTTCACCTTTGTTCTCTTCACGAAAGACCTGGGACGGATTCTCGAGCTGGTGGTGCGCAACAGCGCACCCCTCGTCAGCGTGGCACAAGTAATTCTCCTCATTCTCCCGGTTACTCTCACGATCACCATCCCTGCGGGTGTGCTGGTTGGCATCCTGATCGGGTTGAGCCGTTTGGCGGCCGACAGCGAAATCACGGCCATGCGCGCCAGCGGGATCGGCGTGTGGAATTTTTTGCGGATCCTGTCCATTTTTGTTCTGGCGGCCTGGCTGCTGGCGCTGCTGAACGGAATGTACATCGCGCCACGCTCGCAGGCGGCTCTCGGGCGGCTGCAGGATCGGTTGAAGACTTCCCAAGTCTCGTTTGAGGTGCAGCCGCGGGTGTTCTACGAAGGCTTCCCGAAAATCGTGCTGTACGTGCAGGACGTTCGCAGCGGACTGCGGGCGGCGGCGTGGAAAGGAGTGTTCCTGGCCGATATCAGCACACCGGGGTCTCCGCGTATCTGGCAGGCCGAGCAAGGGATCCTGATCAGCGAGGGGCCGACCACGCTGCATCTCCACCTGATGAACGGCTCCACGCATGAGATCGATGCGAAGTCGCCCGACCACTATCAGATCTCCAGCTTCCAGCAGACCGACATTCCGATCGAATTACCGGCTACCGACAGCAAGGCGGACACCGAACCAGTGCCGGTAGGGGAAATGGACACAGGGGCGTTACTTGCGCAAGCTGGCAAGGCGGCGCCGGAGTCAGCGCGCTGGTATCTGATCGAGTTCCATCGGCGGCTTTCCTTGCCGACGGCGTGCATCGTATTGGCCCTGGTGGGGATTCCCCTCGGGTTGTCGTCGAAGAAAGGCGGAAAGTCGTCGGGGTTTGTGCTGACGATCGGGCTGGTGTTCGCTTACTACTCGGCCTCACTGATCGGACTTTCGCTGGCGCGACAGGGCAAAGTGACAGCGGGGGTGGGTGTTTGGTTCGCAGATCTGCTCTTCCTGCTGGGGGGCGTGTTTCTGCTGTGGCGGGCGGAGCGGAGGCCGCTGGAAGTCGGGCAGTGGCTTTCGGTCCGCAACCCGCTCCGGAGGCACCAAGACGTGAATGGCAGCTCCCCGGGAGTCAGCAACCGGGTGGGCGTGGCTTTCGAACGTGTGTCCTCGCGTTGGCGAGTCTCGGGCCTGGACTTTCCGACCCTGCTGGACGACTACGTCTTACGCGATTTCTTCGTGTACCTGGGGATGATCCTGTCAACGTTACTCATCTTGATGCTGGTGTTCACGCTGTTCGAGCTGTTGAACGACATCCAGCGAAACGGAGTTTCGTTGTGGGTGGTGGGCGAGTATTTGCTGACCGTGTCTCCCTACTTCTTGTACAACACCACACAGTATGGAGTATTGCTGGCAGTGTTGATCACGTTCGGGTTGATGGAGCGGTCGAACGAGGTCACCGCCATCAAGGCTACGGGGATCAGCATTTACCGGGTGATCGTTCCGGTTCTGGTCATTGCGATGGTTCTGGCCGCAAGCCTGTTCTTCTTTGACCAGTTCTATCTTCCACATGCCAACAAGCACCAGGACGCATTGCGCAACCAGATCAAAGGGAAGCCGGCACAGACTTACTTGCGTCCGGATCGGAAGTGGATTTTCGGGCAACATTCCGACATTTACTACTACCAGTTCTTTGACGCGGATCGCGACCAGTTCGCGAATATTTCCGTGTTCCAGTTCGCTCCCAAGAGCTTTTCGATCACGCACCGGGTGTACGCGGAACGGGCCCACTGGTCGGATGTGACCCAGCGCTGGATTTTCGAACAAGGGTGGGAACGAGACCTGCGGGGAGAGGCCATCGCGAACTACCGGCAGTTTGACGTCACGACGTTCCCCCATTTCAGCGAGCCGCCCACCTATTTCAAGAAGGAAGTGAAGCAGTCGTCAGAGATGAGCTACGAGGAGCTCCGCCGCTATATTCATGACCTGCAGCAGAGTGGCTTTGACGTGGTGCGCCTCAAGGTACAGCTGCAAAGGAAGTTCGCGTTTCCAGTGGTGACTCTTGTGATGGCAGTGCTGGCGATTCCTTTCTCGCTTTCGGCGGGAAAACGAGGGGCGATCACCGGAGTGGCGATCGCGGTGGGAATCGCCGTGGTGTATGAGACAACTTCCCATCTGTTCGAAGCGATGGGGAACTTGAGCCAGTTGCCGCCGGCGCTGGCAGCCTGGTCACCGGACCTGATCTTCGCCCTGGTTGGCGGCTACCTGATCCTGAAAGTCCCGACTTAACAGTTGCAAGAGCCGCGCTCTAGCGTAGACCGATCCCGTAGGGCGCCAGAGGCGCCGTGAGTTGCGGAAGCGGATTCAGGGCGCCGGTGGAATAGGTCAACTTGAAGGTCGAGACTGAGTTCCCACCGAAGTTCGAGGTAAACAGCCAGAAATCTCCATTTGTGCTGCCGTCGGATCGAATCGCAAACGCCACCGGGTTTGCGCCGGTTGAAACGCTGGCGTTGGCGACCGCGGTCAACAAACCCGTCACGTGATTCATGGTGTACCCCGTGATCTGGCTGCCCTGATTGGCAAGTGCAAAGAGGTACTTGGCGTTGGGATCGGAAAGCAAAGCCGTCGGACCAACCCCGGTGGAAATAGTGATTTGGGTGGAGGTGCCGGCGGTTGTGATGGGGCTGAGGCTTCCGTCGGCGTTGATGGAAAACTCGTAAATATCGCTCGAGCCCGCGTTGGCAACGTAGAGGAAATTGCCGGCCGGGGGCGAGAGTACCGCGCTGGGGGAGTTCCCTGCCAGGAAGGTCTGGCCGGGGACAGGGGCCAAGGCGCCGCTGGTTGCGTCAAAGGAGAAGCCCACGACGCTGCCATTCGTCCGGTCGGCAACGTAGAGGAAGTTTCCCTGGTTGCTGACGGCCAGGGCCTCCGGGAGCGGCTGATTCGGGGAAGAAGGAAGCGGAGGAGAGGTTTCCTGAAGAACGAAGGGAGAACCGGAAACCGGCGTCAGGGCGCCGCCCGAACCGATGGAGAAAATCGAGACGCTGCCCGGAATGTCCTGAGCCCGATCGTTGAGGAAGATGCCTTCGTTAGCGACGAACAGGAAATGCCCCCCGGGATCGATGGCGAGGGCCACTGGACGGGTGGCCTTGGTGGTAGCGGATGCTATCGGGGTGGAGGCTTGAGCGGAAGCCAGCGAGCCATCCTTGTTAATGGTGAAGGTGGAAATGTCGTCCGACCCGGTATTGGCGACATAGGCGAAAGTCTGGGTTGGATCGAAGAGCAAGGCCGTAGGCTGTGTACCGGCAGAGGCGCCCTTACCGATCTCGGTGAGCGCGCCATTGTTCGAACCCAGAGTACCGTTCTTCAGGCTGAGTGAATACGCGCTGACTGTGCCGGGAGCGGTGCCCTGGCTGACCAAATATAGAAATGCTGACTTGCCGGAAGAACCACCGCAGCTCAAAAGAAAGATCAGCGGCCACAGGGCCGCGACACACCGAAGGCAGCCAGACCTCATCGACATTCATTCTCCTGTTGGATTTCTCACGATCGCGAGGCTCGCCTGGGGCCTCGAGCAATCCAGTTTTGAGGGCTTGATACCTTCATTTGTGTACCAGGAAATTCCCGGAAGAGCAAACTGGCGCAAAGACTTATTGGACTCCGGGCGAGGCTCGGGAGTTGCCTGAGGGGGGCATTGTGGGGCCGGTTCGGGGAAGGCACGGCACAGCCCCCGAAAAGCCAACTCGAGATTACGCCGAGAGAACGCAGAGTTTGCCGAGAAGACAGTCTGGCGCAGGTATCTTCAATTCTTATTCTTTATTCTTTGGGGTCCGGACGACGCCTCTTGCTTCCGGTTGATCCTACGGGGTCTGGACGGGAGTTCGCTCGGGCGAACGGGCTGGCGGTTCGGGCTGGATTTCGAAGTCCAAGGGAAGGCGGATTTCTACCATCAGGCCACCTTCGGGACGATTTGCTGCCCGGACGGTGCCACCGTGAAGGCGGACAGCGCGTTCAGTTATGGCGAGCCCCAGGCCAACGCCCCCGCTCTGGCGTCCACGGGCGTCGTCGAGACGGTAAAAAGGGCGGAACAGTTTGTCGAGAGATTCCTGCGGAACGCCCGGTCCGCGATCGGTCACTCGAACGACCGCTTCGTCCTTGCCGCTGGCGGATTCCCGGGCGAGTCGTATTTCGACTTCGGTTCCGTCGAGCGTGTGGCGCATGGCGTTGCGGACGACGTTTTCCACCGCGCTGTGCAGGAGCGAAGGACTGCCGAACACTGTCGTCTCGCCCTGGACGACGCACCGAACTCGGCACTGGCGGCTTTGGGCTTCGAAATCCGCATCTTTGGAGACATCGAGCACCAACTCGTCCAGGGCGACGGGAGTGCGCTGTATGGCGTCCTCACCACCCTCGAGGCGAGCGAGTGTCAACAGGCGACCGATCAGTTCGTTCAGGCGAGTCGCTTCCAGTTCGATCCGCTCCAGCACGCCGTGGGCATCGGGACCGGTCCGTTGCCATGCCAGTCCTAGGGCCACGTTGAGACGCGCCAGCGGCGAGCGGAGTTCGTGGGAGATATCGTTGAGCAGGCGGGACTGCGCGTTAACCAGGTCCTGGAGGCGCTCGGCCATGGTGTTGAAATCGCGTACCAGCTGAGCGATTTCGTCTCGACGGCGGCCGGGCGGGGCGTTGGCGCGTGCGCTGAGGTCTCCGGCAGCCAGTTGCTGAGTGGCGGCGCGCAGGCGGCGAACGTCTGAGGTGAGATATCCCGCGAGCAGATAGCACACAATGCCGGAAACCAGAACGGCCATGGCCAGAATGACCAAACCGGTGACGGGGGGCTTCTGGCGAAGAAGCGGGAGCCACGGACGGGGTGGAACCTCGGCGACCATGATGTAGCGATGACCGTCGTCGGCGAAGGCTTCATGGGTGACGAAGCGGCGGGAAGAAAACCGCTGCAACCAGCCGGTGCTCTGCGGCTCGAGGCCGCGACTGAGTCGGTGCGCCCAGGCTGGCGCATTGCGGCCGGCCAGTTCCCTGCCCTGGTCGTCGAACAGAAAAGCCTGCAACTTGAAAGTTGTGGCCAGTTGATCGATCTGGCGGTTCAGCTGGGGCGCTCCCCCCGACTCGTAGGCCTGGACCATCTGCTCGGCGGTGTGGGACTTAATGAATTCCCAGAAAGGCGATTCGGTCTGCGGACGAAACACCACCGTCGCGATCACGACCAAGGCAACGATAAGCGCCTGGGCCAGCCAGAACGACAGGAAAATCTTGAGAAACAGGCTTCTCATCGGGAGTTGCTCTTCACCTTCTCGCGTGGTCTCGCAAGAATATAGCCCACCCCGCGCACGGTCTTGATGTGTTCCTCTTCGCCATTCATGTCGCCGAGTTTCTTGCGCACTTTGCTCACGTGCATGTCGATACTGCGGTCGAAGGGGGAGAATTTGCGGCTGAGGACGGCGCTCACCAGCTGTTCCCTCGTCACCACCCGGCCGGCCTCTCGCAGCAAGACTTCCAGCAAGTTGAATTCTACCGAAGTAAGCTCTACAGGCTGGCCCGCATGGCGGACGGTCCGGGTGGCGGGATCGAGCTCGATGTCTCCGATGCGGAGGATCTCAGGGGGGCGCGGCGAGCCGATGGCCTTCGGGTCAGCAGCGCTGCGGCGCAGGACGGCGCGGATTCGGGCGACCAGTTCTCGTGGATTGAAAGGCTTGGGGAGATAGTCGTCCGCACCGATCTCCAGGCCCACGATACGGTCTACATCCTCACCGCGCGCAGTCAGCAGCAGCACGGGGATGCGGGACGTGGCCCGAAGGCGCCGCAAGACATCGAACCCG
>DASQPN010000115.1:0-13299 GCA_035643915.1 Terriglobales bacterium | reverse complement strand
TGGCGCCGGACCGCGGTGTACGGCTGGACGCAAAGGCGGGATTTTCTGGAGCGTGTTTCCGCACGGGTAGGATTGTTCGCTGCGACGATTCGGAGAAAGATCCGCGAGTCAACGTGGAGGCTTGCCGGCGGCTGGGGACGCGGTCGATGGGGGCCGTGCCGCTGCTGGGCCAGGAGAGTGTGGTTGGATTGCTCGAAGCATTCTCCACCGAACCATATGGATTCAACGACGGCGATGTTCGGGGTCTGAACTTGCTTGCCGAGCTGATTCTGGCGGCCTTGAAGCCCGAGGACGAAGATCGAATTGTTCGCGCGGCGAAGCTGGCCGCAGTCGAGCTGCAATCGGCGGAGCTGGAGAGTCGGCGGCAGATCCCGATGGTGCCGCCGCTACCGGCGCCTCCTCAAGTGAAAGAACCGGAACCGGAGGATGTTCCACTCGAGTTCTCCAAAGAAAGCATAGCCCCAGCGTTGTACCAAAACCGAGGAGACCGTACGCGGCCGCGGTTACTGATCGCACTCCTGGTTGCAGTGTTCGGAGCTTTGCTCGCCGGGGGCTTGTGGTGGGGGTCTCGCGGCACATCGCAGAGCGGCGTGGTGGCAGCAGCCGTCAGGAAGCAAGCGGGGGCGACGCCGATTCGACCAACGATTCCCGGCACACCGGCAGCTGTGGACAATCGGACCGCATCCCGAGAAGCGCGTGCCCCTGGGACGGGCAATCCTGCCATCGAAGGGAAACTTTCCACCCTGCCGGTGGTGAGCGCCATTCGACACTGGTCGTCTGCGGGATTGAGCACAATCGTGATTGATCTCGAGGACCAGGTGCAGTACGAGGCCCATCGTCTTATCGAGCCAGAGCGGATCTACTTCGATCTGCTCGACACTTCCCTCGCCCCGGGTCTGAACGGCAAGGTTATCGACGTGGGAGATGGGCTGATTGGGCGCGTGCGCGTGGCGCAACCCACGGATGACATAACTCGGGTGGTGCTGGATACGAAACCCGGCTCGAGCTTCTCGGTGAGCCTTGAACAGAATCCCTACCGGCTGGTGATCGAGGTTCGCGGGTCCGAGGGCAAGGCTCAGCCGAAGGCCAGGATCGACCTACCTGCCCCACCAGCCCTGCCCGAAACCAACCAGTTTCGGATGGCGCCCAGCCAGACGCCCACCGGTGAGGACCTGCCGCTGAGGGCACATTCACCGAAACTTCGGATTGTGCTGGATGCGGGGCACGGTGGATGGGACCTGGGAACGGTGGGCCGCGAGGGCCTGCTCGAGAAGAATCTCGTTCTGGAAGTGGCGCAGCGACTGGGGAGTCTGCTGGAAAGCCAACTGGGCAGCGAAGTCATCTACACCCGCAAGGACGACAACTACATGGCGCTGGAGCAGCGCGCGGAGCTGGCGAACCAGGTGCAAGCGGACCTGTTCATCTCGGTGCACGCGAACTACAGCAGCCTGGAATCGGCCCGGGGCGTGGAGACCTATTACTCCAGCTTCTTCTCTGCTCCTGAGGCGCGAGAGATCGAGTACCGCGAAAACGCCAACGCTCGGGCAGTGGCCCACACCAAGCTCACGGGGGTGCAGTTGAAAGACAAAGTCGCCGAGTCGCGAAAGCTGGCCGCGAGCGTTCAGCGAGCTCTCTACGGAACCTTGGCCGCGCAGAGCGCGGGCCTCCGGGATCGCGGAGTGAAGGAAGCTTCCTTCGTGGTCTTGACCGGAACCCAAATGCCTTCGATTCTGGCGGAGATTTCGTTTGTCAGCAGCCCAGCCGACGAACAGCGGTTGCAGAGTGCCGAGTACCGGCAGCGGATTGCGGAAGCTCTTTACAAGGGCGTCGAGCGCTTCGCAGCAACCTCGCACCGGGTGAAAATGGCGTCCAATTTGGGACGATCCACGGGACAGTGAGTCACAGCTCCCACCCTCACACGGGCAACGCCTTTGACGGCACTCCATGTCTTCCGGAAGGCTCTGTAAGCACACCGGCGACCGTGTAGAATCTTTTCATTCTCCCTCCTGGCGAAAGTGCTGCTTATGAAACTGCAGGTCGGGCTACTATCGTTCGTTTTTCTTGTTGTGGGTTGCTCACACGCCGCGGTTTGCGAAGGCAAGAACCACTCTGGCGTCACGGCTCTGTATCTTTCTCAATCAATCAAGCCAGACAGCGCCGCCGAACAGTGGGTCTCCGACTTCCGCGAACAGATCCAGGGGTCGGACCCCTACTGCCTGGTGAGCGACAAAGACAAGGCCGTCATGGTGGTCAACGTGGTGGGCATGGACGCCGACCTTAGCAAAAACAGCACCGCGATCAGCATTGCGATCTATACCGCCAAAGGCAGCATATTTCTGGATCACTGGATGTACGTCGCGGCCAAGGAGAATCTGCAGAGTTCTTCCGAGAAGGCCTTTGCCTCCCTCCAGAAAGAGATCCAGGAACTTAAACGGCTGCGCCTGATCAAGTGAATCGTGGCCGCACCCCGCTACCCTGAAGATTTCAGGGCGCGGGAATGACTCCTCCATATTTCTCGAGCCACTTCATCTCCTCCCGCACTTTGATCTTCCCGTGCCAGGGATTTTTGTCGAGCGAGTGGCCTTCGCCGGGGAAGATCAGCAGGGCGCTAGGAACGCCGAGTGAATGCAGGGCGCGCTCGAGCAGATAATTCTCGAGGACTGCCACGCGAACGTCCTCGGCGCCACCGACGACATGGGTGGGCGTGCGAACCTTGTCGATCTGGTAGATGGCGGCCTCGTCGTAATAGCGCTTGGGGGCCTCCCAGGCACGACCTCCGAGGAAATAGGCGTCGTCGAAGACCGTGTCATCGTTGCCCCAATTGCCGACGTGCTCGACGGCTCCTGCACCCGTCACTGCAGCTTTGAAGCGCGTGGTCTGGGTGATCAGCCAGTTGGTCATGTAGCCCCCGTAGCTGTAGCCACCGATGGTGAGGTGGTCGGGGTCGGCGATGCCGTCTTTCACCAGCGCATCCACGCCCGCGAGGATGTCCTTGCCCGGACGCGACACGATCTCTGGAATGATTCCCAGGATGAACTTGTCGCCGTATCCAGTAGAGCCGCGATAATTCGGTTCGAAGACGAGCCAGCCGTTGGTGGCGGCAAGGCGATCCCACTGATACCAGTCGGCTTCGAAGTGATTGCCATCGGCGTCGGCGGGGCCCCCGTGAATGAGGGTGAGCATGGGCAGGCTCTTGCTCTCGAATTTTCCGGGCGGGTAAATGAGCATACCCTCGACTCTTGTTCCGTCGCCGGCGGTCCACTGATATGGCCTGCCCTTGGGCAAGTCGCGTTGGGTGAAAAGCTGGTTAAAAGCGGTGATGGGACGGGCGTGGTCGAGCTTGTCGGGCGCTTCGGCCAGGTAGACCTCCATGGGGCGTTCCAGGGACGAGAAGACGAACGCCAGGCGCTCAGAATTCCTGGCGGTGGACACGGTCTGGTAGGTGCCAGCCCAGCCCGCACGCTTCGAGAAGGGCGATTTAGGGCTTTCCTGCGAGTACAGTTGCACTTCGGTGCCGAGGCGGCCGGCGGCGAGCACTTGGCCATCCGGGAGCACGGCGTGATGAAGGACTGGCCCGCCGAAGTCTCCCGCCCAGCGCTGCACCTCAGCGGTGTCAGCGTCGAGCCAATACAGGCGCCTCTGATAATCGTGATACTTCCCTTCTGCCGAGCCTTGATCCACTGCGAAAAACAGATGCCGGCTGTCTTTGGCCCAGGCGAGGTTCTGCTCAAACGCTTGGTTGCGCGTGAGCGGGCGCGGCGCGGTTGCGGGCGACCCATTCACGAGGTCCACGGAATAGATTTCGTACTCTTCCAGTCGCTCCTGGCGTTGGGATATTGAGCTGGTAAGGAAGGCCAGGCGATGGCCATCGGGCGAGGCTTCGAGTTGCTGGACGCGCCACGGTGTACTAGCGACAGACCGGCTGCCGGGGGTCGTGTTCGCATCCCTTTCCGCCTCGGATGTTTCTTTCGTACCGCTTGTGGCATGCCGCTCCAATGAGCCTGCCAGATCGAGGGCGTAGACTTGGTCGCCCCGTTCCGCAGCGCGGTACTGCACCGTATCTTTCCAGACTTTCCTATACGAGTCCTTCTGGTCCTTGCTCCAAGGGGAGCGGGTGGCAAAATAAACGGTCTTGGAGTCGGGCGACCACGAAAAGGCGTGGACCTCTTCGTCCGTGAACGTGATGGGAAAGGCTTCGCCGCCGTGGGGAGAAATGAGATAGATCTGGGCAACGGGTTTGTCGGCATCCGTGTCTTTGCGGTCCTCGCCCGGGTCGCGGCCTTTGCCGGCGGGAGCCCTTCGCTCCGATAGGAACGCGATCCAGCGGCCGTCGGGTGACCAACGCGGGACGGATTCGTGTCCGGATTGGGTTAGCTGGGTCAGCGAGCCAGCGCCGTTGGCGTCGTCACGATAGAGCCAGAGGTCGGTCTGGAAGATCTGGCGGTCCCAGTCGGCGCGATCGGCGGCAATCACGATCGAATTGCCGTCGGGCGAAATCTGGACAGCGCTGAACTCGACGTAGTTGAAGAACTCGTCGAATGTGATTTTTGGTTTGTCGGCGGCGGAGGCGATGCAGGCCGCCGCTCCAAGAAGGGCGATGAGAGCAAGCTGGGATCGGGTCATGGTGAGCGAATTAGAGAGATATCATTCGCAGCGCACACTGCGCAAATCGAAAGGGCGCTGGTTGTGATTGGGGGTCACATTCGAGGTGCGACTCGAGTTGGGTGAGGCTGCCTGTCATTCAGGGAACAGGCTCGGCATTCTTGAGTGCATCGTTGAGCGATTGGCCGCTCCGCGCAGCGTCGCCTTCGAGCAAACGCCAGCCATCGTCGTAGTGCTTCACAGCAACGGTCGACTTGAATTGCAACCCGCCCGCGTTGAGTGCGGACCCGACTTCGTTCAGCGGGGCCCAACGCCAGGTGAATTCCACGTCGGCCAAGTTGCCGTCCTTGCTGATGCCAGTGACGCTCACCAGTTCCCTCCTCGCCGTTGGTATGCTGAAGAGCTCTTTCCCGGTTTCCGGGCCGTGGATCAGGTCGCGAAATGTGTCTACCCCGACGGGAGTAAATGCGACCCGCCAACAGGGGGGAGGGGCGACATCAGCGGGGCAGGCTGTATTCCCGCCGACGATCCAGCCGCGATGCTGCAATAGCAGATATTGAGGCGAGGAGAAATCCCGGTTGGAGACCGGGCCGATACGCAGCAGGAATTGTTGTGCGACGGTGAAAGTGTCGGAGCCTGCGATGAGGGCAGCGGCCAAGCGGCGCGTCAGAAAGTCGCGGGGGGAACACGCGCTAAAAACGCAGAGCGCGGCCACGATGAGACAGAGTCTTCGCATCCGTTTGAGGTGCAGTCTGTTGGAGACCTACCGCCGATCTGCGATTGTAACCAAACCAGACGTCCGGTGTGGCAAGAAAGGCCGGGAGGTTATTTGGCCGTCGAATTTCAAGGCCCATCGCCCGGGGACTGCTAGGCCACAGTCCGGGCAGGTCCCGTCGGGTCTGATGCGATAGTCCTTGATCAAGTAGCTGTACCGCTTGATCAGCGTGGTCCCGCAACTGTGACAGCGTGTGTCCTCAAGATTTCCCACTCGCCCAGCTAGATTGCCCGCGTAGACGTATCGCAGACCAGCCTGCTGACCGATCTCGATGGCGCGCAGCAGGTCCTCCGGCCGGGTATTGTCGGGATCGGTCATCTTGTAATCCTTGTGGTAGGCGGTGACGTGCCAAGGGATATCGGGAGACACGCTCGCCAGGAAGTCCGTCATGCCGCGAAGCTCATCGTCGGAGTCGTTGAAGCCGGGGATCAGTAGCGTGACGATCTCAACCCAGAGCCCCATCCCGTGAAGCCGGCGAATCGTGTCGAGGATGGGCTGAAGTCGACCGCCAAGCTGCCGATAGTGGCGATCGTCGAAGCTCTTGAGATCGACCTTGTAAAGATCCAGCCAGGGGCGCAGGTATTCGAGAACCTGGGGAGTGCCGTTCCCGTTGGAGACGAAGCCGGTGATCAGCCCAGCGGCTTTCGCCTCTTTGAGAATCCTAACCGCCCACTCTGCGGTGATCAGGGGCTCGTTATAGGTGCTGACCAGGACACGCGCTCCCTGGCCGAGAGCGTCGCGGACCAAATCTTCCGGCGAAGCCTCCAGCGGCTGAGAGATTGCATTCGGATCGCGCAGAGCCTGCGACGTCACCCAGTTCTGGCAGTAGGCGCAATGGAGATCACAGCCGAGCATGCCAAAGCTGTAGGCCAGCGCTCCGGGATAGGCGTGGAAGAAGGGCTTCTTCTCGATGGGATCGCACTGCACGCCGCCCACGTAGCCCCAGGGCACGTAGAGCGTGCCGCCACGATTGAAGCGGACCTTGCAGACGCCCGGTTGCCCGTCGGGAATGGGGCAGCAGTGACCGCACGCGTAGCAGCGGACACGGTTGCGATCGAGCTTTTCGTATAGCTCGCCCTCGCGTACCTGCTCCTCGACGATCTCGCGAACAGTGGGCATAAACTCTTTACTGCTATTCTACTGCCTGCCCGGGCCAAGGAATCCCAAAAGGAAGAGAACGAGGTGGTCGCGGACCTGGCCCTTTCGAGCCCTAACGACTTTCAGACGGGTTTCATGTTACGCGGCTACCATGCCGGGAGGATGCGAAGGATCGCCTGTCGCCTATCCGAAGCAAGAACCGGGCCACGTCGGAGTCGGGATCCGGGTTGCTCCTGACCCCCTCCTCAGATCCGCACGAGCGAGATTCCGGCCCCCGGCTCGCACCTCGCGTAAGGACGCCGAGGCGCACCTGGGGATGAGGAGGACCGATACGAACTCGGGAAGCCCCCCGAGCAACAAAACGCGGTCTTCGGCGCCCTGGCAGACGGCTCCCCTGACTGCGCCGGGGCAACGCCGTCCGCCAGGAGATAACCGACGGCCATCCCGAAAGACGCACAGGGGCGCACCGGTTTAACCGGCGCCCGGAGGAAAACATGACGCGAACACTCACCCTTTCAGTCGTCGTTGGGCTACTGGTCGTGGTAGCTCCTTCGCAGGACAGGAAGATCCGGCGGTCGGAACTTCCGGCGGCGGTCGAGAAGACCGTGGCCGCCCAGAGCCAAGGCGCGACGATCCGTGGCTTTTCCACAGAAAAGGAAAATGGGCAGACCTACTACGAAGCGGAAATGACCGTCAACCGGCACCGCAAAGACATCCTGATCGATAGCAACGGCGCGATCGCAGAGATCGAAGAGCAGGTTGCCGTCGATTCACTTCCCCCAGTTGTGAGGGACGGCCTGCAGGCAAAGGCAGGGCAAGGCAAGCTGGTCGAAGTCGAGTCCATTACCAAACATGACAAGCTGGTGGCCTACGAAGCGAAGGTCGTAACCGGCGGGAAGAAATCAGAGGTGCAGGTCGGTCCTGATGGCAAGGCGCTGGACCACGAAGAATGAAGCATACGCGGTTGTGAGAGGCCGGCAATCCGCGTCCGCCGCTAGTAGGATGATTCGCTGTGACTCAGCGCGGGATGCTGTTTCAGGAAGCCGTTGGCTTCCTGCTGAATCGCCACGGCCTGGGCGCGAGTCAGCTGAGAAGTCATGAAGGCAACCCGAACTTTGCTGGCATCCTTGCCGGCGGCCCGGGCCAACACCGACCAAAAATACGCCCGCGTCACATCTTTGGGAACGCCCCGCCCTACCCAGTAGTAGGTACCCAAGGCGTCCTGGGCGCCGACGTGCCCCTGCTCGGCGGCTCTCAAGAACCATCGGACGGCCATCGAATAGTCTTGCGGGACGTCTTCCCCCGTGGCGTAGCGCGTGGCCAGCGCGACCTGCTCGTAAGGGTCCCCCTTTTCGGCGCGCTTGCGGACCTCGTCCAGATTGGGCGGGTGCAGAGGCGAGCCTACATTGGGCCTGATGGCGGGAGGGGCCTGCGTCTGCGCCAGCACGGTTTCACCGTGTCCGGAGGAGCGAAATCTTTCGAGGATGGCGGGCACCAACAGGTATCCCAGGACTGCAACGATGGAGATGGCCGCTATGACCAGCAGGATCAGATGGTGCTGCGGAAAGCTGAGACTGCCGCCGCGCTCCGGTTCCTCGAGCGAGGATGCGAATGGGAAACTCTGGCGTTCGGCGAGAGACGTCCCGATGGAGGGCGGCTCCGCATGGCCATCATCCTGGGCGGCGCGAGGACTCGTTGAGACGACGCGCGAGCGAGCAGCGCGATTGACGGCAGCGAGAATCGTATCCGCCAGACGCTGCAGGATGGTTCCGTGACGGTCGTTGAAGGCGCGGGGTCTCGAGGAGAATACTTCGAGGAGGCCAACCACAGTTTCGCCGAGGCGGATGGGCACGGCGATCATCGAACGAATCCCCAACGAACGGCACCCCTCCCGGTCCACCCGGGGGTCGGTCTCGGCGTCGTCGCAGCGTTGCAGAAAACCGGTCCGGGCGCAGTAGCCGGAGAAACCCGAGCCAATGTTCAGTTTCGCCCCGACGGGCGGAGCGTCGCCGGCGCTGGCGCGGCAGACCATTTCAACGCTGTCCGCAATCGCGATGGCGGATCCGTTTGCCTGGGTGAAGATCCGAGAACGCTCCGCGATCAACTGCAAGGCAGCATCGAGGTTCGGGCCCTGCGCCTCTACCTCGCGCTGGACCGCCGACAACGCCGACAGGGTGGTGGTGTAGTCGGCCCTTGACTCCGCCGAACCCAGGGTGGGCTCTAGGAGGATCGAAGCCCGGTGCGCGCGGGCAGAGAATTCCCGCTGCTGCAACTCCGATTCTCCGTGTCGCGCCGCGTAATTCGCAGCGCCTACCATGGCATTCAAGAACAGCCACTCCTGGAGTTTCGCGCGCGAAGTTTCCGGCAAGTCGGGGAAACGAACTCCAATGCGTCCCGTGCGGTCCGCCCACACGACGTAACCGGTGGTGTGAAGGTAGGTCTTCGTCTCGGATAGGTCGAGACAAAGATTCAGGACCCGGTTGATTTCCCAAGACGACGAGGTCTGAATGGCCGCGCCGGTCTCACTGATGTCGAGGATTTCACTGAGGTCAAGCACCATATCATCGGAGCCACCGTTGAGACTAGCGTACGCGGGGGTGTGAACCTTCTGGCGGACCGCGCGCCTGCGACCGCGCGGCACAGGCTTCGGAATACCATTGGAAACGGCGGCGTGGGTCCCCTGGGGCTCCATGTGCTTAATGGACCCTTAATATTACCCCTATATTTCAAGAAAGAAAGTGTTTCTCGCGTAATCAGAAGGGCAGGGCGCAAGCGCGCAAGGCTAAATCCCAGGCAGGGGAATCCGGGCGAGCTTCAGGCGGGCCATTTCCGCTGCGAGGGGCACAGACAGGACAGGCGGGTCATGGCGGCCACCATCACACTGGAAAGCAGCTGCATGGTGGCGACATCGCGATGATCGAAGGCATAGGGAGTGCCGGAGAGCACTTCAAACACGCCCAGGTTCTGGCGACCATGGCGAAGCGGGGCAACCAGGATGGAACGCGCGCCCAGCCGGCGACAACTGGCAAGATCCACGCGGGGATTCGACTCAGCATCGTGACAAAGAAGAATCTCGCCCGTGCGGACACATTCGGCAGAAAGACCGGTGTCGGTCTGCAGACGCACACCGAGATCGGGCGCGGTTCGGCCGGTCCGGGCGCGGCAGATGATTTCGTTGCCGCAGTGCAGGGCGATGGCAGCGCCGGTGGCCCCGGTCAGAGCCTGGGCACGCTCGGCAATGATGCTGATGCCGGGCTCAAGATCCAGTTCGCCGGGGTGGATTTGGACTTCACTTGCCGACCCCTGCATTCCCAAACGGGTGGAACTTGAAATACCGGCGGTGCGCAAGTGATGCCGACCGGGTTCGAGGGCAAGGGAGGCGGCGGGCTTCTTCTCGGAAAAGGCGGGTGACCCGGGCACCGTACCGAGCAGGTCACGAACCAGGCGATCGAGTTCAGCGTCAACGATCAGGTGGGCCGTTTCCTTCCCCCGCAGGGATCCGCCCAGGACACGCGAGAGGCTGAGCATTGCTTTACTGCCGCAGGCCAGGCAGTAAGGCGTGCTGTTCTCACTGATCATCTCGCATTCCGCGCAGAACACAGCAGTCTGCAGCGACAGAAAGTGCGCTTTTTGGGCAGTGGCCCAGCCTAGGTACATTTTTCGACTCTCCTCCACTAGGGCGTTTCGAGAAGGTAAATGTACCCAAGGGGTGACAAAAGTGTCGGCATTGGTTCGGGCTGTGGATAAAATTCAAGACGGATCTGGCTCCGGCAGGAATTTCAGCAAAGAGATTGGGGCCCAGGTTGCGCGATGAAGGCAAGGGAACTTCGGGAGGTATCCCCCACACGCAACGGATCCGCTGACACTCGCCATAGCGGGGTATATACTTTTAGCTTCTCGCGCGGGCGGCCGAAAGGGGGATCGGCCGGCCCCAGGTTCCCCCCTTTGCGAGAGAATTTCCATTGCCATTGCGGATAGCCCATGGGAGAACACAGCCGACTACGGCGGGATCAGGATTCGCCAGCCCCGAACGAGGGCGGAGCGGCACTCCGCACTCCATCCAGCGGCGTGGGGAGTTCGTCTTCGGATCTGCCACCTCCGTCCGACACCCCGACACGAGTGCTTCCTTCCGATGGTTCCGGGTCGGACGCTCCCACTCTGGTGCCTCTCTCACAGGTTCCCTCTTCCGATGCGCCTACCCTGGTCGATGGAGTGTCTCCGCCCCCACGCAGAGCGCCGCGGACGCAAGGGTTCCACCTCCCGCAACCGGTGCTCGAGGCCGGGACAATCCTCGCCGGGCGCTACCAAATCCTCCAGACACTCGGCGAAGGGGGCATGGGCGCGGTTTACCAGGCCAAGGACTTGGAACTCGAGCGCCTGGTCGCCTTGAAGGTCATACGGCCAGACCTCGCCAAAAATCCGGCCATCATTGACCGCTTCAAGCAGGAGCTGTTGCTTTCTCAACGGGTAACGCACCGAAACGTGATCCGCATCTATGACCTCGGCGAAGGGGATGGTGTGAAGTTCATCACCATGGAATACATCGAGGGCCAAGATCTGCGCAGCCTGATTCAGGAGCGGAAAAAAGTCTCGCCGGAGGAGGCCGTCGAGGTGATGGAGCAAGTCTGCCTGGCACTCGACGCGGCGCACCGCGTGGACGTGATCCATCGCGACCTGAAACCGCAGAACGTCATGCGGGACAAGGCGGGACGGATCCTGGTGATGGACTTCGGGCTGGCACGCACGCTCGAAGGCGATGGGATGACGCAAACCGGGGCCCTGGTGGGGACCATGGAGTACATGTCCCCCGAGCAGGCTCTGGCCAAGGAACTCGACCAGCGTTCCGACATCTTCAGCGCCGGACTGATTTTCTACGAATTGCTTTCCGGGCAGATGCCCTACCGGGCCGACAGCGCTTTGGCAAGCCTGATCCGGCGCACGCAGGAGCGCGCGCGGCCGATTTCCGAGCACGATAACACCATCCCGCAGCCCCTGAGTAACATTGTCAGCAAGTGCCTGGAGCGCGAGCCGGCGGCGCGCTATCAGACGGCCAAGGAACTGCTGGCAGATCTGGAGTCGTGGCAGGGAAAGCGGGCGGCTGGTGCCGTCGCCTTTCCGAGCGTGAGGCCTTGGGGACAAACAGTTCCCTGGCAGTGGATCACGGCCATTGCTGCTGCCGTCGTGATTGCAGTGACTGGGTTCCTGCTGCGCGACAAGATTTGGGTCGCGGCCACGCCCGAGTCCCGGAGTGCGAAGCCGGAGGTCGCGCTGGCAATCTTGCCCTTCCGCAACGCCGCACAGGACCCGTCGCTTGATTGGCTCGGGCCCAGCCTGGCCGACATGCTGAGCACGGACGTGGGCCAATCGGCGCATTTGCGCACGGTTTCGCCGGATCGGCTGCACCAGGTACTGCACGACCTGCGGATCGGGTCGGACACCTCGGTGGATCCCACCGTACTCCGCCGCGTCGGTGAGTCGAGCAGCGCCGACACGGTGATCTGGGGCCAGTTCGCCAAGTTCGGCGATCAGATACGCATCGATGCCAACGTCCAGAATCTAAAAACGGGGCGCACGACGCCCTTGAAGGCTGAAGCTTCGGAGAAGGGATTGCCAGCGGCGGTTGACGCCCTGGCGGATTCGATCCGAAAGAGCCTGGCGCTGTCTGCCGATTTCATCAAGGAACTGCAGGCGCAGTCCTTCAAACCCTCCACCCCCTCGGTCGAGGCCTTGCGAGACTATAACCAGGGCGTCCAGTGGATGCGGCAGGGCAAGAATCTGGAGGCGATCAAAGCGCTGCAGGCAGCCACCAGCACGGACCCCCAGTTTGCGCTCGCTTACTCAAAGCTCAGCGAAGCGCAGTCGGCCTTGGGCTATGACAACGACGCGGATCAGTCCGCGCGCAAGGCGGTAGAACTTAGCGGGAGCCTCCCTGGCCCCGAACGGTACCGCATCGTGGCGAGCAGTGCACGCCTGGGCAATGACATCAAAAAGGCAATCGAGGCCTATGAAACGCTGGCCAAGGCGTCGCCCGATGACACCGATACGCAGTTCGCGCTCGCCCAACTGTACGAAGACAACGGGGACTACGGCAAGGCACGGGAGCACCTTTCGGTCGTGCTGAAGCAGGATCCAAACTATATCGATGCTCTCAAGGCTGGCGGACGAGTCGAAAACAAGAGTGGGAATCTGCAGGGGGGGCTGGAGTACTTCAGGAAGGCGCTGAGCCTGGCGGAGCAGGTGGACAACCCGGAGCAAAGAGCCTCCAGCCTGCAGGGCATAGGCATCAGCTACGGCCTCCTGAACAAGCCCGAAGAGGCGCTGCGCAAGTATCAGGAATCCCTGGCGATTCGTCGTCAGATCGGAGATCAATCGGGGATTGCAGCGAGTCTCTACCAGAGTGGGAAGATCCAGGTACAGCTGGGTAAGCCGGAAGCGGCGCAGAAGAGCTTTCAGGAAGCCCTCGAAATCGACCAGAAAATCGGTGACAAAGTCGGCGTGGGGGGCACGCTTCTCGATCTGGGAAACTTGTTTGACGATCGCGGCGACCACGACCAGGCCCTTACCTACTACAAACAGTCCCTGCAGATTCACCGTGAGATCAATGACGAATATTTGCAGGGCATGTGTTTGAACAACATCGGAAGCATCTACTTCGAGAAAACGCAGTACGAGGACGCCCAGACGTACTTCGAGCAGGCGTTGCAACTGTGGGAGAAGGCCAACAACTCGAGCCAGATTATTGAGAGCGTACACAACCTGGCGGAAACCCAGGCCAAGTTGGGGCAGTATGAACAGGCCGTGAAGCAATATCTACGGGCGCTGGA
>DASQPN010000114.1:0-17977 GCA_035643915.1 Terriglobales bacterium | reverse complement strand
ACGGAAGCAAAATTGGCCACCAGTACCGACACCGGCATTGAAGACTCGCTCACGGCGGTGGGGGTGATCCCGGGCACAGCCGTTTACATGGCCCCGGAACAGGCCCGCAGTGAACCGCTTGACCCGCGCAGCGACCTGTTTTCTTTTGGCGTGGTGTTGTATGAGATGGCGACCGGAAAGAAGCCGTTCTCCGGGACCAATATCGTAACCACGCTGGATTCGGTGTTGCACCAGAAACCGGCGCCGCCTTTGAGTCTGAATCCCAGCCTTCCGCCGGAACTGCAAAACATCATCGGCCGGGCCATGGAGAAGGACAAGAACAAGCGCTACCAGAGCGCGTCCGCCATGAAGGCCGAGCTGCAACACCTGAAAAAGGAGACCGAATCCGGCCTGACCAGGACCGGCAAGAAGCTGGCGCAGCCCCTGCGGGTAGCGACCAGCACCTTCAAGAATTCCAGCAGGACGCAAACCTACCTGTTGCTGGGCATGACCGGCCTGCTCGTTGCCGTACTGGCGTCGGTGGGCGCGTGGTGGCTCAAACACCGGCGGCTGCCGGCCTCCGTTGCCTCAAAGAATACGATCGCGGTGCTTCCGCTGCAGAACATGACCAACGACGGCAATCTTGAGTACCTGCGCTACGCTTTGGCAGACGAGATTGCTTCGGTGTTGACCTACAACCGGGGCCTGGATGTTCGTCCCACAGGGAGCACGCGGAAATATGCGAATGCGGATGTGGATCCGCAGCAGGCCGGCCGGGAACAGCACGTTGCCGACGTGGTGACGGGACACTATATGCGGCAGGGGAATCGCATCCTGGTCACCCTGCAAGCCGTGGATGTGGGTTCGAACAGCGTGACCTGGCAGAGCGCTCCCATCACGGCACCGAGCCAGGACTTCATCGCCTTGCAGGATGCGTTGACGAAACAGGTGCGCGCTGGATTGTTGCCCGCACTGGGCGCTGGGAACGAGTTCCTCGAGACCAGCACGCGGCCAAAGAACCAGGAAGCCTATGACCTGTACCTGCGCAGCGTACCGGTGTCGCATGATGAGAAGCCGAACAAAGAGGCGATCGTGATGCTGCAACGCGCGGTGGAGATGGATTCCACTTACGCACCCGCCTGGCAAGCTTTGGGCATTCGCTACTACTATGACTCCTCCTATTCGAGCGGCGGCGAAGAAACCTATCAGAAGTCGAATTCGGCATACGAACGGGCCCTGGCGCTTGATCCCAACCTGGCCTTCGCGGCGGGCAACCTGATTACCAACCGGGTGGAGCGCGGGGAACTGGAGAAGGCCTATGAGCAGGCGCGGGCACTGGTGAGGAAGCGCCCGCAGAGCGCACAAGCCCATTTCACTCTGGGCTACGTACTTCGCTACGCGGGGATGTTGGATGGGGCGATGCGAGAGTGTGACGAGGCTCTCAAGCTCGATCCCGGGAACTACATGTTCCGCTCCTGTGCGCGGGCCTTCCTTTATGCGGGAGATGCCAGGCGCGCCCGCGAGTTTGTGCATCTGGATGCGGGCTCGGAGTGGGCCAATTCTGAGATGCCGCAAATTCTGCTGCGCGAAGGCAAACTGGCCGAAGCGCGGGAGGCGGTGCAGCGGATGCCGTCCGCCACCCAGTATCATCGCGATCTGCTGGAAGCTGCCTTGGGGCTGCGGCCGCCTTCCGAGTTGGACCGGATGGCGCAGGAGGACACTACGGTGCTGGTGGCTGGAGAAGATCCGGAGCCTTCTTACGCCCAAGGGGCAGTGCTGGCTTCCTCCGGGAAGAAAGACGCTGCCGTGCACATGATCCGCATGGCGATCGAGCAGAACTATTGCGTGTATTCCGCTTTGGAGAATGATCCGCTGCTCGACAAGTTGCGCGCCACGCCGGAGTTTGCCGACCTGCTGAAGGCGGCTCGGTTCTGCCAGCAGCCGTTACTAGCCGCATCGGGAACCCCGGCAAAGTAGATGGAACAGAATCGCTCGCGGCGGGGGTTTTCCCGGCTAACGGTTGGGGTGTGAGGCAGTCTTTATATCTTTGTAGAATATTAGAGAGAACGTGCGTCCGATCTCCGCCCGGGCCATCTACAGGAAGACATGACCGATCCCAAAACCTTCAGGGTGAATTCTGCGCGTTGGCTTGTGCGAACCTTTGCAGTCCTTCCCGTTCTTGCCCTTCTTTTACTTCTTGCTGCAGCCGCGCAAACCGGCACAGACAGCATACCGCCGTCTGATCCTCTACCCCAGGATTCCGGTGTCCCCGGGCTCGAGCTGATGCTGCGGCGACTCAGCACCACGGCTCGGCTGATGCATACCACCGCTCATCCGGATGATGAAGACGGCGGGATGATGACACTCGAGTCGCGGGGCAAGGGAGACAGCGTGCTACTGCTGACTCTGAACCGTGGTGAGGGTGGGCAGAACAAGGTGGGCAGCAATCTTTTCGATGTGCTGGGCGTGTTGCGGACGCTGGAGTTGACCGCATCGGACCGACACTACGGGGTAGAACAGCGATTCACCCGCGTCGCAGATTTCGGTTTTTCAAAGGATCCCGACGAGACGTTTCAGAAGTGGCAGGGGCACGACCTCGCGCTCGCGGACATCGTGCGGGTCATTCGAACATTCCGGCCCGACGTGCTGGTCTCCCGCTTCCAGGGAACGGATCGGGACGGGCACGGAAACCATCAGGCCTCGGGGATTGTTTCGCGCGAGGCCTTTCGGGCGGCCGCCGATCCGAACCGGTTTCCGGACCAGATCAAGGAAGGGTTGGCGGCATGGCAGGCAAAGAAATTCTACTTCGACAATGTGTGCCCGTTCCGCAGCAATGAATGTGCCCCGGAGAACTACACCGTCAAGTTGAGCACGGGAGAAAAAGATCCCCTGCTCGGGATGACATATATCCAGTTCGCGATGGAGGGATTGCGCCATCAGCTTTCGCAGGGCGCGGGGGGCTGGTCGATCGACGCCGGGCCACACTATGCGTTCTACCGATTGGTCGATTCGGTATTGCCGCCAACTGCGGGCCCGGATGGGCATGAGCAGGATTTCTTCGACGGGATCGATACGAGTTTGCCGGGGCTGGCATCGCGATTAGGGGCCGATGAGTCAAAGGCGCCATATCTGCGGCCGGAGTTGGTGAAATTGCAGGCTGATGTGGAGGAAGCTCTGAAGGTTCGAGCACCGGATCGAGCGAAGGCGGCTCTCCCCTTGCTCGCGGGAGTGCAGTCGGTGAGCGCATTAATCTCGCGGGTCGCCGCCGAGAAAGAGCTTCGAGCAACAGAGCAGCGGGAGCTGCTGGGTCATCTTCGTCTGAAGCGGGAGCAGTTTCAGGAAGCGGCCAACCTGGCGCTTGGAGTCACTCTGGACGTATCGGTGGATTCGCCGACCGCGAGCACACCAGAAGACGCGTTCATGGCGGTGCCGGGGCAGATGTTTGGGGTTACCGCTCGCCTTCGGAATTCGAGCCCGAACACTTTGACGATTCAGGAAATCGGGCTGGACTTGCCGCCGGGGTGGCACGCGGCGGCTACGTCCGCGAACCTACCCTCTCTCCAGGCGGGACAGGAAGTAACCGCTCAGTTCCGGGTGACTGTGCCCGAAGACGCTGCCGATACGCGTCCCTACTGGCACCGGAACGATCCGGAGACCGAGGGCGTCAACCGAGTGGATGAGGCGCGCTATGCGACCCTTGCCTTTCCTCCCCCGCCATTAAAAGCACATGTGAATTATTCGGTGGGTGCGCTGAAGAACTCCCAGCGCGGAGTCGGGATGGTGAGCTACAAGGACTCCACCGGGCGCGAGCGTAAGCGTGCACTTGCAGTGGCGCCGCCTTTCTCGATCGTGCTGGAACCTGCCTCCCAGGTGATACCGCTGGGGCACCATGGATCGAGCACGGTGAAAGTTGGAGTGAGGAACGGGCTGCCGGCTGCCACGGCTGCCAGCGTTCGGCTGAGCGCTCCTCTGGGATGGCAAGTGGACCCGCCCTCTCAACCGGTGGCTTTTAGAAACCTGGGCGATTCGAAGGAATGCGAGTTCAAGGTCGCTCCTTCTGCGACGCGCGAAGGACGCTATCAGCTCAAGGCTTCGCTCGAGTATCGAAGCAAGACCTATTCGGAGGGATACACGATCGTGACGCGCGACGATCTGGACACCTTTTACTACTATCAGCCGGCTGTGCAGCGCGTGGGCGTGGTGGATGTGAAGGTGCCAACTCCATTGAAGGTCGGCTACATCATGGGTGCAGGGGATGAGATCCCAACAGTGCTGCGGCAGGTCGGGCTCGATGTCACCCTGATTCCGGCCGAGACGCTGCCGACCCAAGACCTCAGCCAGTACGGGACGATCGTGCTCGGGATTCGCACCTACGATACGCAGAAGGATGTTGCGGCGAATAATAAGAAGCTGCTCGATTTCGTTTCGGCTGGGGGCACCTTGGTCGCGCAGTACGAGGCAGACGTGGGCAACTTTAACGGTGGACAGTTCACGCCGTATCCCGCGACCCTCGGTCGCGGACGGGTCTCGGTGGAAGAGGCTCCGGTGGAGATACTCGCGCCCGAGGACAGCGTTTTTCATTTCCCCAACCAGATCACGCAACGAGATTTCGAAGGCTGGGTGCAGGAGCGGGGGCTGTACTTCATGGACAAATGGGACGACAAGTTCACACCGCTCCTAGCCTCGCACGATGCGGGTGAGGACAGTCTTAAGGGCGGACTGTTGCGCGCGCAATACGGCAAGGGGACCTACATTTACACCGGTTACGCGTTCTTCCGGCAGTTGCCGGCCGGTGTGCCGGGGGCGGTGCGCCTGTACGTGAATTTGTTGAGCGCGGGACGGGAGAACGCAGTGGTTGGTCACTAGTCGCTGGTCGTTCACGAGGCCGAGACAAATCGCTCGCGTCTCTCTTAAAGGAGACGAAGGGCGAGCAAGCTCAAGCACCAGGCTTCGCTGAGCATCCATCACGCAAGAAAGTCATGCACTCGAGGAGCCAACCCGGAGGGGAGCAGGCCGACGCGCCTGCTTCTGTCCAGTTGATTCGCGGGATGGGCCTGGGAAGCGCCACATCGCTGAACATGCTCGACATGATTGGCGTGGGGCCGTTCATTACCATACCGCTGATCATCAGCGCGATGGGTGGTCCGCAGGCCATGCTCGGCTGGGTCCTCGGAGCTGGCTTTGCGATTTGCGACGGCTTGGTTTGGGCCGAGTTGGGTGCGGCCATGCCGGGCTCGGGTGGTTCCTATCGTTACCTGAAGGAAATCTATGGGCCCAGGCGGCTGGGGCGGTTGATTTCCTTCTTGTTCATCTGGCAGCTTTCCTTCAGCGCCCCGCTCTCGATCGCTTCGGGGTGTCTCGGGCTGGCGGGATATGCGGGGTATTTCTGGCCGGGTTTGGAGCGGGTCTATTTCTCCCACGCCGCTGATTTCAGAATTCCCCTCGTCGGAAATCTGCAAATGAGCTGGGTGGCCACGGCAGGGACCGGTGTGGCCGTGGGTACGTGCCTGTTCGCGGTATTTCTCCTATACCGGCGGATCACTGCGATTGGCCGCCTTTCCCAGCTTCTGTGGGTGGTAGTGATGGGTACGATCGGATGGATCATTTTCGCCGGATTGACACACTTCAACCGAAGTCAGGCGTTTGATTTTCCGGCCGGTGCGTTTACTCTCTCCCCCGGTTTTTTCCATGGACTCGGCAGCGCGATGCTCATTGCAACCTATGATTACTGGGGCTACTACAACGTTTGCTTCCTGGGCGACGAGGTGAAAGATCCCGGCCGCAACATTCCCCGGGCGCTGTTGCTATCAATTCTGTTGGTTGGCGGTCTATATATAGTGATGAATCTGAGTATCCTGGCGGTGGTGCCGTGGCGGGAAATAGCTGGGACAAATGGCACCAGCAGCGGGCTGTACGTCGTGTCGTTGTTCATGCAGAGGATCTATGGTTCCTGGGCCGCGAAGCTGGTGACCGGGCTGGTCATGTGGACGGCTTTCGCGTCCGTGTTTTCGCTGATGCTGGGATATTCGCGGGTTCCCTACGCAGCCGCGCTGGACGGGAACTACTTCCGTGTGTTCGCGCGTGTGCACCCGGAGCACAGGTTTCCCCATGTGTCGCTGGTCGGTCTGGGCGCAGTGGCGGCAATATTCTGCTTTCTTCGGCTCGCCGATGTGATTGCGGCGCTAGTGGTCATCCGCATCATGCTCCAGTTCCTGGTGCAGGCGATCGGAGTCATCGTGCTGCGCGTCCGGCGGCCAGACATGCCCCGACCGTTCCGAATGTGGCTCTATCCTCTCCCCGCCTTGATCGCCTCGATCGGCTTCAGTTACATCCTGTTTGTTCGGGTAAACGCTCTGAAGGAAATCCGCTATGCCCTCGTGATCCTGATTCTGGGAATTGCGATTTATCTGGAGCGCGCATGGCGGCAAGAGGAGTGGCCGTTCGGGCCGGGCGCACCTCATACCCTGGAAGGGGCCTCCCAGTAGATGGCGGAGATGGTGAAGACAACCGCGCCTGTTCCGCCAAGTCCTGCGGCACACAGTGTCTCCGCCTGGGCGCCGCTGCGTGAGCCGCTGTTTCGCTCGCTGTGGATCGCCGCCATCATCTCCTACATTGGCACCTGGATGCAGAGCGTAGGCGCGGGATGGATGATGACCATGCTGACCATGTCGCCGCTCATGGTCGGGCTGGTGCAGGCGGCAGTCGCCCTTCCCGTGTTTCTGGTAATTCTGCCGGCGGGCGCGCTGGCGGACACGGTCGACCGCCGGCAGTTTCTGCTCATCACCCAGGGCTGGATGGTGCTGGCCTCGGGAACGCTCGGTGTCCTGACTTTGTTCCATGTGGTGACGCCGTGGGTCCTGCTGGGCTTTACGTTCGTGCTGGGTCTGGGCGCGGTGATGAATGACCCGGCGTGGCAGGCAATCACTCCGGAGTTGGTCCCCCCGGAACAGCACGCGGCTGCGGTTGCCATGAATTCTGCCGGGTTCAATGTGGCGCGCGCGGTCGGCCCAGCCCTGGGCGGGATGGTGATTGCGGCAGCTGGATCGGGCACGGCGTTCCTTCTGAACGCCCTGTCGTTCTTCGGTGTGATCGTGGTGTTGTACCGGTGGAAGCGCCCACCCGCGGAGCGGATCGAACCGGAAGCATTGTGGGACGCCGTGTGGAGTGGGATTTGCTACGTGCGGCGGTCACCGCTGGTGCAGTCCGTACTCATCCGCACCGGGGCGTTCAGCATCGGCGCGATCGCTTTGCTGGCGCTTCTTCCGATACTGGCGCGGCCGTTTGGAGCAACGGGATACGGGGTACTGTTGGGCTGTTTCGGAATGGGGGCGCTGGCGGGGGCAACCATCCTGCCCCGGCTTAGGCGTAGGCTATCGGTGGACGGAGTCGTTGCGACGGCGATTGTCGTGTTTGCCGCAATGACGTTCGCGGCCGGGCGAGTCCAGATTTTCTCGCAACTCTGCATGGTGATGGGCGCCGCAGGAGCGGCTTGGATCGGGATTCTGGCCTGCCTCAACACGGCTGCCCAGACCATGTCTCCCTCGTGGGTGCGCGCGCGTGCGCTGTCCATGTATTTGCTGGTTCTGCAGGGCGGGATGGCCGTCGGCAGCACGCTGTGGGGCGCGTTGGCGACGCGCGTTGGATTGCCGAATACGCTGCTGTGCTCCGCTGTGGCGCTGGGCGCAGGACTCTTGACGATCCGCCGGCATCGGCTGAGCGCGCAGCATTTGGCGATGGCGCCATCCGTGGTGCGGGACTAACCCAAGGGTGTGGCGGCAAAGATATCGGCATTTTTCGGGGAGAACGGTTATGAAAAGAACTCTGGCGTTGGTTGCAGTCATTTTCCTAAACCTGGGCGTGGCCGCGTTCGGTCAGGTCCTGCCCAAGGCGGAAGAGCATCGCACGATCACGCAGGTTCTCGATCGGGCGGTAACGAACGTGGAGAAGGAATTTGTGCCCGCCGCCGAGGCAATGCCAGAGGACAAGTATGGCTACGCACCCACCGACGGGGAATTCAAAGGCGTGCGCACCTTCGCGCAGCAGGTGAAGCACGTCGCGGCGGTCAACTACGAACTGGGGGCGGCGATCCTCGAGGAGAAGCCTCCCGTCGGTATCGGGGATGAGACCGGACCTGAGTCGGTGAAGACGAAGGCTCAGGTCATGCAGTTCCTGAAAGATTCGTTCGCCTACGTTCACAAGGCCATTGCGGCGATCAATGAGCACAACGTAGTCGAATCCATCAAAAGCCCCTGGGGACAGAACACCGTCACCCGACTGGGAATCGCAACCTTGACGGTGGGACACTGCTTTGATCATTATGGCCAGATGGTGGTCTATCTTCGGCATAACGGAATTGTGCCACCCGCGAGCCGCGAGTGAGTTCACCGGCTTCCCTGTTCTGACATGAGGACCCGGTCCCCCCGCCTTGACCTGAAGAGCCTCTTCTCACTCATTCTTCAAGACTTTGGATGGCACGGCCGTGCTATTTACGACGCTCCCCTACGACGCTAGTCTTGTTCTTCCCCCATCGATTGAAAGCTACCTGACAGGTCCTTGGTAACTTTCGCGAGCAGGGTGGGACCCAAGTCGCGAGCCCAGATGATCTCGCGCTTTGTGGCAGAAGGTTCTGGGGGAGGCGTTTATGAAAATCACGGTGAGTGTTCGTCCGTCGCAGCAAGCGCGAGAGGTCGAGGTTCCTGACGAGATTCGAAGTTTTCTCAAGGCAGTGGCCTCCTATCCGGAGCGTGTGGCTCGCGAGCCACAAGTCAGCTTCGAGGCGCACTGCTCGAGCGTCTATGCGGAAGAGGCTGGGCGTGTTTCAAATTTTCAGGTTGGGCAGCAGGGAACGAGCCTTTAACCGCATCCAAGATCGCGAAGGCCAACCGAAGCTCGCGGAGAGAAACCTACCCAATCTCCGAATGCGCGGACTAGCGTCGAGACCATCCGTGTCTGCCGCCCTGTTCCGCGATCGCAGTGGATAACAGTTCCGCATTTCGACCCTTTCTCTCGAGATGCGCCGCCACCTTGGCGGCCGTTTTTCTGATCGGCACTTTCGGATCCAGAAAAATCAGAACGGAGGGTCCAGCTCCGCTCAGGGCGACGCCCAGAATGCCTTGGGTTCCGGCGAGTTCCTGGAGCGCGGGAAGCAGTGGACAGAGCGGGGCCCGATAAGGCTGATGAATGCGGTCCTCGAGGGCCGAGGCGAGGAACTCTCCCCGTCCTTGAACAAATGCCGCCACCAGCAGCATGGAGTTCTGTACGTTCACGACCGCATCGGCGCGGGAATACTGCGATGGCAGCACGCGGCGCGCCTCTTCAGTGGCCAGGCTCTCCGGTGGAACCGCAACCAGGAGCGGCCACTTCCCTTTCGGCTTGATGCGTGCGATTTGCGCTTCGCCTTCTCCGGACATGCGCGCGACCGTCAGTCCGCCCATCCAGCAGGCCGAGGCGTTGTCGGGGTGATGCTCCCGGCGCGAGGCTTCTCCCACGATCCGGTTGTCATTCCAGTGAAGATCTCCGAAGTGCACGGCGAGAGCGATTCCCGCGAGTCGCGCCGCCGCCGAGGAGCCGCAACCTTTCCCAATCGGAATATCGTTCACCATCTTCAAGGCTAAAGGACGAGCGCCTTTTCCGGCCGCGTTGAGCACTTCTCGATAGGTGTTCAAGATGAGATGGCTTTCGACCTTGCCACAGATGTCGGCGTCGCGGCCGAGGGCTTGAATGGAGTACTCCGCGGCAGGACGAGCATGGAGTTTCAGGTAGATCTCGAAAGCCAGAGCGGCTGCGTCAAAGGCCGGGCCCAGATTCGCAGAAGTAGCTGGCAGGATGAGGTGCAAAGGCTTTTGGACCCGAGCTGATTTTCTTCCCATGCCAGTCGGACGGTTCATCTCTCGGAGCCCGCACGATCGAACTTTTCCAGGGTCTCAAGCACGGCGTCGACCCTCGCGTCGAGAACCAGCGGAGCGCGCTGTTGCCGGACCAGCACCGTCGCCGCTTTTTCGTGTGGAGTGCCGACGAACAGGTCGCCACGGTGGAACTTAAGCGTGAACTCGGGGTCTTTCAGGAGGTGCCCGGTAAGAATCAGGACGACGCTCTCGCCCGGCTTTACGAATCCTTGCTTGACCAGCTTCTTCAGTCCGGCAAGCGTCACCGCCGACGCGGGTTCGCAGCCCACACCATCGGCCCCGATCTCCGCCTTCGCCGAAGCGATCTCGACCTCGCTCACTTGTTCAACGGCCCCCCCTGTGACCTGAACCACGCGCAACGCTTTCTTCCAGGACGCGGGGTTTCCGATTCTGATGGCCGTGGCCAAGGTATCGGCTTCGACAGGAACCAGATTTTTTCCGGCCTGCTCACGAAGGCTGCGCACCAAAGGGTTCGCGCCTTCGGCTTGGATCACAGAAAGCTTGGGCAGGCGAGCGCTGAGGCCGAGGTCTTTCATTTCCACGAGTGCTTTGCCCAATGCGGATGAGTTCCCCAGGTTCCCACCCGGAACGATGATGTGATCTGGCGTTTGCCAGCCCAGCTGCTCGAGAAGTTCGATGGCGGCGGACTTCTGGCCCTCCAGCCGGTACGGATTCACCGAGTTGAGCAGGTACACCGGCCTGCGCCTCACGACTTCGTTCAGGACTTTAACGCAGCCGTCGAAATCAGTACGCAGTTGGCAGGTGAGGGCGCCATAGTCGAGCGACTGCGAAAGTTTGCCCCAGGAAATTTTCCCTTCGGGGATCAGGACCAGGCTGCGCATGCCCCCGCGCGCGGCGTAGGCTGCCATGGAGGCGGAGGTATTCCCCGTCGACGCGCAGGCGACCCAGCGAAAGCCCTCCTGGCGGGCGAAGGAGGCGGCGGTCGTCATGCCAGTATCTTTGAAGGAGGCGGTGGGGTTCATCCCCTGGTGTTTAGCCAGAAGGGCATCCACGCCTGCCGCCTGCGCACACTTGGGTAGTTCGTAGAGAGGCGTGTTCCCCTCCCGCAACGTAATGGGGTCTTGGCCAAGCTTCAGGGCGGGAAGCATCTCGCGGAAGCGCCAGACACCACTGGTGTCGATGGGGAGGAAGGATGACTTGCGTTCCAGCCACAATTTCCTGAGCGCTGGAACATCGAGCCCGGCAGCTTTCAGGCCCGAGGAGGTTGTCCAGCCCGGATAGAAGACCTCGAAAAGATCACCGCAAGTCGGACAGCGGAAGTCCTGGTCCGCGTGGTCGGCGATCGCGCCGCAACCGATGCAGCGCAGGCGCGAGATGCGGGACTCGGTTTTGATTTCGTCTGCGATCAGGTTCATCCGATGGATCAGGATAACGGAAGGGGGCGGATTTCGAAAAATCCCTCTGCCGATTCGGCTCTGGGGGAAAAGCCCTGAACCGCAGAGATCGCCGAGAATCGCCCCCGCGGGCGCGGAGAGCTTATGAAGCCACGCCTCTCCTATTTCCCTCCGCGCAAATATTGGTCGGTCTTGTTGATCCAATCGACGCGCGGTGGGTTGAAGATATCCAGGTCTACCGTGTCTTCCAGAGCTTCGGCTCGGTGTGGCATATTGCGCGGGATCGTCAGCACCTCACCCGCGTGGACGACGATTTCCTGGCCGTCAACCCAGAATTTCAGAGCCCCTTCCAGAATGTAGGAGACCTGCTCGTTGTGATGGCTGTGAAGCGGAACGATGCAGCCCTTCTTCATGAGGACCCGAGCGACCATGATGTCCTCGCCCACAACGAACTGGCGCTGGAACAACGGGTTCAGGTCTTCGAGGGGAACCGTGCGCCAGGGAATGTACTTCAGCTCAGCCTTCTTTGGGACCGCCCGCTGTTTCGACAGACGCTTGGCGGCCTCCCTGGTTCTTGGCAAAGTCGCTTTCCTCACGGATTTCTTTTTCGCCTTTGCCATCAGTGGACCCGTCCTTCGTAGATGCGGACCGCGTTGTCGTGCAGGTACCCGTGGGCCATTTCGACAGCCTTGGCTTCGCTCACCTCGCGGGTGGCGACCATCTCGGCAAGAGCCGCCGCCAGCCCCCTGCGGGCGGTCTCGACACCCAACCAGTAGCTCTCCTCCGCGCCCAAGGCGTCATTGTACGGGAAGGAGTCGGTGCCAAATGTGATTTTGTCAGGGAAGGTTTCCAGCCACTGTTTGAGCGCGTCTTTGAAGGCGGCCGGGTACATGACCACTTCCATCAGGGACGAGTCCAGGTAGACATTCTTGACGGACGCCAGCCAGATGGCTTCACGCTCGAGGGGATAGCCGCCGTGAATCAGGACAAACACCGTGTCGGCATAACGCGGGTCGCGCAAGATGTTTTCCAGGTTCATCACGTTGCCTTCGGAGATGCTGAAGTAGTCTCCGATGCCCACCGCGGAATGGATGTGCACCGGCAGATGGAGCCGTCCGCCTTCGCGCACCAAATACCGGAAGATGTAATCCTGGAAGGTGCGGTACTCCTGCTCTGAGGGAACGCCGCCGGCGGCGTATCGCTGGTAGATCTGGTCAGCTTGTTCGCGGGTCGGATCGCCAAACTTGGTGGGACGGAAATAGGCGACCTCGAACTTCATGGCGATCGCCGCCTTGTTCTTTTGATTGTCCTCCAGGACCCGGGTGACGAACTGCAAGTAATCGGCGAAGCGGCCCGGCAGCTGTGCCAGCTTTTCCTGCTGCATCCAGCGATGCAGCATTTTTTCCTGGAGCGGAATGTAGACCTGCTCGTCCACATTGCGGGAGCGTTCCTTCTGGTTGTCGAACGGCCACAGGAAGGAGTCCGCGAAGAACACCCACACGAAGCGCTGGGGATCGAGGTAGTCGGCCATCATCGCCCGATTGGCCACCCCCTGCTCGATATTCAGCGTGTCGAGGATATTCGAGAAGTAGGCAATGCCTTGCTCCTTTTTCAACTCCGCCTTGCGATGGACCAGCCACTTGGCGTGTTCAGGAGAGAGGTCATCGTAGGGATACTTGAAGAGCGCTTTGGCGGCGGCCACCAGTTCGGGGTTCGAATCGCGCTCGCGCAGGGGAGAACTGCCCGGCGGGGCGGCCATCGCATCCACGTCGGCGTCGTCGGGAAAGCCAGGATGGGCGTGGTGGTCGAAGATCGGGATCTTTTCGATCTGGGGCAGGAGGCGATGGTAGATCTCCTCGACCTGGCCGGGACTCGCCAGCGGCTGCGCTTGTCCCAGCATGGACGGGACAGCACCCAACGTCAAAGAAACAGCCAGCAGAACCCGGCAGTGCAGTTTCATTTCTTGCTTCTCCGTTCGACGATTGTCTGAAGCAGACTCTGAACAGCAGGCCCCAAAGATCACTCGAGGGGCGCGCACTTGCCAAGATATGCCCCTCCCACCCGTGTTCTACGCCTATCTCTCCGCGTGAGCTCCCTGCCAGGCGGTGGATACTTTCAGGATTCGCTCGACGGCTTCGTGCAACGTGGCGTTTGAGGATGCGAACGAGAAGCGCACGAAGTCGCGTCCTGACTGGCCGAAGGCGGCTCCGGGGATTGCGGCTACCCCGGCTTCCCCCAGCATCACACGACACACTTCTTCGGCGGCCAACCCAGTGCCCGTGATGTTCACCCATGCATAGAACGCGCCGTCAGGTTGCGGGCAACGGAAGCCGGGAACACGGTTCAGCTCGCGCACGAATTGCCCACGCCTTCCGGCGAACTCTTCCACCATTTTCGCTGTGGCGCCGGAGCGATCCTGTAACGCCTCAATCGCGGCATGCTGGGTAAATTCCGCCACGCAGGTGTAGGTATTGACAGCCAGCAGTTCCAGTGGCTCGACCATTGCGGGTGGCGCTACTGCGTAGCCCAGGCGCCAGCCGGTCATTGCGAAGCTCTTCGAGAAGCCGTCGATGATGATGGTGCGTTCCGCCATGCCCGGGTAACTGAGCATAGAGATGTATTTCTCAGCGTAGAGGATCCGCGCGTAGATTTCATCAGAGAGCACGTACAGATCGTGCTTCACGGCGAGCTCGGCAATGCGGCGTTGAACTTCGTCGCTGTAGACGGTGCCGGTCGGGTTGTTCGGCGAGCAGGTCAGCAAGGCCTTGGTGCGGGCGGTAATCTTCGCCGCGATCTCGTCCGGATCGGGCTGGAATTGGTTGCGCTCGGCCAGTTCGTACGGAACCGGGACACCACCCATGCCAGCGGTGATCGAAGGGTAGCCCGGGAACCCCGGGTCGGGATAGAGAACTTCGTCTCCGGGTTCGACAATCGCCATCATGGCGAGGAACAGCGCAATCTTGCAGCCGGGGGCGATGACGATGTTGCCGGACGACACGTCGAGGCCGCGGGTTCGATCGAGGTAGCGGGCCAGTTCCTCGCGCAAAGCCGGCACACCTGCCACGGTACAGTAACGGTCTTTCCCCGCGCGCAGGGCCTCCTCAAGCGCGTGAATCACGGGCTCGGCGGGATGAAAATCCGGTTCACCCAATTCAAGGTGGATGATGGAGCGGCCCTGGCCCTCCAGTTCCTTCGCGCGAGCAAAGATCGAGAGCGCACCTTCGCCGCTCATCGCCGCCAAGCGTGAAGCCAGGGGACGCATCAGCCCTTCTTTCCTGCGAGTCCGGCGGGAATGGGAGTGGTGGGAATCCGCAAACCATCGACCAGGCGCGGGAACAGCTCAAACGCCGCGGCGGTGGCGATGAGTTCGACGATCTGGGGATCGGTGTACACACGTTTCAGTCGTGCGAAAAACTCGTTGTCGATTTCCTGGGGCGAACGATGCAAGCGCTCCGCGCACCGGAAGCCGAGTTTTTCCGTCTCGGTAAACGGGCCCGTTTCGAAATCCGCTTGCGCCGCGGCGATCTGATCGTCGGTCGCGCCCTTCTGCCTCGCAGAAAGCGCGTGCGCTGCGATCGCATAGTGGGAATTTTGCAGAACGGAGAGGCGCGTTGCCACCAATTCCTTATACCAGCCGGGCAAGGCACTGTCACTCAGCAGCGGCTTCAGAAATCCGGCAATACCCAGCGCCAGCGCCGGTGTGTGCGCCAGGGTCCTGAACATGTTGGGAACGACGCCCCGCTGCTTAAGCAGGGCGTCGTAGACAGCGCCGATTTCGGAAGAAACCTGGTCCCGCTCGAGCAGGGGGATGCGGGGCGAGACCGCTTTCTCTGTCACGCTAGAAGCCGTACCGCAGTGAGAACTGGATCAGGCGCGGTGTGCCCACGGTTGAGGTGATCCTGCCAAAGGCGCCCGGATTCTCCACGTCATTGGAGGCGGGACTGGCGAAGTTGGCATGGTTCCATATATTGAAGAAATCCGCCGTGAAACGCAGATTCTGCTTTTCCGCGATCCGAAAATTCTTGATGAGCGAGAAATCCCAGTTCTGCTGGAAGGGGCCACGATAGATATTGCGGTGGAGCGTCCCGAAGGCCTTGGTACAACCCGCCTGGGTCGGATCCTGGTCGCAATTGAGCGTCGAGTCGGCAAACTGAGCGGCAGCGAAATTGTTGATGTCAACGTAACCGTCCAGGCGCGAGTGAACGTCGCCGGAGGTAAGGCCACTGGAGACGGTGCGGCCCGGCGCCAAATCCGCGCCCAGGCTGGCGAATGAAAGGAATGTGGCGAGGTAGGCGGAGCCAGCCGAGAAGTCCAGGACGGAAAATGGAGTGCCCGACTGAAAGATCGTGACCCCGCTGATCGACCAGTCGCCCAGAAGCGCGCCCTTGGCTCCTGCGGCACCTCGGAAGAATGGAAGATCGTAGCGATAGCTGACACTCAACCGGTGTTTGCGGTCGAAGTCCGACAACCCATAGGAATTGCGGATGTCGCTCTCGTCGTTGAATGCGGTGTTCAGCGCGGTATTGCCACTGGAAGTCGCGTCTTGTGCCTTGGAGAACGTGTAAGCGCCCTGAAAATAACCGGCCCCCCAGCGCCGCGAAAGCGTCGCCTGCAGCGAGTGGTAGTGCGAATAGGCGTCGTTCGCGAAGATCTGGAAACCGCCGTAGCCGTTTACGCCCAGCAGGTTGGAACGGGCAATGCCGTTTGCCGTGGTGTTCTGAGTGATCCTGAACTGGGTTCCGTCCTCAGCAGTCACGATGACCGGACTGGCAGCGGTCGCCAATTTCGCCTGGATGTTGGTGCGGGTTTCGCGGAGGTGCACGGCGTGGGTACCCACATAGCCGATCTCGAGGACCCATTGCCTGCCGAGATCCCGCTGAAGCGTGAGGTTCCACTGCTGGGTACTGGGGACCACAAAATGCCGCGGGACGGTGAGGACGAACAGATAGTTGGACGGCACCAGACCGGCGCTGCCATTGGCACAGGCATAGTTGGGGAACTGGGTGGTATCCGGCTGGTTGAACGGGTCGAGAGGAAAACTCTGCAGGGCTCCGAGGCACGGAACGAAGCCGGGGTCAAGCACGCCGGCGGCAGGGAGCGCGTTCAAATTCGCACCGTTGGTTAAGCATGGCGCAGGGGCGTTCGGCGAAAAGAAGGCGCCCAGGCACCCCGGCGCATTGCCCAATCCAGCGATCGGCAGATACGGGGCCTGGAAAGAAAGCTGGTCAACGGTGCCAACGTCCTCCCGAACATAGTAAATCCCGTAGCCGCCCCGCAGCGTGGTGCTGTGCCGACCGAAGAGATCCCACGCAAAGCCGACGCGCGGGCCAAAACCGGTGGCGTAGTTGTTCTTGTAGGTGGTGTTGTTGCCCTGGCCCGTAAGCCCGGGGACGTTGAACTTGCTGGCGCACTTCCCGTAGACGAACGGATATTGCCCGCTGTTCGCCGCCTGCGGGTCAAAGTTGCCGATATGGCAAAGGTTGTCGTAGAAGGCTCCGAGGACCTCTGTGCGCGCGCCGAAGTTCAGGGTGAGATCCGGGCGGGCCTTCCAGTCATCCTGCACAAAGAAGCCAAAGTCGTTGTTCCGGTACTGGTGGTTGTAGACGCCGCCACCGCCGAAGCTGCCGACCGGCGAACCCTCCAGGAAGCCCTGGAAATCCCCAAAGAAGAGTTGCCCATTGAAAACCTGAGGGAAGAGCTTGTCGAGATTGACGCGGGTGTACTCACCACCCAGGCGGAGGCTGTGACTTCCTTTTACCCAGCTAAGGGTATCAACGAAATTGTAGTTGTTTTGCGTCTGGTACTGGTCTGCCGGCGGCGTCGGTCCGATCTGGAAACTTGGCAGTGTGAACTTATAGATTGACTTGGTGATGTTGCTCATCGGACGGTCAATCCCCAGATCATCCGCTGTGATCGGGGGGATATTAATGAGGCTGTTGTTGATGCGCACAAAGCCGAAACGAAAGTCGTTCACCAGGGCGGCCGAAAATAAGTGGGTCTCATCGACGCTGAAGAAGCGGTCGTTGACCGGCAGATCATAGGGGAAATTCAAATCGCCGGCGCTGATGCTGCTGGCCAGCGTTCCGCCCAGAGAGGCCTGAAGTCCTCCGGCTCCGAACGGCAACACCGACTCGGCGTTAGAAAAGAAGAAGCGCGCCGAGAGCTTGTCATTTCCGCCCCGGAACTCGCGGTCCCAGTTGGCCGTGAACTGGTTCTCAGTGTACTTACCGGGCTTGCTCACAATGAACTGCCCTGTGCTGCCCACAGTTCCTGGGAGCGAGGGAATCAGATAGCCTCCGGGCGTACTGCCAAATTGATCGCTCTTGAAAAGTAGCAGTTTGTGGATGACTGGATCGATGCTGGGAACCCCGAACGCGGCCTCCAGTTGCGCGTCGAGCGTGGCATCGTCGCGAACGGAGGGCAGCACCGGCAGCGTCGTGCTGATGAAAGTTCCCGGCGACAGCCCGCTCCGTTGGCGAGTGCCCTGGTAGTTCACGAAAAAGTATCCCGCCTGCGCCTCCTTGCCAATCGGCCCACCGAAGCTGCCGCCAAAAATGTTCTGCTTGACCGAGGGCCGTGCCTCTCCGGCGCGATTCAGGAAGTATTCATTCGCGTTCAGCAGGTCGTTCCGGAAGAACTCGTAGACATCGCCGTGAAAATTTCTTGTGCCCGTCTTCAGGATCGCATTGACGTTTCCCCCGCCGTTGCGAACCTGCGAAGCGTCGTATAAAGAAGTCT
>DASQPN010000113.1:0-59951 GCA_035643915.1 Terriglobales bacterium | reverse complement strand
CTTACATCAACAGTTTTGTTGATCGCGTCCATACCGATTAACACAAATCTGCCTGTGCAACCTTCCGAGTATCACCAGCTCTTTGGGGGGGAGAATTTTTCGGGGGCGGCCATGCCCTTGAGTTTCCCACAGAGTTAAACGAATTGCTATCCCTGAAAATGGCCGCGCCATGTACCCTCGTTGGTGGGCGTCGCGGGCGTCTCAGCGTGGCCTGACCGGCAACACCCCTACCTGAACAACTAAAGGCGCGCCAGGGGCTTCCGAGCGCCACGGTTGGCCATCGCCAGGAAACACTTTGCCAGCAAAGGGAGATGTGACGGCACAGGGTGCGTTGTGCGATTTTGTACAGGGGCTACGTTCAGGGCAGCAAAAACAGCTACGATCATGACTGATTAGAAAGCACTTAGAATGTGCATAGGTTGCGATTCCCACCGCTCCCACAGCAGCTGGCAGTTGTCAGCTCTGCTGCCTTGAGCGCATACGCGGGGACAGATTTGGCAGGGTGGACATGCCGCGCAGTTGTGTTCACCCATTGGCCCGTGCCACCAGCAAAATCGCCAAGGCGTAGAACACAAACATGAGGGCCAGGTACAGCTTGGCGCGAGGGCCCGAGCCGTCGAACTCCTTCCACGCCAGGATGCCCCAGAGTGCCGCGACCATGGGAGCGGACTGACCGATGGCGTACGAGATCGCAACGCCGGTGAAGCTCGCAGCCACCAGGTTGAAGACAGTGCCTGTGCCCCAGATGAATCCACCGAGAAGACCCAGCAAATGTCCTGAGAGGGGACCGCGGAAGAATCCGCTGAAGCTCACCGGCTCTCCGACGAGTGGACGCTTCATGAAATAAATGTTCCAGATGGAGCAGGACAGTAAGGCGCCTAGCGTGAGGAACACGGCGACGCTATAGGGCCCCAAGGTGTTTCCGCGAGTCATGGAGTGGGTTACGAAGGGCGCCCAAAGACCCATCAAGACTCCCGATACGATGCAAGTGACGAGGCTCTTTTTCGAGACCGTACGTCCGGCAGTGGGCAGATTCCCGTAGGCCTTGCCGTCCAGAATCACGGCGAGCAGCGCGCAGCCGACGCCCAGCGCCAGCAGGGTAAGATTTCCCTTGGGCTGCTGCACATAGGTCAGGACGACACCGACGACCAGGGCAATGCCAATCGAAATTGGAAAGGCGACGGCCAGTCCCGCCATGTCGATCGCGGCCACGAGCAGGAGGTTGGCGAGGTTGAACCAGGCTCCGCCGATGAGGGCGTACACAATGTTCGAAGTGTCGGCGGAGTGGACATTGTTGACGAAGCTGTTCGCATCGTGGCCGGTGCTTCCCATGGTGAGGGCGAGGATCAGGGAAACCAGGAAGATGCCCACGGCGTAGTCCCAGTAAAAGAGCTCGAAACGATAGTTCTTGACGCCCTTGTAGGTGTTGGCCCACGAACCCCAGCAAATGGCGCTGGTGATCATCATTAACAGCGCAATGCCCAGACTCTGTGGTGTGAACATCGTTTCTCCTTAGGCGGTTCTCGTGAGACGATCCGATGGAAGCGCTGCGGTGCGCTTCGGATGCTGCACGCATTCGACAGACATTCTGCCCGTTTACTTACCCTGAATTCTTGAGACGAAGAGTTTCAAGAACCGGTCGGCATCGACTTGGACGCAGACCTTTGCGTTGGGTGCGACTTTGTCGACGGCCTCGATCACGTAGTGATCCCCGCGCAGGACATTCCGCTCGACCTCGCCGCGGCGGTTGGCCACGGTTTCGCCGCGAGTGAATTCACCTCTGGTTTCGACGTCGACGTGCATCTCCGGGGCTTTCACAAGGGTGGGATCGATCGCCACGCCTACCGCCAGCGGATCGTACATGGGCGTGCCGGGAGAGCCGAATTTCGCTGAAAGATCCACCAGATACTTGGCCACCGCGTGGATGAAATCATTTATGGGACCGCGGGTGCTGGCCAGCTGGTCCAGATGCTTTTGAGAAAGCAGCGTCTTGTCGCCCACGTCCAGTCCGACCATGGTCAGGGGCCATCCGGCCTGGAAGACGATCTGTGCGGCTTCGGGATCATTGTAGATGTTGGCTTCGGCGGCAGCACTCACGTTGCCGCCGGCGATCGAGCCCCCCATCAGCACGACTTCTTTTACCAAGGGAACGATGGACGGATCCTTGAGAACCGCCAGGGCGATATTGGTGAGTGGGCCTACGGGAACCAGAGTGATCTCGTGGGGAGCGGCGTGGACGATCTGGATGATGAGATCCGGTCCAAAACGTGGGTCGACGGTGCACTTGCTGGGCGGGAGCTCGACGTTGGCGAGGCCGTTCTTCCCGTGCCAGAACTCGGCGGTAATCAGCTTTTGAAAGAGGGGATGCTGCGCCCCGGTGGACACGGGAATATCGCAACGGTTCGCCAGCGACACCATGCGCAGAGCGTTCTCTAAACCCATACTTGCGGTTACGTTCCCAGGAACCACGGTAATCGCGCGTACATCGAGTTCGGGCGAGTTCAGGGCGAGCATCATCGCCATGGCGTCGTCGGATCCGGGGTCGGTGTCGAAGATGATCTTCTTGGTCGCGGCGGAAGCGGGTACGGCCAACGCCGTTCCGATCAGAATGAGGAACAGAACAGAGACATGCGGAATGCGCAACCTGGCAGAGCCTCGGGGTTTCAGAATCGTTTTTCTCCGGAATTGATTCGCGCCGTAGCCTAGACTTCGACCGAAACCGTGTCAAGGCCAAGGGTGCCAGCGCTTGAAGCGCGGCATACCCGATTCCAGGGCGTCTGCCGTACAATGCAGGTTGGATGGCACAGGAGAGCAGCCCGGGTTACGGAGTCGCGCACCGTCCCAGCGACGGGACTCCAGACAAATTCGCTCCCCCCTCAGAAGCGCCCATCGCCACATTGGCAGGGCGCCCTCTTCTATCCAATCGCGGCATTCCCCTGAACCTCGACTGGGTGAAGCAGGTTCGCGTGAACACCAGCGCGGTCGAACGGCGGGCGCAGACGCATGTTACCCGGCGCACCGTGAAGAAGGAATGGCAAGTGGCGTGGCTGTTGCGCGCCATCACCTGTATGGACCTGACCACCCTGTCCGGTGACGACACCGATGAACGTGTGCGGCGACTTTGCGCGAAGGCGCGGCAACCACTCCAGCACGAGCTTGTGAAGCGATTGGGCATCGAAGAACTGGAGATTAAGGTAGCTGCCGTTTGCGTCTATCACCGGTTCGTGGAAACGGCAGCGCGGGCGCTTGAGGGTAGCGGGGTCCGAGTGGCGGCGGTGTCCGCCGGGTTCCCGGCCGGGCTTTCCCCGCTTGCAGAGCGGGTTGCAGAGATTCGCCGCTCCGTCTCGGCTGGAGCCGACGAGATCGACATCGTGATCACGCGGGCGCACGTATTCGGTGGGAGATGGCAGGAACTCTACGATGAGGTGGCTGCATTCCGGCAGGCCTGCGGCGCAGCTCACATGAAAGCCATCCTTGGAACGGGCGATCTGCTTACCCTGCGCAACGTGGCGCGGGCCAGCTTCGTGGCCATGATGGCGGGCGCGGACTTCATCAAGACCTCCACCGGCAAGGAATCCACGAACGCCACGCTTCCCGTGGGCTTCGTCATGACGCGAGCTATCCGGGAATATGCCCAGGAGACGGGAATGGCGGTGGGATTCAAGCCCGCAGGCGGGATTCGCACAGCGAAGCAATCTACGGAATGGCTGTCGCTGATGAAAGAAGAACTCGGGAATCCCTGGATGAAAGCGGAACTGTTCCGCTTGGGTGCGAGTTCCCTTCTGAACGATATTGAACGACAGCTCGAGCACTCTGCCACCGGGCGGTATTCAGCAGAGTACCGGCATCCGATTGCATAATCAGCGTAGAAGGAGTCGAACCGACTCGAATGAGCATAGCCGAGAAGTTCCTCACCATGGAGTACGGCCCGGCGCCGGAAGACCCGAAGGATGTGCTCATCTGGCTGGACGGGCACGAGCGCCGGTTCGGACACTTCATCGAGGGTGAATGGCGACCACCGGTTGATGGCAGGTTCTTCGACACTACCGATCCGGCGACTGGCGAGAAGATTGCGGCGGTCGCTCAGGGGTCGGCTGCAGATGTGGACGCAGCCGTCCAAGCAGCCCGCAAGGCGCTCCCCAAATGGCAGTCCCTCACGCCGCACGCGCGCGCTCGCTACTTGTATGCGTTGGCCCGAGCCGTGCAGAGACATTCCCGCAGGCTCGCGGTTCTGGAAACAATCGACAACGGGAAACCGATCCGCGAGAGCCGCGATATCGATATCCCCCTGGTCGTTCGCCACTTCTACCATCATGCGGGCTGGGCGCAACTTCTGGACTCGGAGTTCCCCGGGTACACGGCTTGCGGGGTTGTGGGGCAGATCATTCCCTGGAATTTCCCGCTGCTCATGCTGGCGTGGAAAATTGCTCCGGCGCTGGCGACCGGGAATACCATAGTTCTGAAGCCCGCCGAGTTTACGCCACTCACGGCGCTTGCCTTTGCCGAAATTTGCCAGGAGATCGGGCTGCCGCCGGGGGCGGTCAACATCGTCACGGGGGATGGGTCCACCGGCGAGGCTTTGGTGAAACATCCTGATGTCGACAAAATCGCCTTCACCGGTTCCACCGAAGTGGGGCGGGCGATCCGGAGCGCGACCGCGCAGAGTCACAAACGGCTTTCGCTGGAACTGGGCGGCAAGTCTCCGTTCGTCATTTTCGAAGATGCTGATCTCGACAGCGCGGTGGAGGGTCTGGTGGACGGGATCTGGCTCAATCAGGGTCAGGTCTGTTGTGCGGGCTCACGGTTGCTGATGCAGGAGAGCATTGCCGAGGCGCTGGTCGAAAAGATCCGCGACCGGATGAACACGCTGCGCGTGGGCTCGCCGCTCGATAAGGCCATCGATATTGGCGCCATCGTCGCTCCCGTGCAACTGGAGCGCATCCGGAAGTTGGTGGAGCAAGGCGTCGCGGAAGGGGCGACCTGCTGGCAACCGCAACTCGAAATGCCAGCCCGCGGACTTTACTTTCCTCCCACGCTGCTCAGCAATGTGCACCCCACCTCGATCGTCGCGCAGCAGGAGATTTTCGGACCGGTTCTCGCGGCCATGACTTTCCGCACGCCGGCGGAAGCGGTGGAACTTGCCAACAACACCGTCTACGGTCTGGCGGCTTGCGTTTGGAGTGAGAGCATCAATCTCGCGCTGCAGGTCGCGGCGCAGATCAAGGCGGGCGTGGTTTGGGTCAATTGCACAAATTTGTTTGACGCCTCGTGCGGGTTTGGCGGCTATCGCGAGAGTGGGTACGGTCGCGAGGGCGGCAGAGAAGGGCTGCTGGAATATCTCGAACCCTCGTGGTTCAAGGCCGCTCCTGTGCTGGGCAGCGCGGAGCGTTTGGTCACCAACTCAGACGGACAGCAACGCGCGGACTTCGCGATCGACCGAACGGTGAAACTCTATATCGGCGGCAAGCAAGCGAGACCCGATTCCGGCTACAGCATGGAAGTGCGCGGAACGAAGGGTGAACTGCTGGGCGAAGCTCCGCTTGGGAATCGAAAAGATATTCGAAACGCGGTGGAAGCGGCACGCAAGGCTGCGAGTTGGGGCAAGACTACGGCGCACAACCGGGCACAGGTTCTTTACTACATGGCCGAGAATCTCTCGTTGCGCCGGGAGGAAATCGCTGCTCGCCTTTCAGCGGTGGTTGGAACGGACCAGGCAGTGAAGGAAGTACGCCTGGGCCTTGAGCGAATCTTTTCCTACGCCGCCTGGGCCGACAAGTTCGACGGCGCTGTGCACAATCCTCCGTTCCGCACCATCGCGATCGCGATGAAGGAGCCGGTCGGCGCGGTCGGCATCATTTGTCCAAGGGAAGCGCCGCTCCTCGGACTGCTTTCTCTCCTGCTGCCGGTTCTGGCCATGGGCAACACTGTCATCGTGGTCCCTTCGGAGGCATATCCGCTCATCCTTGGAGATCTGTATCAGATTTTCGATACCAGTGATTTGCCGGGGGGCGCGGTCAATATTGTGACGGGCTACACGTCACAACTTCTCAAGACTCTCGCCGAGCACGACGATGTGGACGGAGTGTGGTGCTTCGCGGACGAGGCCAGCGCTGCCGCGGCCAAGGCGTTCTCAATTGGAAATTTGAAGCAGGTGTTCACCAATGAAGGGCGGGCCATCGACTGGTTTGATCCGAAGCAAGGCGAAGGACGGTGGTTCCTGGAACACGCCACGCAGGTAAAGAACATCTGGGTGCCTTACGGCGAGTAAATTGCGCGGATCCTCAAGGCGAGAACTGCTTAAACCTCCGAAAGCTTTCGTTGACACAATCCGGGGCGCTCAATAGACTCGGCGTCCGCAAGTTTGTCCTGGAAAGAGACACATGGCGAAACGCCCTCGCATTGCGGTGGTTGGAAGCGCCAATATCGACCTGACGACATTCACGGCGCAGTTTCCGAAGCCCGGTGAAACCATCTTCGGGCAGAAATTCGATCTGGGATTCGGCGGTAAGGGTGCAAACCAGGCGGTGGCTGCCCGTCTGTGCGGCGCAGACGTCTTTATGGTGGCGCGAGTGGGCAGCGACTTGTTCGGGCCGGCGACCATCGAGAACTTCAAGAAGCTTGGTATCGATGCAACCCACGTGAAGCAGGTCGAGGGATTGTCGAGTGGCGTCGCGCCAATTTTTGTCGACCCGAGCGGACAGAACCGCATTCTTGTCGTCAAGGGGGCCAATGACGCGATTGAGCCGGCCGATGTTGATGCCGCGGCGGAAACCCTGAAGAGCGCCGACTGCATCGTGCTTCAGTTCGAGATCCCATTGGGGACCGTTTATTACACGGTTGCGTTTGCGCGAAAGCATGGGATTCGCTGCATCCTGAACCCTGCCCCGGGTCAGGCGGTCGACATGCAGGCGCTGACCGGCCTCGATTATTTTGTTCCGAACGAGAGTGAGGCCGAGACCATCACCGGGATGCCGGTTCGAAATCTCGACGACGCGAAGAAGTGCGCCGAGAGACTCGTGGCGGGTGGGATTCGACGGGCCATCATCACACTGGGAGCGAACGGCTCGCTGCTTGCGGGGCGTGACTGGATGGAGCATCTGCCGGCGTTCCCCGTGAAGGCCATCGACAGCACGGGCGCTGGCGATGCGTTCATCGGGAGCTTTGCCGTGTTTCTCGGGGAAGGGCTGCCGGAGCGGGAAGCAGTGCAGCGCGCCAATCTGTACGCAGGGCTTTCAACGACCGGGGTGGGAACGCAGAAATCTTTTTACGAGCGCGCCCGCTTTGATGCAGAGTGGTTGTCGCAATCCCAGGGTTAAGCGTGACGTGGCGACGACGGCATGTTTGGTCGCAACCAATTTTGTTGTGTCCACAATCGGAGATCATGATTGCGATGCTCCTTGACTCGGCCCTTCTGGCTGACATTCGAAGCATTTGCAGGCGGCGCCTGTCGGGTGAAGCGGCAAATTGTCTTGACTTTAGAATGACATACCAGATATAAGGCCGCACATCGGGAACTCCAATCTTCGGTGGGGAGGGAGAGTTCCGTTTGTCGTTAGATGGGGTCGCATAAAGGGGGAAATTCGATGTCGCACAAACGGGCATGGCTCGCGGGCTTTTTCTGTTCCTGTGTATTTTCCACCTGCTCACTCCTGTACGGCCAGGCGAGCGGAAGTTTCTCGGGCACGGTTGTGGACACGACAGGATCGGTGGTTTCGGGAGCGACGGTGAAAGTTACCTCGCAAGGAACGGGCCTTTCCCGCGAAACCAAAACCGACGATACGGGACATTACCTCATCCCACTGCTGCCCGTCGCCTACTACACCATTCGAGTGGAATCCCAGGGCTTCCAGGCTGTCGAGCAGAAAGACGTTCGCCTGCAAGTCGACGAGCATCGCGAACTGGATTTCACCGTGACGCCGGCGTCGGTCACGACGACGGTGGAAGTAAGCGCAAGCGAGGTGGCGGTGCAGACCACCAATCCGACGTTGGGTCAGGTCATCACGGAGCAGCAGGTGGCCCAATTGCCGCTGAATGGACGGGACTTCGTCCAGCTGGCGACGTTGACTCCGGGCGTCACCCAGGAAACCAACCCGAATAGTTTCTTCAATGGCGGTCCCAGCAGCGAGGTCTCCACCCGCGGTTCCTATTCCCTTTCGGTCGGCGGATCGCGCGCCCAGAGCACGGACTGGCTGCTCGATGGGAACGACAACAACGAACTCACCGCCGGCGGCATTTCGATTCTGCCGTCGATTGACGCCATCCAGGAATTCAAGGTTCTGACCTACAACTACTCGGCTGAGTACGGCACCCGTTCGGGCCCGACCGTGCTGGTCACCACGAAATCGGGATCGAACCAGTTCCATGGTTCCCTGTTCGAGTTCTTCCGCAATACTTCGCTCGATGCCCGCAGTTATTTCGCCACCGAGCGCGAGAAATTCAATCTGAACCAGTACGGCGGAGCGCTGGGCGGGCCCATCCGGAAAGACAAGACTTTCTTCTTCATTGACTACCAGGGCAGGAACCAGCGGAAGGGAGTCCCATTCGCAGGATTGGTTCCCACATCCGAAAATTTGACGGGCAATTTTAACAGCGACGCGTTCGGGATCGCTCGGGGCAATCCGAGCGATCCGAACAGTCATCCGCATCTGACCAATCCATACACGCTTCTGGATCCCGTGCCCCCAACGGGCATGGGCCCGCAACCTTTCCAGTGTCAGCCTGACGGAGTCACGCCGCTGGCAATCAACTCGTCAGGACATCAGGCCGGAGGCACGCCCTGCAGCGTGATTCCGGACGGTTTGAAGGATCCCGTGGGCACGGAACTGGTGAAGCTTTATCCGGGCGCCCTCTTTTCAGGCCAGGCCGCATCGGGGGCGGGCTTCAATTTTGCCAGTGTACCGGTCCGGAAGCTGGACGAGAGAGAATTTGATGTACGGCTGGACCACAATTTCTCCACCAAGGATTCGTTGTTTGCCCGCTTCAGTTACGACCAGGCGGTGAATTTTGTACCGGGAGGTTCCCCGGGATTCGCGGAACCGAGTACCTTCGCCAGCAATCAGAACATTTCGAACCATGGGCGCAACGCGGCGATTTCGGAAACCCACATTTTCTCCGATCACAACATCAACCAGTTCAACGCGGGCTTCAACCGCATCTTCAACGTGATTAAATCGCAGGGTGATGGCTCCTGTGCGGCGGCCAACATTGGCCCGGGAATTCCGGGGGCGGACATCAACAGCAAGTGCCCCAATGCGCCGCAAGGACTGACACAATCGACGACCTTTTGCGTCAGCTGCGGTCTGACGGCCGTTTCCTTAAACGGCGGATATTGGGGTTTGGGAGATCGTGGGTTCGCTCCGTTCCAGGGTGGAACCAACGTGTTCTCGATTTCCGACTCCTTCGACATGATTCGTGGCAAGCACGACATCCGCGTGGGTATGGGATTCCGCGCCAATCAGATGAACGTTATGACGAACGCCTTCCAAGACGGTTCTTTCAGCGTTACCGGGCTGTCGGGAGACGCCATGGCGGATCTGGTGATGGGGCTTTACACCTTCGGGCTGCACGATCAAACGTTCAAGGGCGCGACGACGGGACGGCGCTGGAAGCTTTTCCGACCCTTTGTGGATGACACTTGGCGCGTCACCCCGAACTTGACCTTGAACCTTGGAGTCGCCTGGGCCTTAGTGACACCCATCACGGAAGCTCAGAATCGTCAGGCGAACTTTAACTTTTACTCCACCTGCACGCCTTCCCCCGATTGCAATCAACTGATTCCGGGAGTGAACTCCGACGGGCGGGTTGGCGTTCAGTTCGATAAAACCGCAATCGAGCCGCGCATAGGTTTAGCTTGGAAAGTACTGGGAAGGCAAAATACTGCCCTGCGTGCCGGCTACGCGATTTTTCACGACTCGTCCTGGAATCAAGGAGGTCAAGGGCTTTGGGAGAACCCGCCGTTCTTCGCGGAATCGGTTCAGGGCTCATTCTTCTGTATGCCGCCTACGCTTATTGCCAGTCCAGCTGCCAACATTTGCAACATCTCGACTGGATTTCCGGTTCTCACCACGCCTCCCACGGTCAGCACCTTTGGCGGAACGGTTTGGTCGCAGAACCTCGACTTCAAGCAGGGAATTGTTCAGCAATATAACCTCAACATTGAACAGCAACTGCCCGGTAACGTTGTGCTCACGACGGGTTATGCAGGCTCTCACAGCACCCACATCCTGGTGGACGGTTTGAATATGAACGTGGGATCGCCCGACGCTTGCAACCCAGCAAAGCCCTCCTACAATCCTGCGTACAAACTCGGATGCAGCCCGGGCGGTGGGCCGTTGAGTGCGCCGTACAACATCTTTTACGTCGCCAACAGCAGTGACACGGGTTCGGCGCGCTATGACTCCCTCCAGATCAAAGCGGAGACCAAGAGTGCGAGGCATGGTCTTTACGCGCTCCTTGGGTATACCTGGTCTCACACCTTCGACTCGGGGTATCCGGATGGACTGGGGTCCTCCAGCGGCGCGACCTACTGGCCCCTGCCTGGCACGGCCCGCAATGACTGGGGTCTGTCGCAGATCAACCTCAACCAGCAGTTCACGGCAAGCGTTATCTACGACCTGCCTTTCGGCAAAGGTAAGGCGATTGGCAGCGGCTGGAACGGACCGGTTAACGCGTTATTGGGAGGCTGGCAGGCCACGGTGATCGAGAAGATCACCACCGGGTTCCCGGTTTTCATCGTCAACAGCGTCAACCAGTCGGGGGTGAACTTCGAAGATAACTTCGCCACCAACAACCGGCCGATCCAGACCTGTGACCCAACTAGTGTTCACCAAACAATTCAAAGGTGGTTCAACCCCGATTGTTTCACCCAGGCGCCGGTCGGAGAGTTGGGCACGGCCTCCCGAACGCCGCTTTCCGGTCCACGCTTCGTGAATACCGATTTCTCGCTGATCAAGCGCTTCGCCATCACCGAGCGCGTTGGGGCAGACTTCCGGACCGAGTTCTTCAATCTGTTTAACCATCCCCAGTTCGGACTGCCGAATGCCGATCTCGCCTCCCCATTCGGGAGCCAAGTCAACGGCAATCTTGGAACGATCATCTACACGGTCAACAATCCGCGCTTGATCCAGTTAGCGCTGAAAATCACGTTCTAAAGTGGTCTCGCGCGCACGTCATATCTTGGGCAGGCTGAGCTTTTCGGGTACCGGGGCGTGACTGTGCAAGTTAGATCAGCCTGCGCTCAAGCTTGCGGGGTAAATCTCGGTCCGAGCGAAAAATGTCACGTCCCATCCGCATACTTGTTCTGGCATCTCTCTGGATTGCTCTCATTGCCACCGCCTCCGCCCAGAAAATCAAGGTCATCGTCGATCAGGACGCCCGCGGTCCTGGCACCAGCGATCAGCAGGCTTTGCTGGTCTTTCTGCAATCGGACAAGTTCGACATTCTGGGTATTACGACCGTGAGCGGCGACCAATGGGTGCGGGAAGAGACGCTGCACGTGTTGCGTCTGCTCGAGATTGCGGGACGAACGGATGTGCCCGTCATCGCTGGAGCGGAATTTCCACTGCTGAATTCAAAAGAAGAGAGCGAGCGCTGGGAGGCCCACTACGGAAAGCTGGAATATAAGGGGTGCTGGACGGAGCGGTTCGCGGCCCAGCGTTCCACCATCTTCGAGGAGCCCTACCACGCACCCGATGTTGTTCCTCCCATGGACGAGGGCGAGCCTCGGATCCAGCCGCAGTCGGGCATCGCCGCAGAGTTCATCGTGAAGACGGTGCACAAGTATCCCGGCGAAGTGGTGCTTTGGGCGGGCGGTCCGCTGACGAACTATGCGCTGGCGCTGAAGCTCGATCCTTCGGTCGCGACGCTTGCAAAAGAGTTCGTCCTGATGGGCGGCGGCCTCTATGCAGACAAAGGAGCGATTGATCCCGGCGCGACCGACGCGCGGCGGGAGTTCAACTGGTGGTTTGATCCGGAGGCGGCACAAATCGTCCTGCGCGCACACTGGAAGAAATTGACCATCACGCCGATTGATATTTCGGTCAAAACGCGTTTGACTGACGAACTGCGGTCGACTGTCACCAAGGCGGATACCCCCGTCGCGCGCTATCTCGCCAAGTATTCGCTGAGCGGTTACATGTGGGACGAAATTGCGGGTGCGGCCTTGATCGATCCGTCGATCATCACGGTGCAAAAGCGACTCTACATGGATATCGACATCGATCACGGAGCCAGTTACGGGAAGACGATCTTCTGGGACTCTTCGGCGCACGTTCCGCCTTACTTGCGACTGGCGAATGTCCAATTCGATTTGGACACGGCGAAGTTCTACAAACTTTACGTCGATCTGATGACGCGGTCTCCACGTCAATGACGAAGCCTCGCAGAGTTTGCATGGCAATCACGCTATGGTTGGTTAGTTCCCTCGCCTGGGCTCAACCGCGACGCAAGGTGATTATCGACCAGGACTGCGCTGGACCCGGCGGCAGCAATCTGCAGACACTTCTAATGATGATCCAGTCTCCTCAGGTCGAAGTACTCGGGATCACTGTGGTAAGCGGGGACCAGTGGCGCGACGAAGAGATCGCGCACGCGCTTCGGTTGCTCGAGATCATCGGACGTACGGATATACCCGTCGTGCCGGGAGCGGTCTTCCCTCTCGTGCACAGGCGCGAGGAAGCTGAAATACGTCAACAACGGGATGGGAGAGTCGCATACGCCGGAGCGTGGGACGAGCGGTGGTGGCACGAGCCATTCGTTGTCCCAACCTTGCCGGAGGGACAGCCGACCACGAAGCCTGCGGACGAGGACGCCACTCATTTTTTGATTCGGATGGTGCACCAGTATCCGCACGAGGTGACTCTCTATGAGGGCGGGCCCATGACCGACCTGGCGCTCGCGATCTCCATTGATCCGCAATTTCCCCAATTGGCGAAGGAACTCGTCTTCATGGGAGGGAGTTTGAGCCCGCAGACGGATTACCCGGAGTTCGCCAACAATCCACGCCACGAATTCAATTTCTGGTTCGATCCGGAGGCGGCGGACATCGTCGTGCGGGCGCCGTGGAAGAAAATCGTCTGCACGCCGACCGATATTTCGATCAAGGTTCGGGTAACGCCGGAACTGATCAAGCGAATTGAGCCCAGTGGAACAGCGGCGGCGCGCTACGTCGCGCGTTTCAAGCAGACCTCACCGGGCGCTGACTATATGTGGGACGAGTTGGCCGCGGCCGCCTGGATCGATCCGACCATCATCACCAGGAGGGAGACACGGTTCATGAGTGTGGACCTCAATCGTGGATCGGAATATGGGAACACACTGACGTGGTCAGAGAAGGATAAACCCAAGGTCACGGTACAGCCGGTGGAGATCCAAATGGATCTCGACACCGAGAAGTTCTACCGGATGTTTGTGGGATTGATGACCGCGGCTGCTCCGCCGAGTCACTGAGCTCGGAGGCTCTCGAACAAAAGGTCAGGCATTTTGCGAAACCGCTAGAGAGATTCGCGCCTATTTCACCCCGGGAGCTGTCGCTCCATCCCGCAAGGTGTAGACGAATTGCTGGATATCATGCCGCTCGCGAACAACTTGCTCGGCGGTTTCCTTGGATATTTGTTCGTAGGCTTTCAGTTCCTTTCGCGCCTTCACCGGTTGTCCGGCCTGACGGTAGGCCTGCGCCAAGCGGTAGTGGGCTTGCTCAAGGCGTGGGCTGGCTTCGATCGCCTTTTCATAAGAGGAGGTCGCTCGGGGGAGATCTCTTCGCTCCGAATAGAGAATGCCGAGTTGCAGGAAGGCCGGCCCCAGTTTGGGATCGAGATGGACAGCCTTTTGCAGCAGGGATTCAACCTGCAATGAATTCTCTGCGTCGCCGGATCCTTTCCTCAACCGCCAAAGGCTGACGGCGTAATAGTAGTTGGCCACCGCATTTTCAGGCTCAAGCTTGGCAAATCGCGCGAGTTTGTTTGCAGATTCGTTTGAGGCGGTGGCGTCAACCGCCTGCAGCTTCCCCAGGAAGAGGTAGGGCGCGGGGTCTGCAGGATTCAGGTCCGAAGCCTGGCACAAGTTCTGGACGGCCTGATCGTAGGAACCGCGGCCGTACCAGGCGACACCCAGGCCTATCAGCATGCGCGAGGAACCTGGGAACAGTCGATTGCCCTTGGTGAAGACTTCGGTGGCGGGCTCGACCGCGCTGTGCATCAGGAGTTCAGCTCCCCAGTCGAAAAGATTGGGTTCGCTCGCAGTCAGTTCGGCGGCACGCTGGTATTCGCGCACGGCTTCGAGGGGACGGCCCTGCTTCTCTTCGACGTCCGCGAGCAGGTGATGGAGTTCGGCATTATCCTGGCGAGCAAGCAGGGTTTGAACATTCGCGCGCGCGCGCGTGGAGTCGCCGGCATTCGCATAGGCAAGCGTCAGTTGATAGGCGTTTTCATAGTTGGCGGAATTCAAGCGGGAGGCTTTCTCGAGGAAAGGAAGCGCTTCGCGGGTTTTATCTGCGGCAACCAGGTATGCACCGAGTTCGTGATTTGCGTCGAAGCTTTCCGGATTCTGCTTCACTGATTCCCGCAGAGCTTTTTCGCTTGCGGCGTTGGAGGAAGGAGGCGATGAGGCATTGGGCGTCTTCCCGCCCAACGACAGAGTCTCCTTCGCGAGCGTTTCGGTGGTGCGCACAACCGTGTCGGAGCCGTGTCCGCCGAAATTTGTGGTGTCGCTGACGCCGGCCACGGTGAATTGAGGCTCGTCGAAAAACTCGGGTTGGGGCGAGTTTAGGGCCTTGCCGGATTTCAGAAGGCCGAATTCCAGATCGATCCGTTTCGTCTCTCCAGGCTTGAGAAGGAATGGCGCAAAAGTGGCATCGTCGTAGCCGGACATTTCGGCGCGCACCGTGTACGCGCCCTGTTTCAATGACGGAAAAAGATAGGCCCCATCGGAACCTGTGGTCGTGGTTGCCGTTTGCGGTCTACCGGTCACCTGCAGCCGAACGATGGCCGCGGCGATTGGATGCTTCTGTGAATCACGCACGGTTCCTTGTACAGTGCCTGAGGCACGGTCCTTGGACTGTGCTTGGACTGCGGAGGGGAAAACCGCGACCCATGCCAGGCTGCAGATCGCGACGGCAATCCGAAAGGTTCTCGACCGCGGTGCGATCAGGTGGAAACGGGCCATAGGACAAAGACACAGTGGAGAGGCAAAATGAGATCGGTCGTACGCACCGTGGCCGCTTATTTTAGTATTTAGAGCCCGCCATCGGCAATTGACGCGTTGCTGTCTCAAAGCAGAATTGAAAGTGAGGATCATGGATACAAAGCAATCTCCGCGCTGGACGAGACGCGAGTTCGTGACGTCGGCAACCACCGCCCTAGCTTTCAGTGGATTCGCGAGCCAGTCTTTCGCCGCGCAAGAACCCGCAGCGCGCCAGAGGCGCTCCGAGGCTGGCCATGGTCCGCTCCACGTCATTCTCGACACCGACCCAGGGGTGGACGATGCACTTGCTCTCCTGCTGGCCATGCGTTCGCCGGAGCTGAAGATCGAAGCCATCACAGCGGTCGCCGGCAATGTCCCCTTGGAACTGACACTTCCCAATGCACTGCGCATGGTGGAAATCGCGGGCCGCACGGAGATTCCGGTGGCTGCCGGTGCCCGAGCGCCTCTGGTGCGCCGACTCGTTACTGCCGCCTATGCGCACGGGGAGAATGGATTGGGTGGAGCGGTCTTTCCTGAACCGAAGATCAAAGCGGTTGCCGAGCCCGCGTCGGAAATCATTCGGAACATCGTTCGAAAGCATCCCGGCGAGCTAACGCTCGTAACAATTGGGCCGCTCACTAATATCGCGACCGCTTTGAATTCCGATCCGGAACTGGCGGGCATGGTGCGAAGTCTGGTGATGATGGGCGGCTCCCTTTCCGGCGGGAACATAACGCCCGCGGCCGAGTTTAACGTTTACGTGGATCCGGAAGCCGCGCGAATCGTCTTCCAGTCGGGTATTCCGGTCACAATGGTGGGGCTCGACGTCACGCGCAAGACCTCGCTGACAGATGAGCACGTGCGCGTACTGGAGGCGGGACAGAATGCAGTCAGCCAGGCCGCGGGCAAGATCGCTCGCAATGCGATCCAGCATAACCGCGAACAGGGATTTCTAGTTGGACCCAATATGCACGACTCGCTGGCCGTAGCGGCCTTTCTGGATCCTTCTATTCTGAAATGGAAGGAGTACTACGTTGATGTCGAGACTGCCGGCGAGCTTACCGCGGGCGAAACGTTGGGCTACAGTCCCAGCGCGGGCGACTTGCGGCGGCGTCCGGAGGTGGAGAAGCAAGCTGCTTTGAGCATGTCCATTCGTGGATCAGCGCCGACTCTGGCCAGCACCCGGACTTCTCCAGTGGTGCGGGACAAGTTTGTCCCAAACGCGAAAGTCGCGGTCGACGTGGATTCACCCAGGTTCTTTGAATTGCTGGTCGGACGGCTATCAGGAACCACGTAAGGGACGCTGCGGCTGGAATTAAGTATCAGTGCGGATACGGACTTCGGATGTTCGAACGAGGTGAATGATGAGAGTAAGCGGGCTCCGGTTGGTAGGGGTGGCGGTGGCGCTGGTGACGTGCATCACTTGCTGGGGACAGGACAAGCGAAAGATCATCATTGATCAGGACGCCGCCGGGCCTGCTGGAACGGATCTGCAGTCGACTTTGTTGCTGATCCAGTCTCCGCAGACGGAGGTGCTGGGTATCACGGTGGTGACGGGAGACATGTGGCTCAACGCAGAGGTGGCGCACACCCTGCGCCTGCTGGAACTCATCGGGCGAACTGATATTCCGGTTGTGAGGGGAGCCGAGCACCCGCTGGTTCGGCGCAAAGAAGAGACGGAGATCCTCGAGCAGCTTTATGGTCCGTTCGCGTGGCTGGGCGCATGGACTCCACGCATGTATCACCCCCCGGCAGAACTGGGAGACATGCCGGAGGGCAAGCCCACCACCAAGGCCATTGACGAGGATGCGGCGCACTTCCTGTTGCGCATGGTGCACAAGTATCCGCACGAAGTGACGATTTACGCGGGTGGGCCCATGACCAATCTCGCTCTGGCAATCTCCATCGACCCAGGATTTGCGGGACTGGCCAAGGAACTGATCTTCATGGGAGCGAGCTTGAGCCCGGCGACGGGCGATCCTGAGTTCATCAACACGCCACGACGTGAGTTCAATCTCTGGTTCGATCCCGAAGCAGCTCATATCACGCTGCGGGCGCCGTGGACAAAGATCGTCTGCACGCCGGTAGACATTTCGGTGAAGACACGAATGACCACTGACCTGATCAGTCAGATCAAGGCGAGCAACTCGCCAGCCGCGCACTACGTCGGCCAGTATGCGCGCCTTCATGGCGAATACAACTATTTGTGGGATGAGCTGGCGGTGCTGGCGTGGCTTGATCCTGGCCTGATTACAAAGAAAGAAACTCGCTACATGGATATAGAACTTGAACGTGGCGCCGGTTACGGCAACACCCTAACGTGGACGGACCACGACAAACCGAAGGTCGATGTTCAGCCCGTAGAGGTGCAGGTAGATCTGGACAGGGAGAAGTTCTACAAGATGTTTGTTGGCCTGCTGACTGCGCCCACGCCACCATCACAACTCGGACAGCACTAGCCGCGGCGCCAGGCATTTGCGATCAGCATCCTATCGGGCTGGGTTGACGACTCAATCTGATTCCTGATCGCAGGGAGCGTCCATCGCTATTGCGGAAGTTCGGCAAGTGCGCGCTGCGCTTGCGAATGATCAGGATGTTGCGTCAGCAGTTGCAGTAGAACGGCGCGGGCTTTGTCTGGCGCACCTTCCAAAGCGTAGACCCGGGCGAGATTCAGATACGACTGGTCGAAGGCAGGTGCAACCCGCATGCATTCCTCGAAGCTTGCAATCGCCTGATCGCGCCGCTGAGTGCGCAGGTATAGCACGCCTAGATTGTTCAATGCCTCGGGATAGGCGGGACGGAATTTCAGGGCCTTCTGCAGATAGTGGTAGGCGCGATCGGAATCGTTAAGCTGCGCGTAAACCATTCCGAGGCCGTAGTTGGCCTCCGGATCCTGAGGGTCGATGACGGTCGCCCTCTCAAGCGTCTTGCGGGCCTCCTCCCACTGCTTCTGCTGTCGATATGCATTGCCAAGATTAGTGAGCGCGACCAGGTGATCAGGACTCAATTGAAGCGCTTCCTGGAAGTTCTGAATGGCCTCGGCGTACTTCCCTTCCCGTGTCGCCAGAAGGCCCAGGTTATTCCATGCATTCGGAAGAGTGCCCGGATAGCTCGAAGGAAGTTTGATTGCCTGAGCAAACGTCTGCCGCGCTTTGGCGGTCTTCTCTTGGTTGAGATACACGCTTCCAAGCCCATACGCTGCCTCAGCGCTGTCAGGGTTTTGCCGGAGAGCTTGCTGGAATGACGCTTCTGCGGGACCCATATAGCCGCTCTGGTAGAAAACTGAGCCGAGGGAGAGATAGTTGCGCGTAAATTCCGCCATATCCGTGACCCCGGAGAAGGGCAATGCCTTGTCTAGTTTCTCCGCTGGTGTCAACGGAATCCGAAGGAAGTCCTGTTCGATGTGTTCTGAACTAGTCGGTCCCTGGTACACCTTCACGATCTCGCCCTTCTCGCTGATCAAGAATGAGGTTGGAAGACTCAGATCGCGGTGCCGATCAAACAGATAGCGATAAAGAATGTTGTATGTGCCTACCAAGTCATCGGACGCGCGCAGAATCGGAAACGAAAAGGGGCTCACGCTGGCCGCGGCTCGGATGCTCGCGACGTCACCCGGTTCATCGATGTTGATCGTAAGCAAATGGAGGCCTTGGTTCGCCCAGCGTTCGTGTACTCCCTCGAGGGCCTTCAGTTGTTCCACGCAATCCGCCGATTTCGCGCTCCAGAAATTGACGATTGCTGGCTTGCCGCGAAGTGCAGCCAACGCGTGGGGTTGTCCGGTCAAGTCCGGTAGTGTGAAGTCGGGTGCTGTCACGGGCGCGAGCAGCCAGGTTTCCGCGGATGTGGGGAGAGACTCGGGCGCAGCGGGATCGGACGTAACCGATCGATTGCTCCAGGGCGTGGCGTCCTGGAACGGCTCGACGCGAAATTGCTTGGCGCCCTCTTCCACCCAAACTCTGTGGTTGATCGGAAGATCGTGGAGTTCCTGCAATAGTCCACTGGGCCATCGAATCGAGGCGCGCACGGAGTCCGTGGCTCCCCCCAATCCGAAAAATACGTCCTTGCTGTGTTGGGAGAGGAAACCGGATCCGGCTTGCAGACTGCGGGTCTGCCTGGTCGATTCAGTTTGTACCGTGACGACCGCGCCGATCGCGTCACGATTGCTCTTGACGCCGCGAAGCCGGAATGCAATCGACGGGCCCAGATCGGGAAGCACGTTTCTCAGAATGCGCAATTGGGGACCGTTGCGATTCTTCAGAAATATTTCCAAACGGCCGTCGTGATTGAAATCGGACAGCGCGAAGGACCGGCCGTCTTCGAGGAAATCGAGTCCGACAACACCGGACACGTCCGAAAATGTCCCATCGCGATTGTTCGCGTAGAAGACGTTGCGTTCGTAACCGCTCCAGGTTCCGTCGGCGCGGATGAGTTCGTTGATCGCGTTCCAACCTTGCTCGTACTCAGAGGAAGGCATGGCGTCCTGCGGCGACTTGGCAACCACTTGCCGCCAGAAGAAGCTATTCAGGTCGTCGCGCGACGGCCCTGACACCATGCCATTGGTGACGTACAGGTCAGCATAGCCATCGTGGTCAAAATCCCAGGCATCGCTCGACCACGACCAACGGCCCATTTGGACGTCGGCCGCTGCGCTTTCGTCATGGAATCGGCCGTCCCGTGCATTCCGGAAGAGCGAATTACCCATGGCGTGTTTGCGATAGAGTGACCGGACCTTCTCGGGAGCATCCTTTTCGAATACTTCCTGGGACGAGGTGCGCTGTCCCGCTGCCGTCCACATATTTGCGACGTACAGATCCTCCGCGCCATCGTTGTAATAGTCGAACCAGCAAACGCTCATGCCCGCCCCAGTGTCTTCGACTCCTGCCTGGAGTGCGATATCCGTGAAGGTTCCGTCGGCGTTGTTGCGATACAAATTCTTTCGCCCGAAGTCGTTCACCACGTAAAGGTCGGGCCACCCGTCACGATTGAAGTCGCTCCAGCCGCAACAGAAGCTATAACGGGTGTTGTTCTGGTTGAGGCCGGACTCGGCCGTGACATCGCGGAACGTTCCATCGCGCTGGTTGCGCATCATGAAGTTGGGGGGGCCGTTCTGTGCGTCATAGTAAGGAAGGGGGTATTTGTACTGATCGGCACCTTGATAGTAGGCGTAAAGGCAGAAGTAGATGTCGAGCCAGCCATCGCGGTCATAGTCGGCCAAAGCGGCGCCTGTAAAAGTACCTTGCGGGGGACTGACGAACTGAAATGCGTTCGGTTTTTGGCGAAACTTGCCTCCTCCTTCGTTCAGGAACAGCAACGGACCATTCGTACGCACAACAATCAGATCTTGCCGGCCGTGGTTGTCGACGTCGGCGAAGAGCGCGCACGCGGTGTTTTCGAGAATCCCGAGGCCCGATGCTGCGGTGATGTCTTCAAATGTGCCATCGCCCCGGTTGCGATAGAGACGATTGGGAAGCCCGCCGGGCTGGCAAACATAGAGGTCGTCGAATCCATCGTTGTCTATATCCGCGACGGAGACGCCGTTGTGACCGTAGATGTCGATGCCGCATGCCCCGTCGAGCACGGTACGCCAGTGGTCGGCTCCTGGGAGTAATTGCGCAGCGTACGAGGGGTTGCTGCCGAGGCTCTGGGCAGCGATATCGATGTAGACGGGGTTCGCGGATCGGCTGCGAGTCTCAGCCACGAACTGCCAGCGCGAGACCCGGAGTTCACCAGCACCCATGGACGCCCATTCAAGGTCCCACTCTCCCGCTCTTTGCTCACGATAGAAACCAGGACCTGTTCCCACCAGTTCGTAGCGAATGCGCGTTTGCAGCCGGCTGGCCGCATCGGAAGACGAGGAGCGCGAAGGCCCCCCATCAATACTTGTCACCTGAAAATCGGCCGTCAAGAACTTCTGGAACGCGCTCAGCGCGGCTCGCAATTCCGTGAGGAACGCAGTTTTCTCGAGTGTGGGTTGGGGAGCGAAGTTACGTCGATAGGCCTGCAGCGCGCCGCCGGGCCGCACCAGCCGTTCTTCAAAATGTTGCGGAGATGTGCCTGAGAAGTCTTGCGTGAGAAATTTCTCGAAGCTCGTGAGGTCCCGGGGAGACTGTAGCAGATTCGAGCTCCACTCTTTGAGAACTGCATCGATCCAATCCGCATACTTTTCGGTAACAAAGGCATCGAGTCCGGCTTTGACTTTGAGGAGTGTGGCATCCAGAGGGCGCTGAGACCGATAGTGTGGGTGCAGATGAAGTTCGCCCGCCGCGAACAGTGCTCCTTGCGAATCGAATCGGAAAGCCTGCGGAAAGGCGCGGGATCGAAGAGTTGCCGAAACCAGGGTGGCCCCCTGACAACATCGCTTCAGAAAGTTGCGTCGGCGAAGATCGACCGATGGCTGCCTCTTCTCTGGCCGACTCAGAGCAATTCCCCCCTGGAAATCCACCCGTGCGATCGAAATCTAACAGTGGCCCCCGCGACCGTCAAGGTTCGGAGGACGCTAATAGTTCCGAACGCCCGGGATATTCAGTTTGATCCGGTACAGGCTGGTGCTGGCTGTGATGTAGAGCGTCTTGGCGTCCTTGTCGCCCCAGGCGACGTTGCTCACTCGCTCGGGAATCTTGATCGTGCCGAGGTGCTTGCCTTCCGGAGAAATGATCCAGACGCCGCCCGGGCCGGAACCGTAGACGTTTCCCTTCTGGTCGACCCGTATGCCATCGGGACTACCGGCGGCTGGGTCGTTGGACGGGTCGAGGAAAAGCGCTCCGTCGGTCACCGAGCCGTTGGGCTGGACGCGATAACGCATCCAGATCTTCTTGCCGGAGTCGGCGATGTAAAGGAATTTCTCGTCAGGAGACAAGGCGATGCCATTGGGCCTGGGGAGATCTTTGATGATGAGTTGCAGTTTATCCCGCTCCGGCGGCGAACCCGGCTGCTGCTGACGTGCGGCAGGAATGCGGTAGACGCCGTTCACCTGCAGTTCCTTGCTCGGATCGTTGTCGCTCTGGGCGGGCAAGCCGTACGGGGGATCGGTGAAGTACAGTGAGCCGTCGGATTTGTATACAAGATCGTTCGGGCTGTTGAGCTTCTTACCCTGATAGGTGTCGGCCAGGACTGTAATCTGCGCCTTTGGGTCGACGGATTCCAAGCGCCACACGCTGCGTCCGGCGTGCCCTGCGACCGTGACGCGACCGTCCGCGTCAAGCGTCATCCCGTTCGAGCCGGGCTCAGGGCCTCCAAACGGAGCCGATTCTTTGTATCCGCTGGGATGAAGGAAAACACTCGCGCCCTTGCCCGGGACCCACTGGATGATATTGTTCGCTGGAATTTCCGCGAACAGAAGACTGTCTTCGCGCGTCCAGACCGGGCCCTCGGTCCATTTGTCGAAACCGGTGGCTACCCGTTCCGCGACTGCTTTGGGAGGCACGATCTGCTCGAGGGCAGGGTCCAGCTTCTGAATCTCCTGTGCGGGTGCAGAAATGGCAGCGGCCGTGAGCACCGAGAGAACGAGACAGCATGGCTGCGGGATCGTCATGCGCGGCATTGTACGCCAAACCCGCAATACGTCTATAGAGCGCCTTCGGAGCGCGCGCGCCACCAGCCGGTCCCGGCGTGCGGATCTAGTGAACACCGGGAAAGCGCAACTATAATAGTCCTCCACAGTCCTCCCCGGCGGTCGGCCGGGCGGTTGCGACATGGGGAATCGGCGTATTCAGCGAACGATCGCGGTCCTGCTAGCCGTACTTGCGCTGGTCCTAGCCGGGGATGTCCCGGTCTGGTGTCAGGAAACGTCCGCCCCGAAACCGACGGCCCCGGACGACGCCCTGGAAACGCACCTGGGCAAGGGCTACGACGCCCTGAAACAGGATCGCTACGACCAGGCCGTGAGCGAATTTCGGGCTGCCCTGGCGCTTGATCCCAAGCAGGTTCTGAGGGCGCGATTCCCGTTGGCCGTGGCGTTGTTTGAAATGCGCAAGTCCGAGGAAGCGCGCCGGGAGTTTGAAGAGGTGCGGCGCGAGGTTGGAAACCATCCCAACGTCTTGTACTACCTGGGAAGACTGGATCTTGAGGGGGGGGATTTCAACAGCGCGATCCAGAATCTGAATCGGGCCGTCGCGAAACCACCTTTTCCCGATACGGCGTACTACCTTGGGTTCGCATACTTCAAGCAGGGCGATTTGACGTCCGCGGAAAAGTGGCTGAAGGAAGCCGCCAAGGTCAATCCGCGGGACTCTCGCGTTCCCTACCAGTTGGGCTTCGTATATCGCCGGCAAGGGCGCGAGCAGGACGCGAAAAAGGCCCTGGCGTCGTCGAAGGCACTTCGCCAGCGCGACGACAATGAGAGCCAGCTGAGGCGGGAATGTGCGGAGAAACTGGAGAAAGGCCCGCGCGAGGAAGCGCACGCGCTATGCGAGCAACTCTATGATCCCGACAACCCGGAAAAACTGACAGCGCTGGGCACGATCTACGGTCAGCATGGAGACCTTGAGGCGGCCCTGAAGCCCTTCCGTCGGGCGGCCGAGATTGCTCCGCAATCGCCCCAAATGCAGTACAACGTCGCCTTGGTGTACTACCAGCTAAATCGGTTTGGGGAGGCGCGGGCGCCGCTTGCCGGAGCCCTCCAGCGACGGCCCGATTTGTTTCAATTGAAATCCCTGTACGGAGCCGTTCTGTTGAAATTGGGTGAAGATCGGCAGGGCTATGAAGCGCTGCGCGACGCACATCAGCTCAATCCGCAGGATTCGGGAACTTCTGATCTGCTCTATCGCGCCACGCTTGCTCTTGCCCGGAAAAGCCAGGGCGCGCGGCAATATTCCGATTCGCTCCACTATCTCGGAGAAGCGGCCAAGCTGCGACCTCAGGAGCCGGAGCCGCACCGCCGGATGGCGGAGATCTACACCCGCACGGCGCGTAGCGCGCAGGCAACTGTCGAACAGCGGGAAGCCGAGCGCCTGTCGAAGAACTCGGCGGACTAAGCCGGTGGCCAGACCGCTTGCCGGGCGTGCATTTTGGTACCCTCGACGGATGCAACCGAGCACACGACCGAGAGTGAAGGTCTGCTGCATCTCCAGCCTCACCGAGGCGAGGCTGGCTGTCGGGCATGGTGCGGCTGCACTGGGGTTGGTGTCGAAGATGCCCAGGTGTCCCGGGGTGATTTCCGAGCAACAGATTGCTGCGATTGCTGCCAAGGTACCGCCGCCGGTAGCTTCGTTCCTGCTCACCAGCGAGCAGGATGTGGATGCCATCATCGCTCAGCAAAAACGTTGCGGCACCAACACCCTGCAGATCGTCGATCGGCTGATCCGGGGCTCGCATTCCGACCTAAGGCGCGCATTGCCGGGAATCGCGATCGTGCAGGTCATCCACGTGCTGGGTCCCGAGTCCGTGGAGGAAGCTTGCCGAGTCGCGCCGCAGGTTGACGCGATTCTGCTCGACTCAGGAAATCCGGCGCTGCGCACGAAAGAATTGGGTGGGACCGGGCGCACGCATGACTGGAATTTGAGCCGTCAAATTCGAGAGCGAGTCGATGTTCCCATATTTCTGGCCGGCGGTCTGAATCCGGGGAATGTCAAGCAGGCGATCGAGGAAGTCGGCCCGTTTGGGCTGGACATTTGCACCGGCGTACGGACGGACGGCGAACTGAACGATGGCAAACTTGAGGCTTTGTTCGCGAATCTGTAGTGCCGGTGTGTGCGCGAATCGCCCGAGAAATCTTGATGGATCCCATCCAAGAAACAGTTCTGCAATCGCGGATCCAGGTTTACAATCAGGCGCGCAATTGTCGTCCTGGCTGGAACTTCTGATTCTTCGAATCTATGGGAAAACGAGCGGCTGCCGAAAAACAGCGGGCGAGGTTGCTGCGAACGGCTCGCGCAGCCATGAAGAAAGCTTACGCACCCTACTCTCAGTTTCGCGTGGGCGCCGCCTTGCTGACCACCACCGGCAAGCTATTCTCGGGGTGCAATGTCGAAAACGCTTCGTACGGAATGACGAATTGCGCGGAGCGCACGGCCATTTTTTCGGCGGTCGCCGAATTGGGGCCAAAGCTGGAAATTTGCGCCATCTCTGTCGTCAATGATCACGGCGTTCCCTGCTCCCCGTGCGGGGCATGCCGGCAAGTCATTTACGAATTTGGGCCGGATGCCATCGTGTTTTTCCAGGGAGCGAAAGGCGAGAAACAGGCGCACATCACCGAGCTTCTGCCCGAAGGATTCCGTCTAAAATGAGCGCGCCGCCGAGCACCACTCCCATCCGGACGGTCGACCTCATCCGGAAGAAACGAGACGGGGCGGAGCTATCGCGGGCCGAGATCGATGCTCTGGTTGGCGGCTACACCCAGGGCGAAATTCCCGACTACCAGGCATCCGCATGGTTGATGGCTGCGCTCCTGAAGGGCCTGACACGAGCCGAGACGGCCGCGCTGACCGACGCGATGCTGCGCTCGGGAGAAGTACTGGATTTTTCCGACCTGCCATCCTATAAGGTCGATAAGCATTCCACCGGTGGAGTGGGGGATAAGACTTCGCTTGTCCTGGCGCCACTGGCGGCTGCGGGCGGCCTCATCGTTCCGATGATCAGCGGGCGGGGACTAGGCCACACGGGCGGCACGCTGGACAAGCTGGAGGCCATTCCCGGCTTCAACGTGAATCTGTCCGTGGCGCGGTTTCGGAAGGTGCTTCAGACCTGCGGATGCGCCATGATCGGCCAGACCGCGGAGATTGCGCCTGCGGACCGCAAACTGTACGCCCTACGGGATGTGACCGGCACGGTGGAGAGTCCCTTCCTGATTTGCGCTTCCATCATGAGCAAGAAGCTGGCGGAAGGGATTGACGGGCTGGTGTTGGACGTCAAGACCGGTTCGGGGGCATTCATGAAGAAGGAGGAAGACGCGGTCTACCTGGCGGAGTTGATGGTCGAGACGGGCGAGCGCATGGGCAAGAAGATGGCGGCGCTGATCACGGATATGGATCAGCCGCTGGGGCGTTACGTGGGCAACTCACTTGAAGTTGTGGAGGTCCTGGAAGTCCTGCGGGGTGGTGGCCCGAAAGACTTGTGCGAGCTGTGCCTGAACCTGGCCGCCTGGATGTTTTATCTGGGCGACTGCTGCGCAACCGTCGAGGAGGGGAAGCAGATGTCCAGGCAACTGATCGCTTCCGGGGCCGCGCTGGACAAGTTTCGCGAGATGGTAGAACAGCAGGGTGGCGACGCGGGGGTGGCGGACGATCCCAAGCGCTTGCCGCAGGCTCAGCACACGCTTGCGGTCGTCAGCCCTCGGAGTGGCTATGTGACGGCGATCCAGTGTGAGCAGGCAGGGACGGCCTGCGTCATCCTGGGCGGGGGCCGCGAGCGGAAGGAAGATTCTGTCGATCCGGCAGTCGGATTCGTACTGCACAAGAAGGTTGGGGACTCGGTGTCGGCTGGTGAGGCGCTGTGCACGGTTCATTACAACTCCGAGGCCCGGGGGGCGCGGGCCAAGACGCTTTTGCAGGAAAGCTTTCAGATCGGGGACGCGCCTCCGACCCACAGGCGTCCGCTGGTTCATCGAGTGATCACCAAGTCCGGGGAGAAAAACTGATGGGGCGATTTACCGGGATTCTTGGTCTTCTGACCATGCTGGGCCTGGCGTATGCCTTTTCGACCAACCGGCGGGCGATCCGCGGGAAGACCGTCGCCTGGGGGCTGGGACTGCAGATCGCGTTCGCGATATTTGTTCTGAAGGTTGATGCCGGGCGACGCCTGTTTCAGGCTGCCGGCGCCGCCGTGAACCGGCTGCTCGCCTATTCGTTCGAAGGTTCAAAGTTTGTGTTCGGGGAACTGGGGAAGCAAGGCTCTTCGCTGGGCTTCTATTTTGCCTTCCAGGTGCTGCCCACCATCATCTTCATCGCGGCATTCTTCGCGGTTCTGTACCACTTCGGGGTAATGCAGTTCATCATCAAGCAGGTCGCTCGGGTCATGACCCGCTTCATGGGCGCGAGCGGCGCCGAATCGCTGAATGTGGCAGCCAGCATCTTCATGGGTCAAACCGAAGCACCGTTAACGATTCGACCCTTCCTGGCGGATCTGACCCAGTCGGAACTGATGACGGTCATGACCAGCGGGATGGCGCACGTCTCGGGTGGAATCATGGCTGCTTACATCGCGTTTGGAATCGATCCGAAGCACCTGTTGAGCGCGGTGATCATGACGGCACCCGGCACACTCCTTATGGCGAAGATGCTGGTGCCGGAAACCGAGCAACCGAAAACGGCCGGACGAGTTGTGATGAGCGAGGAGGAGCTTGCGGCCGAGAAAAGCGAGAACCTGCTGGGCGCGGTGGCGCGGGGCACCACCGATGGGTTGCACCTCGCGCTGAACATCGCCGCCATGCTGATTTCGTTTCTGGCCCTGATTGCATTAACCAATGGCATTCTCGGAGGGATTCACAACGGGCTGACGCACCTCGGCGTCGGGTGGTTTCCATCCAGCTTGGAAAAGATCTTTGGGACCCTGTTTGCACCGATTGCGTGGCTGATCGGCATCCCATGGCGTGACTGCCCCATCATTGGCAGTTTGCTCGGCACGCGCATGGTCCTGAATGAACTGGTCGCATTCTCCCTGCTCGGTCCCGAGAGGGGTATGCTTGATCCCCGATCTTTTACGATTGCGACTTTTGCCTTGTGCGGCTTCGCGAACTTGAGTTCGATTGGGATTCAAATTGGGGGTATCGGCGCGCTGGCGCCCAACCGCAGGGGCGACCTTGCCCGCCTCGGCCTGCGCGCCATGCTGGCGGGCACGATGGCGAACCTCATGTCGGCGTCGATTGCCGGGATGCTGTACTAGGCTCCTGACCCCGCCCGCGCCGTCCTGTACAAACCGATAGCATTCGTATACAAATTGACGGCAAGCATGGCCCGATCGGCCTTTCGGCCCGTCGCTCCGGGGGATCAAGACCTTGTACTTCAGGCCCAGGACGCTTCATGAAGCCGTCCACACATTGGCCCAGTGCGGAGGCCAAATTCTGTCCGGAGGCACCGATTTCTTCCCCGCCCTGGGGGATCGGCCGGTTTCCGGCCCGGTGGTGGATATCTCAGCTCTCGGAGAGCTCCGGGGCATCTCGTTCGAGCCCGACCACATTCGCATCGGGGGGCTCACCACCTGGAGCGAGCTTATCCGCAGTCCGCTGCCCCGATGTTTCGACGCCCTGAAGAGCGCAGCCCGCGAAGTCGGCTCCATCCAGATTCAGAACCGAGGGACCGTCGCCGGCAATCTTTCTAACGCGTCGCCCGCAGCGGACGGAGTTCCACCGCTCGTGGCCTTGGATGCGGAAGTTGAACTGGCCTCGACCACGGGCACGCGGCGAGTGCCGCTGAGTCAATTTATCGTCGGAAACCGCAGAACGCTGCGGCGTCCAAACGAGATGCTGGCGAGCGTGATGGTTCCCCGTGGTCTCGACCAGGCGCGCTCTGCCTTCCTGAAGCTGGGGGCGCGGCGCTATCTTGTGATCTCGATCGCGATGGTGGCGGCTGTGGTCGAGACCGATGGCGCGGGCCACGTTGCCGAGGCGCGCATTGCCGTCGGCGCGTGTTCGGTGACGGCGCAACGTTTGACCGAGCTCGAGCGTGACCTGGTGGGGGCCAAGGCGTCTGCCGGATTGGGCATGCTGGCTTTTGCTCGGCACCTGGGCCGTTTGTCCCCGATCGATGATGTGCGGGCCACCGCAGAGTATCGCCGCGATGCGGCGCTGACTCTTGTGCGACGTGCGCTCGAAGCCTGCGTGGAGACTGGCTGACATGGTGGCCATTCCGCCCATTGTGCGCGATGTCGAAGCCATTCTGACCTTCACGGTCAACGGGACGCCCGTCGCGGCTGCGACTACACCAGTTCAGCGTCTGTCGCGGGTGTTGCGCGACGAACTTGGCCTGACGGGGACCAAGGTGGGGTGCGACGCCGGGGACTGTGGCGCTTGCACGGTGCTGCTCGATGGCGAGCCGGTGTGCGCGTGCCTGGTTCCGGCGGCGCAGGCCGAGGGGCGCGAGGTCACAACGGTGGAGGGACTGGCTCGGCGTCCGCCCTTGTTCGATCGATTGCAGCGGGCCTTCTTGTGTCACGGGGCCGCACAGTGCGGGGCTTGCACGCCGGGCATGCTCGTTTCAGCCACTGCGCTGCTGGAGAAACGCGAAAATCCTAGCCAGAGCGAGGTCATGGATGCAATCGGCGGAGTCCTCTGTCGATGCACGGGGTATCAGAAGATCGTCGCGGCGGTGCTGAACGCTTCTGTTGAGGATAGGGAGGAAGCCTCTCCGGGTGCTGGCAGGGCGGTGGGCGCGCGTCTGATTCGCCTTGATGGTCAGCGCAAGGTCGACGGCACGGAGATCTTTGGGGCCGATGACACTCCAGCTGGAGCGCTCACGGTTCGTGCGATTCGTAGCCCGTACCATCGCGCCCGATTTCGGTTGGGAGATTTCGAAACATTCCTGGCCACCCATCCGGGAATTCACACCGTGTTTTCGGCCAAGGATGTGCCGGGTGTGGACTGCTACGGCGTGATTGGGGCGTTTGCCGATCAGCCCGTGTTTGCCCATCTCGAGGCCCGCTTCCGGGGCGAGGCGGTGGCCATGGTGGTTGGCGAGCGGGAAGTTGTCGAGGCGTTTGATGCGGCCAGCTTCCCGGTCGCCTGGGAGGAACTGCCGCCGCTGATGACCATCGATCAGGCGCTCGCTCCAGGTGCGCCCCTAGTTCATGCCCAGCGCAAGAACAACGTGCTGACGGGTGGTCGCGTGGTGCGGGGGGACGTCGACAAGGCGCTGGGCGAAGCGGACGTGGTGGTCGAAGACGAGTATGAGACTGGTTTCGTCGAGCATGCCTACATCGAGCCCGAAGCCGGGTTTGCGCGACGCGTCGGAGAAGGAATCGAAATTCAAGCCTGTACCCAATCGCCCTACATGGACCGGGCGGACATCGCGAAGATCCTTGGGATCGCACCAGAAGCCGTGCGGATCATCCCGACCGCGGTGGGCGGCGGCTTCGGCTCGAAGCTCGACCTTTCGGTTCAGCCTTTTCTTGCGCTGGCGGCCTGGCATCTGAACCGGCCGGTGCGGATGGTTTACTCGCGTTTTGAGTCGATGATGTCAACCACCAAGCGCCATCCGGCACGGATGCATCTCCGTGCTGGCGCAACCCGCGACGGCCGACTGCAGGCTTTGGATTTCGCCGCCGACTTCAACACGGGCGCCTATTCGTCCTGGGGACCCACCGTGGCGGCACGCGTGCCCGTACATGCGTCGGGACCTTACAAGGTTCCGCACTATCGCGCACTCACTCGGGCGGTGCATACCCATCTGGTTCCCGCCGGAGCATTCCGAGGCTTCGGCGTGCCGCAAACGGCGATCGCCCAAGAGCAGGTTTACGACGAATTGGCGGACCGGCTCGGAATGGATCGGCTGGAATTCCGCGTCCTGAACGCGCTGGACGGTGTTACCCCGACCGTGACGGGCCAAGTCTTGGGAGCGGGCGTCGGGATTCGCGCTTGTTTTGAAGCTCTGCGGCCGAAGTGGGCAGCCGCGCGCGCGCAGGTTGCCGCCTTCAACCAAAGCACCACCGGGCCAACCCGGAGAGGCGTGGGGCTCGCGGGAATGTGGTACGGCTGTGGCAACACTTCCCTTCCCAACCCGTCGACTGTGCGGGTGGGGTTGAAGGCGGATGGAAGAATCGCGCTCCACCAGGGGGCTGTCGACATCGGCCAAGGCTCGAACACGATCGTCGCGCAGATCTGCGCGGATGCGATGGGCGCTCCGATCGAGCGCTTTGATCTGGTTTCCGGCGATACTGCCATCACGCCAGACTGCGGAAAAACCTCGGCGTCGCGACAGACTTTTGTCACGGGCAAGGCAGCCGCCATGGCTGGATGGAAACTGCGCCAAGCCATCCTCCAGCTGGCTGACGCAGGCGAAGGGGCGGGCGTGGGGCTGAAGCATGGCCTGGTGACCGTAGAAGACGGCGAAACGCAGCGGACGCTGGTGCTGTCGGGATTGCCGCTCGATCCATACGGATATGTGGTGACCGCGGAGGCAACGTTCGACCCTCCGACCAGTCCTCTCGATGAAAATGGTCAGGGTGTGCCCTATGCAGTGTTCGGCTTCGGCGCGCACATGGCGGAGATCGAGGTCGACACCGAACTCGGCACCGTGCGCGTCCTGAAGATCACGGCGGCCCATGACGTCGGGCGCGCCATCAATCCCACTTTGATTGAAGGCCAAATCGAAGGCGGAGCGGCGCAAGGGCTGGGTCACGCGCTCCTGGAGGAGTTTTTCCCGGGTAAAGGCGAGAATCTGCATGACTACCTGATTCCTTCCGCCGGAGATCTGCCGCCGGTCGAATCGATTCTGATTGAGGATCCCTCGCCCATCGGGCCGTTCGGTGCCAAGGGGATCGGGGAGCAAGCAGTGATTCCGACCGCGCCGGCGATCCTGAATGCGATCCACGACGCCGTTGGCGTGCGGATCCATCGGGTGCCGGCGACCCCGGACCGCGTTCGTGCCGCCCTTCTGGAAGCTGGCCGCCAGGGAGGGCATGGTGCCTGACGACGATGCCATCCGCTGCGATGCCTGCCCAGTGCTCTGCTACATCAAGCCGGGAAGGCTGGGCGCCTGCGACCGGTACGCGAACCATGACGGCCAATTGGTTCGGGTGGACCCGCACGTAGTGCTTGATCGGGCGCTGTCGCGCGGCGGCTCGATCGTTCCGTTTCTCCATCGCGAGCATGAGTGGGACGGCAACATCGTAGCCGGACCGGGAACCTTCATTACGGCGATCGGAGCGGGTACGACGTATCCGGACTACAAGCCTGCGCCCTTCATTATTTCTTCCGAAGTCAAAGGCATAGACATGGTCACCGTGGTCACGGAGGGCATTTTCAGCTATTGCGGTGTGAAGCTGAAGATCGACACCGACCGGCACCTTGGCCCGGAGCAAAACGTTGTACGCGCGCAAGGGGAAGCGGTTGGGCACGTCACTACCAGTGAATACGGCTCGCAGATGCTTTCTCTCGGTGGAGTGCGACATCTCACGGGCGGCAGTCGGAAGGAAGGTACTGTCACCTGTGACACGCTTTTGAATCTTTGCAACGGAAAAGCGGTTGAGCTGGAGGTTGACGACGGCGCCTCGGTGGTTGTCGAAGCCGGGAAACCGCCGCTGGTCGACGACGTTCGCGAGCAGCGGATGCGGGTGGGTTGTGGGTCGGCAACCATCGGGATGTTCGCAAAGCAGTGGTTCGGGAAGGTCGACGAGGTCGTAGTCGTGGACGATCACATCACGGGGGTCCTCTCGGAGCATCAGGCGGGAAAGCTGCTGGGAGTGCCGCAGACTGGCATCCAGATGAAGGGCCGGCGATCGACTCCGGGCCGCTACTTTCAGGTGGCGGAACCAGGAACGGCCTGGGGCGGCACGAACATTGAAGATCCTTTGTCGATTCTCGAGCCTTTCAACCGCAGGGTCGCCTGGGCCGGCCTTCGACTGCTGATGGTGAGCACGACGGGCGAGCACCATTCCTACTTCGAACTCGACCAAGAACTGAAGCCGGTCGAGAAGGAGCTCCCTGGCGCGCTCCAGGAATCTGTGGCTCGAATCAGGGAGAATTGCGAGCCTGCACTTTGCACGGTGCTCTTCATGGGCGGCGCCGGGGGATCGCTGCGGGCCGGGGTCACCGAGAATCCCGTGCGGCTGACACACTCGGTGCGAGATCGGTTGACGCGGGTGACCTGCGGCGGCGCGCCAGTCTACATTTGGCCCGGCGGTGGGATCACGTTCATGGTGGACGTCAGTCGGATGCCCGAGGGCGCGTTCGGGTATGTTCCCACTCCTGCGCTGGTTGCGCCGATCGAATTTACGCTGAAGCTCGACGATTACCGAGGACTGGGCGGATATATGGATCACGTGCGGCCACTCGCTTCGATCATGCCCGACCAGGGGCATCGGCACGTGGCGGCGCGTGCGGAGAATCCGTGGCCATTGGCTCCCGCCAAAGCGCCGGGGTCGGAGTCATGAGGGATCGAGCACAGATCCGGCTCCTGCCGGATGGGCGGCGGCTTTATCTTCACGACGGGCCGATCGATCTGATCGTGGATGCATTCGGCGACCGAAGCCAGATTCAGGCAGCGTACCGCGCCGCGGCAGAGCGATTCGTCCACGTGCTCGATGAGCTGTGCAGTGAACTGTCGATTTTGCGTCAGCCCTTCCAGGCGGATGCGCCTCTGCCCACCGGCATCATCGCCCGCCGCATGGCCGCAGCGGTCGCACCGTACGCGACCCAGACGTTCATCACTCCGATGGCCGCGGTGGCGGGCGCGGTCGCGGAGGAAATTCTCGGCGCCATGACTGCGGCGGCGACCCTCGACCGGGCTTACGTGAACGATGGGGGCGACATCGCCATCCATTTGGAGCCCGGCCAGCATTTCATTGTCGGTATGGTCGAAAGGCCTGATCGTCCATCGTTGTTTGGTCGAGCCATCCTGGATGCCGGCCAGCCGGTGCGGGGTATCGCGACCAGCGGATGGCGCGGGCGGAGCTTCTCACTCGGCATCGCGGACGCCGTAACCGTGCTGGCGGAACGGGCTGCCATGGCGGACGCAGCCGCAACCATCATCGCCAACGCCGTTGACTTGCCGCAACACCCCAATGTCGTTCGCGTGAGGGCATGTGAGCTGGCGCCCGACAGCGACCTGGGGGAGCGTCTCGTGACGCAAGCTGTGGGTCGACTGACGGCGCACGAAGTTGCGGTGGCGTTGGACGCTGGTGAAAGGGTGACTCGCCGGCTCCTGTCTCGAGGTCTCGTGCGGGCCGCCGCTCTTCACCTGGGTGGCGAGACCCGTACCATGGTTGGGCGACTCGAAGGCAAAACCCTTGCTGTTCCCACTCACGACCACAGGAGCCTCGTGAATGCCTGAGGTCGAGCTTCGAAAAAAGCTTACTGTAGTGGAAGAGATTTTCCACGAGGGCGGGCCCGCTCCGGCCAATTCTCAGCGCCGGACCGCGGCGCTCGCAGTGATCCGGAATCCCTACGCCGGCAGATATGTCCCCGACATTGCGGGCTTCATGGACGATCTCAAGCCGCTTGGTTTGGACATGGCGCGCTCTCTTGTGGCCGCCTTGGGCGGTGACGTCAGGATTGTGGAAGGCTACGGGAAAGGCGCCATCGTGGGCAGCGCGGGCGAGTTGGAGCATGGAGCGCTATGGCATGTGCCCGGAGGCTACGCCATGCGCGAGATTCTGGGCGGCGCCAAAGCCATTGTCCCGTCGACCAAGAAGGTGGGCGGGCCGGGGACGCGGCTGGATGTGCCCATCACGCACATCAACGCCTCGTATGTGCGGAGCCACTTCGATGCGATGGAGGTTGGGCTGGCCGACGCTCCCCGTGCTGACGAGCTACTGCTCGCTCTGGTCATGACCACCGGGCAGAGAATTCACGCTCGCGTGGGCGGCTTGAAGGGATCTGAGATCAAGGGAGAGGACGGACTGCGATGAAGGCCAGCATCCGAAAGATCGCAACCTTCGTGGAGGAGACCCGAAGCGAGATGGGTCGCAAGGTGGATCCGCCCACTCGGCGGGCAGCCGCGGTGGCTGTCATCGAGAATCCGTATGCCGGCCAGTACGTGGACGACCTATCCGCACTCATGACAATCGGCGAGGAACTGGGGGAGTTGCTCACCGAGCGAGCGGTCGCAGCCTTGGGCATCCCGGCAAACACGGCGGAGAGCTACGGGAAAGCAGCCGCGGTGGGCGAGAACGGGGAGATCGAGCATGCGGCGGCAATCCTGCACCCCAAGCTGGGGGCGCCGGTGCGCAGAGTTCTCGGCAAAGGCGCGGCCTTGATTCCGTCTTCGAAGAAGCGTGGAGGACTGGGAGTGGCGCTGGATATTCCGCTCGGTCACAAGGACGCGGCTTTCGTCCGCAGCCACTTTGATGGCATGGAAGTACGGATCAACGACGCACCGCGAGCGAACGAGATCATGGTCGCGATCGCGGTCACCGACAGCGGGCGACCGCTGCCGCGGGTGGGCGGCCTGACCAAGGACCAGATCAAGGGAGAGGACGGCCTGCGGTAACGCACAGGGCCCAAGCTTTTGCTCAGGACTTGACGATCTCCGGCACTCGGGTCGCTGGAGGCGTGTTTCGGCTGCGTCCGGCGCTCACAGCGCCGTCGATGATCACCATTCCGATGCCGGGCAGATCGCCCGCCTGGAGGCTGTTGAGGAGCGTGCTCCCGGCGGAATGTTGAGCCTTGTCCATCAGCACAAATGTGGCGTCACGTCCAGCCGCCACCATCCCGCAGTTGAGGTTGCGGATCTGGGCGGTGTTTCCGGTGGCGAAACAGATTGCCAGTTCTGCCGGGACATCGCCCAGCGACGACAGCATGGAGATCAGCCGCACGATTCCGAGGGGCTGCACGCCTGACCCCGCGGGGGAGTCGGTGCCCAGAATCACCCTGTGGAGCTGTTTCAGCTCCCGGGCCGTGCGCAGCGTCAAAAGCCCGGCTCGCTCGTTGCCGTTGTGCACGATCTCCAGGGCACGGGGCGAATTCTCGCACAGACTCACAATCTGATCGTCGGGCAAAGCGGTGTGGCCACCGTTGATGTGGCCGATGACGTCGGCGTCGGCGGCCAGCACGATGTCTTTGTCAATCAGGCTGGAACCGGGAATGGATGGTCCTCCGGTATGGATGGTGCTCTGCATGCCGTATTTGCGCGCCCATGCCACCATCTGCCGGGCGGTGGCGCCGTCCTTTACGCTGCCCAGGCCGACCTCGCCCAGCATGGCGACACCGGCGGCGGCGAGTTCCTTGAAGTCCTCTTCCACCATCCCGTGCTCCAGCACGGGCGCCCCGGCATGAATCCTCACACCCCCGGGCCGGAACGCGGTGAAGGCGCGTTGGGCAAAGATCGCCATGGCTTTCAAGCCGACCACATCTTTGGGGCGACCGGGCGTATGCACCTCCCCGGCTGAGATCATGGTGGTGACTCCCCCATGCAGGTAGCTGTCGATCCAGCCGAGCTGATTCTGGCGGGGTGTCCAGTCGCCGGCGACCGGGTGCACGTGGCTGTCGATCAGGCCAGGCGCCAAGGTCGTGCCCTTGGCATCGACGGCGGTCATGACACCCCGGGTGTCGACGTCCTTTTCTTTGCCGATGGCAGCGATCTTGCCATCCACGGCCAGCACAGTGTCGGCGTCGAGAATCGGCTTCTCCAGATCTCCGCTGAGGAGCAAGCCAATATTGCGGATTATGAGTCGATTTTCGGACTTCCCTTGTCCTGCCGCTTCCTGGGCCATTCCGCTCACCCCTGATATCGAGACCTGTTAGGCGCGCAAACCAACCCGGTTCTACAAATCTCGCGGCGCTCTGAGGCCGCCAGTATACAAATGAATCCCCAGGAAACAAGCGCCGGGGACCCGCGGGAGCAAGGCGAGTGCCCGAAGCCGAGCGGACCGGAGCGGCTCGGCCATGTTTTCTCATCCACGAATGGCTTGTAATCTGTCGCAACCCCTGTATAAGCTGGCTCACGTTCGAAAGGCCGAGGCGAGCGGAAGGGCATGGCGTTTAGCGATCTGGTTTTGTGGGCGGTCGACACCCAGGCGGATTTCATGTTGCCCGGGGGCAGAATGTATGTGCCGGGTGCAGAAAAACTGCTGCCCAACATTCAGAAGCTCACCGACACTGCTCGCCAAGGGCGCGTCTTTCTAGTGTCGCACGGCTGCTACCACTCTGAAAATGATCCTGAATTCCGCCTCTTTCCACCCCACTGCATACAAGGAACTCCGGGCAGCGATTTTGTCGCCCACGCCATGACCGACCGGGTCGCAAGGGTTCCGAACGAGGCCGCCGGTGCTTTGCCGCAGGACCTTTCGCAATATCAACAGGTGCTGCTCGAAAAGCAGACTTTGGACATCTTCGAGACCCGCCATGCCACTTCCCTGCTGGAGCGGCTTCCGCGGCACGCGGAGTTTGCCGTGTTTGGAGTGGTCACGGAGTACTGTGTCCGCTTCGCCGCGAAGGGGCTGCTCGAACGGGGTCGGGCGGTCTCTGTGGTCGAGGATGCGATCGAGACGCTCAACCCCGAACAGGGTCGACGGACCATCCTAGAACTCCAAGCCCTGGGAGCCAAACTCGTCACCACGGAACGGACGCTCAGTCGGCTTGGCGGCACCTGCTAGAGCTGTCCTTGCCGAGCACACCGGGCCCGCGTATGATTCACCCGTTTATGGCCACCAAGAGCTCGCCTCCAAAGTCCCCGTTGCGCCAAAAGGCGCAGCTCATGTCCGCCTCCGAGATCGAACGAACGCTCGTCCGTCTGGCCCACGAGATTGTGGAGAAAAATGGGGGCGTGGAACAACTCGGACTCGTGGGCATTCGTCGGCGCGGAGTTCCGATTGCGGAGCGCCTGGCAAAATTCATGCAGCGCGTGGAGAAGGTTGCGGTTCCGGTCGGGACCCTGGACATCACTTTCTACCGCGACGATCTCTCCACGCTCGGGCCCAGGCCGGTCGTACAGAAATCGGACATCGGTCTCGACATCGAAGGCAAAAGCATCATCCTGGTGGACGATGTACTGTTCACCGGCCGCACGATCCGCGCCGCGCTGGACGCACTTTTCTCGCATGGGCGTCCGCGCCGGGTCCAGCTTTGCGTGCTGATTGACCGCGGCCACCGCGAATTACCCATCGAAGCCGCGTTCGTCGGCCGGTTGGTCCAGACCAGCATGAATGAAGTGATCGAGGTCAAGTTGACCGAAATCGACAACGCGGAGAAAGTTCTGTTGATGGAGAAGTAAGATCCTCACCAACCTCCTTTCTTGCCCCTTCCGCGCGTCCTTCCCGCGCTATCGATTGAACACCTTCTACCGATCTCGCAGCGACGGAACGATCGATTGGCCGTCGGGCGGCACGGGCGCATGTGCGGAAATCTTTGCATCGCAGACGGAGCCGCAGTTAAGCTCGTGGTCATGAAATCCGAAACCTTCCGGTCGAGAGCTCTGCTTGCCGGCACCATCGCTTTCGTCAGTCTCACGCTCTGGTCTCAGGAACTGCGGCCGCAAAAGGTCGATCTGATCGTTGCCCGCGGACTGGTCGTCACCATGGACGCAACCCGGGCCATCTATGACGAGGGAGCGGTGGCCGTCGTAGGCGACACCATCGTTGCCGTCGGTCCGCAAGCCGAGATCCAAGCCAGATATACAAGCTCGCAAACGATTGACGCCGCCGGCAAGCTGGTTCTGCCGGGGTTCATCAATGGCCACACGCACGCGCCAATGACGCTGTTCCGCGGACTGCATGACGACGTGACGCTCGATGACTGGCTCCATAAATACATCTTCCCGGCGGAAGCGAAGAATGTCACCGAGGACTTCGTGCGCTGGGGAACCCGGCTGGCGGCGGCCGAGCAGATTCGTTCCGGCGTCACCACCTTCGCCGACATGTACTACTTCGAGGATGCGGTTGCCGAGGAAGCCAAGGCGGCGGGGATGCGGGGCGTGCTCGGTGAGACGTGGATCGATTTTCCGGCCCCGGATAACAAGACCGAAGCGGAGAGGGTCGGCTATACCGAGAAGTTCCTGAAGAAGTGGCAAGGGGATCCGCTGATTCATGCGGCGGTGGCACCCCATTCAATTTACACATGTTCCGGCAAGACACTGAAAGACGCTTCCACGCTGGCGCGAAAATACCACGCGCCGATCCTGATTCACGTGGCGGAGATGAAGAAGGAATGGGATGACAGCCAGAAACAAAATGGGGCTACGCCTGTCGAGTATCTGGAAAAGATCGGCGTGTTGGGGCCGGACGTGCTCGCGGCGCATTGCATTTTTGTGGATGAAGCCGACCGGAAGATCCTGGCACAACGGCAAGTGGGCTGCGTGCACAACCCCTCGAGCAACATGATGCTGGCGAGCGGCGTTTCTCCGGTGCCCGAGATGCGCGCCGCGGGCGTTGCGGTAGGGCTCGGAACCGACGGTCCGGCAGGGAGCAACAACGACCTGGACCTGATGGAGGAAATGGACCTGACGGCGAAGCTGGCGAAGATCACGAAGATGGATCCACTTGCCCTGAATGCCAAGGCCGTGGTGGAGATGGCGACGATCGACGGGGCGCGCGCGCTCCATATGCAGAAAGAAATCGGCTCGCTGGAGGTGGACAAAAAGGCGGACTTAATCCTGATCAGTCTGGACGAACCGAACGCTGTGCCGATGTACGACGTTTACGCCCAGCTAGCGTATGCCCTGAAGGGCAGCGACGTGCAGACGGTCGTGATCGGCGGTCGGGTGGTGATGCGTGACCGAAGGCTGCTCACTGTGAAGGAAGACGCTGTCCTAGCGAAGGCCCGGGAGTACCGCAAGACGATCGCTCGCTCGCTTGGCCTGCCCTGAGGGATCGCTCGGAGCCCCCGGCTGAGTCCTATGTAGGGCGCGCTCAGGGCGTTGGGCTTTGGGCGTTGCTCATTGAGCCATACGCAGGCTTCTTCTGGTAGTTGGAATCCCACCCCAGCGCCCAACCGTATCCTGGGTAGAATCCTTCAATCCAGGACTGCTTGTCGGTGAAGCCCCAGGTTTGCACGAGTTTGCAGGCGGGATCGGTATTCGCACGGGGATGCACGGGGCCAAACTTCATTTCGTTCTCGGGTTCCAGTTGACTGAACTCGGAGCCGACCAACCTGCGCGTAAGCTGGATCGGCGAGGGTCCGGACATGGGCGGCCGTGCCGACCGTGAGACCGCGCTTGGTGGCCAGCTCAGGCAAGGTCGGTTTGGCCTCGGTTTGCGCCCAGGCACGGCCGCAGCCACCCAGGAAGATCATCGCGCAGACGAGCGCACATGCAAACCGAATCGGTCCTGGTTCCTCGCTACAAGGCATCGGATCCTCGCGAGCCGTGCTCACTCTCGTGATCGCACCTTCCACAGGATCTGTCGCAGCATACCGAGCCACACCTCGGCATCCTGAGCTTCGAGATTGAGGCGGCGCACGAGTCGGCGTATTTTTGCGTCGGCAGAAGTAGCAGTACGCGGGTTGAGATAGCCGCTCGTTTGCAGGGTTTGGAGAAGAACGTTTGTCATGCGTTCGACTTCACCCGCGGTGGCGGGATGCTGTTTCACGGGCTGCCATGCGGTCTTGCCGGCGCGCGCCAGTTCGTACAGGCAGACGGCAACCGCCTGGCCGAGGTTCATCGAAGGATGCTGCTCGCGGGATGGGATGCGCATGAGCCAGTGGCAATGGCTCAGAGCCTGGTTGGAAAGGCCCATTTTTTCTGAGCCGAACAAGAGTGCAACGGGTTCGGACCTGAGTTTTCTCCGGATCAGGCGGGCGCCTTCTTTCAGTGGACGGAGGACATGGTGCAGTTCCCGACGGCGAACCGCCGTGGTCCCGACGACGAGGGCGGAATCCGAGACGGCTTCGGCAATATCCTCGCACTCTTCGGCGTCTTTGAGCAGCGCCGCGGCGCCGACTGCCGATCGTGCTTCGCGGAACGCAATCTGGTACGGGTTGACGACTCGAAGGCGCAGAAAGCCGAAGTTGCTCATGGCGCGGGCGGCCGCACCGAGGTTGAGAGGGTTGCGCGTAGCCACCAGGACGACGCGCAGATTGTCGAATTCAGAGGGCGAGGCCAAATGGTCATTTTACGCCGCCCACGGATCTGCGGCGACGCACAGACAATCTTCAGGGAACTCCTTCCGCCCGGGACGTGATAAAAATAGTGACCCCCTGGGGACCGGGGAAGGGACAGCAGGCGCACCCACCAAGCCGGCTTTCGGAATGAATCGACCATGGATTGGGAAGCACTTCTCCTCACCCTGAAACTCGACGTGGTTGTTTGCGGACTTTTGCTTGTTATGGGGGTTCCAATCGCCTTTTGGCTGGCGTCTTCCCGCTGGCGCTGGAAGTTCCTGCTGGAAGCCGTAGTGGCGCTGCCGCTGGTCTTGCCGCCAACCGTGCTAGGGTTTTACATGCTGCTCGCGATGGGGCCCAAAAGCCCTTTGGGAAGAATGTATGGCTGGATCTGGGGGCACGGGCTGCCCTTTACCTTTGGCGGGCTCGTGATCGCTTCGATGGTCTACAGCCTGCCGTTCATGGTGCAACCAATCTCGGCGGCGTTTGCGGCGGTGGACCCGAAGCTGACGGCGGCTTCCGCGGTGCTGGGCGCATCGCGCTGGCGCACATTTTTCCGGGTGGTGTTGCCGCTTTCCTCCAGCGGCCTGCTCACGGGCGTGGTACTCACATTTGCGCACACGTTGGGAGAGTTTGGAGTCGTCCTGATGGTGGGTGGAAACATTCCGGGAGTGACGCGGACGGTTTCCATTTCGATCTACGACAACGTGCAGGCGCTGGACTATTCATCGGCGGGTCAGACGTCGCTGGTGCTGCTGGTGGCGTCGTTCGTGATTCTTTCAGTGGTGTATGCGATCAACCGACCCAGCTCGAGCATCTGGCCTGCCCGACGTTAAGCTAAGGTTCGAGGCAGCACAGTTTGCGGCCCGTTCTGCTAATCTTGTTCCCGAGTTTCCACAAACAATTTCCACCTGCCAAGCCTTGCATCGGAGAAAGACGTATGAAATATCGGACCCTCGGCGGTACCGGTTTCGAAGTCAGCGACATCGCCCATGGATTGTGGGGCATGAGCGGGTGGAGCGAATCGAACGACCAGGAGTCGCGGCAGGCGATCCAGGCAGCGATCGACCTGGGCTGCAATTTCTTCGACTCGGCATGGGCGTACGGTGACGGGAACAGCGACGCATTGCTGGGCGAGGCGCTGGCTCGCAATAAGGGAAAGCGCATCTATGCTGCCTCCAAAATACCGCCGAAAAATCTGAAGTGGCCGGCGTCCCCGAAAGACAACTACCAGGACGTCTTCCCCGCCGACCATGTGTTCCGGTACGCCCAACGGATTCGCGAAAAGCTGGGTGTCGATTGCATCGATTTGCTGCAATTTCATGTCTGGGACGAGGGCTGGACGGACGAGCCGGAGTTCCGCGACACCGTCGAGCAGCTCAAAAGGGAGGGCTGGATACGCTCCTTTGGGCTGAGTTTGAATCGCTGGGAGCCGGAGAATGGTTGCAAGACTTTGCGCACCGGGCTGGTCGACGTTGTGCAGGTGATCTACAACATTTTTGATCAGGCGCCCGACGACAAGCTTTTCCCGCTTTGCCGGGAGTTGAACATCGGAGTGATCGCGCGCGTTCCGCTGGATGAAGGCAGCCTGGGCGGAAAGATGACGGCGGAGACGCGGTTTCCGGAGACCGACTGGCGGGCAAAGTATTTCGGACCAGAGAACCTGGCCGCGACCTTGCCGCGGGTTGAGGCGCTCAAGCAGCTTGTGCCTGCGGGGATCACCCTGCCGGAAATGGCGTTGCACTTCATCCTGGCCAGCCCGGTCGTGAGCACCACGATCGTGGGCATGCGGAAGCTCGGCCACGTACGCCAGAACATTGCGATGAGCGATCGAAAACCGCTCGACTCAGCTCTGCTGACAAAGCTGAGGGCTCACCGGTGGGACCGCAAGCCCAAGCGGTGGTCGGATTAGGCGGCGTGTTGCTCGCCCCGTTCAGCCGTGCCGCGCTGATCCTGGTTCCCCGGAGCTGATTTCGTCCCGCCGCGTTTCTATCCGTTGTGGTTTAATCTCGGTCGCCGAAATTCCGGGCTTCTAGTCTCATTCCCAGGAGATTTCATGCTGAACCCTCGTTTTGCGAAGAGCGTGCTTGTGCTTCTGGCCTTGATTTTCTGTTTGCCGGCCGCGCCCGCACAAAGCGCCCCTGCCGACCTGGACGCGTGGGTAGCCCGGTCGATGAAAGAGTTCGAGGTACCCGGGATGGCGGTGGCGATCTTGAAGGATGGAAAACTGGTCCTGGCCAAGGGCTACGGCGTGCGCAAACTGGGCGACCCGACACCCGTCGATGAGCACACGATGTTCGGCATCGGCTCGAATACGAAAGCCTTCACCACCGCGGCACTGGCCATGCTGGTGGACGAAGGCAAGCTCTCGTGGGACGACCCGGTCTATCAGAGGCTGCCCGGCTTTCAGATGTACGACCCGTACGTTTCCCACGAGATGACGATCCGGGATCTGCTCACGCACCGCAGCGGCATGGGACTGGGCGAGGGCGATCTGCTGATCTTTCCGCACACGACCTACACCCGCGACGACATCATCCAGCGCCTGCGCTACATGAAGCCGGTCTCCAGCTTTCGCAGCCGCTATGCTTATGACAACCTGCTTTACATCACCGCTGGACAGATTATTCCGGCAGTCACCGGAACGTCGTGGGATGACTTCATCCGGCAGCGCATTTTCGCGCCCCTGGGCATGGACGGGACCAACCTAAGCAACGCAGCCTTCAAGCCTGGGGAGGACTACGCCTTTCCCCATTCTCGGGTCGATGGCAAGCTGCAAGTGGTCGAGTTCGGCAATCTGGACAATGCCGCGCCGGCAGGGGCCATCAACTCCTGCGCAGCCGACATGGCAAAGTGGGTGATTCTGCAATTGGGCCACGGCAAGCCCCCCGACAGCGACCAGCGACTGTTCAGTGAGAAACAGTCTCGCGAGATGTGGTCCCCGCAGACGATTCTTCCGACCGGTGATCCCTCCCCTTCGCTGGTGGCGTTGAAAACGAACTTTGCTGCCTATGGGCTGGGATGGGGCCTGCGCGATTACCATGGTCGCAAACTGGTCGGCCATACCGGGGGCGTGTCGGGCTTCGTGTCGCGGGTCATGCTGGTTCCCGAAGAGAACATGGGCGTCGTCATACTGACGAACGCGGAGGAAGGGGGCGCCTTCGATTCGGTCCTGTACCACGTAGTCGATGCTTACTTGGGGTTGCCGCCAACCGACTGGATCACGGGATTCAAGGCGGCGAAGGACCACGAAGAACAGGCCGCCGCGGAGGTCGAGAGGAGACAGACCAGCTTCCGCGCAGCCGAGTCCAAGCCTTCCCTGCCGCTTGAGCGCTACGCCGGTGTTTATGCAGACGCATGGTACGGAACCGCAACGATCCGCGCGGGAAACCGGAGACTGGTATTGAGCTTCGAGCACACACCGACGATGGTGGGTGAACTCGAACACTGGCAGTACGACACCTTCAAGACCCACTGGCGCGACCGCACCATCGCGGACGCCTTTGTGACCTTCTCGCTGCGGCCGGATGGCAGCATCGAGCATTTCAAGATGGCGCCGGTCTCACCGCTGGCGGACTTCAGTTTTGACTACCAGGATGTCCTGTTCGAGCCGGTTGGCAAAAAGTAAGGCTGCGGCAGTTGACGGTCCCAGGACGCCACACGAGGATCACTCGAGACTCTACCGGACAAACGCGAAGGCGGGGTCGTCCATCTTGATGGCAGACTTTCGACGGGCTCCCGACGCAATGTCGTACGCCACCAGTGCATGGTTCTCGACGATCAGAATCTCCTTTTCGTTGAGCCACCCTACCAGCACTGCATGGGGCAGGAAAGCAGAGCGCTTGCTGGGGTCAATGGCGCTTACGACTTCGACCGCCGGGAGGTCTAGGAGCGCTTTGCGAATCCTCTGAGACTCGGGCGGATTCGCCTGGCCTTGTTCGGAGAGCTGGATTGGAGCATTCGACTTCGCGCTCGCATCCATGGTCATCGCGACCGAGGCCATTTGGGGCGAGAGCTTGGCATTCTCCGTGAAAAAGCTTACGTCGTAGTCAGGGTTCTTGTATTGCGCGCGCTCATCGAACAAAACCACGGTCCGGCCATACGTCAGAAGCAAAGTTTGGTCGTTGCTCTGGTTTTCCCAGCCGCAGCAGCCCGTATCGAGGATCGCGCTGATGATGACCGAGCCGTGCTCGGCCATGTCCAGCACACGCTGCAAGGGCTGTTTCAGGTCGGTGGCGGCCCAGGCGTCGCCCGTCGACTGCTCATAGAGGGTGCTGCTGAGGTACTTCGTTTCGGTCTGCCCTGGGATCAGGCGGGTGAGCACAAAATAGTTGTCGACTCCGCCATCCGGGACCCAGAAGCGGGCCTCCTGACAGGTTTCCGAGCAGGAACCCGTGGGGCACCGGCATTCGGGAAAGTCAATGGATGCGAGGTCTTCTTTTTGGCGTCCGGCCAGGTCGGAGCGCCAGGCGTGAAAGGTGGTGGAGACTGAGAGATCAACGTGGTCCCGCTCCAGCTTGTTGAACTGGTTGGTGAACCAGAAAAGACGGGCCCCTTGGGCTGAGAGGAAAGGCCAGGGCGAGCTCTCGGTCACCTTCTGGTTCGAGCCCGCCCGGCCTGCGATCCGCATGATCCCGCGCCCAAACATGGTCGCGGACTGGCCGTCCCAGAACCAGAACCGCTCTCCGTTCTTGCCAACATCGGGGGAAGGATCCTCGGTGTTGGGGGCGAACAGCATTTGTCCCGTTTGGTTAATCTGCAGAATCCTTGCGGCCTTCAAAACCTCTTCGGGGACTTTGACAGAGTGTTTCGGGGCGAAGGTCGCGGGATCGTACTCGACGATCGCGTCGGGCTCCTTGAGCACCCAAAGCCGCCGGCTTTGGGCGGCGGCCGAAGCGGCCAGGCAGGCAACCACGAACAGGCACTTGGGAAATTTCGCCATTTCGTTTCAGACTGTCCTTGGAATAATTTGAGCATTGTAAATGGAACGACCCCGGACGCGCGGCCGGCTCGCGCCCCCGGCCCGGCGGTGGCCTTTTGAGACTCCCCGCGTCTCCATCCACACGGGTACAATGGTTTGGAAACTGAGGATTGTCCATGTCCACGACCAAACTTGTTGCGAGTGAAGCCGCTGCGGGAGAAATACCGGCGGTCCCGTTGACCATCGAAGGCTACAGCGCCCTCCACCAGATGATGCGCTTTCGCTGGACGGCATGGCGCGGTCTAGGCCAGGCAACGCGGCGGGAAATTGTGAGTGAGGCCAGCTCTGCGCTGACCCGCATGGAGCAGAATTCCAGCGGGCAGTCTGCGCTGTTTTCCCTGATCGGCCACAAGGGCGACCTTATGCTGGTGCACTTCCGCGAGTCGTTTGATGAGCTGAACCGCGCGGAACTGCAACTGGCACAACTTCGTTTGAGTGAATATTGGGAGCCGACGACCTCTTACCTTTCGGTGATTGAGCTCGGGTTGTACGAATCGACCACCAAGGTCTACAAGACACTGGTTGAGCGGGGCATTGAGCCCCACTCGGAGGAATGGAAACGTGAGATCCGCCAGACGCTGGACCGCCAGAAGGAGGCCATGCGTCCCCGGCTGTTCCCTGCCATTCCGCCCAACCGGTATGCGTGCTTCTACCCGATGGACCGCAAACGCGGGGAAGACAAGAACTGGTATACGCTGTCGATCGAGGAACGGGCGCGGCAGATGAATGAGCACGGGCTGGTCGGGCGGCGCTACGCGGGCGAAGTGCGGCAGATTATCACGGGCTCGATCGGATTCGACGATTGGGAGTGGGGGGTGGATTTGTTCGCCGACGATCCGCTGGTCTTCAAGAAGCTGATCTACGAGATGCGTTTCGATCACGTGAGCGCGGTGTATGCGCTGTTCGGACAGTTTTACGTCGGCTTGCGTTGCCCGGCCGAGCAACTCGGAACGCTTCTTGGGGGCGAATTGCCGCAAGCAAGCAAGTGATCCTGGTCCGGCTGTGGCGCGGATGTCAACCTTCGCAACTCGCGGCGCCTGGCGGCTCCCGTCGGTTGCTGGCGCCGTCCCGGGTTGCCCGATACCAACGATCTCTCAGCGGAGCGTCCTGTGTCGACCCTTGGACTCATCGAATATAAAGATGCCAGCCCGGAAGTCAGAGCTGTCTACGACGACATCATGACCACCCGCAAAACGGACTGGATCAACAATTTCTGGAAGGCGATTGCGCAGGATCCGGCCACGCTGAAGCGCACGTGGGAAGACATCAAGCAGGTCATGGGGCCGGGCGCGCTCGATCCGCTCACCAAGGAACTGGTGTACCTGGCCGTGAGTGTGAGCAACCAGTGCGGCTACTGCATCGCGTCGCACACCGCAGGCGCGAGGAACAAGGGCATGTCCGACGCCATGTTCAAGGAACTGATGGCTGTGGTCGGCATGGCCAACGAGACGAATCGGCTGGTGGCGGGTTATCAGGTGGAGATCGACGAGCGCTTCAAGACGCCATAACTGCTTTCTGAATCGCTGGCTGAGATCTTCGGCAGCGCGGGCTCGACTACCTGCGAGTCGACTTACCGGGCTTTTTTGACGCTCTCTTCTTCTTGTTCTTGTTCTTGCGGCCTGGAAAACGAAATTCGTGGAGTCCCATGTTGACCCGACGGCCGCGAAAGGTCACTCCCTCGGCTTCCAGTCGCAACCGCTGTTCAATGGCGGAATCCCCTCGGAGCTTGATTTCTCCGCCCGCGCCGACAATCCGGTGCCAGGGCAGGCCAAAAGAGGCATGGAGCGTCCATGCAACCTGGCGTGCAGCGCCCGGGTGTCCGGCGGCTCGGGCGATCGCCCCGTAGGATGATACGGAGCCACGAGGCACCGTGCGAATGGCTCTTACGATAGGCTCGCGCATCGCTGGATCCGCCTCTTCGATCGATGGTATTTGATTGTTGAATCGGGTGCGAGCAGACGGCTGGTCATTTTGAGCTTGGACGATCCGATTCTTGCCTTCCGGTGCATCCCGAACATGCGGAGCCTGCATCCAACGTGGTCCAAAGGGGCAGGCGTGCTTTATTCCAATCCCGATCGAGGAGTGAAGCAATGAGAGGCAAGCTGTTGAGAGTTTTTCCGCTCGGAGTCGTACTGATGTGCCTGGCTAGCACGTTTCTGATGGTGGGCTGCGGTTCCTCAGGCGCGCGTTTTCGTTACGTCCAGGCCTCCACCGGGGCGCCCGCCAACGTAGACCTCGAAGTTGACGGGAAAAGCGTGCTAACCGACATTGCTTACGGACTGCCTGGCAGCTATCAGAAGGTCAGCTCCGGCTCTCGGAAAATTGACATATTCCAAACCGGCTCCACCGCCAACCCATATTTTAGTGGCACGGCCTCACTGGTCAGCGGGGACACAACGCTGATCTCGGAAAACGCCTTCAGCACGATCGCCCTCACTTCCTACAAGGACGACAATACCGCTCCCGCATCCGGCAATGTGAGGCTGAGGTTCATTCATGCGGGACCATCGGCGGGGATGACGGTTGACGTCTATGTGGTGACCCAGGGAAATGGCATCTCCGGGCTGAGTCCCCAGATCAGCGGCCTGGCGTATCAGGCGGCCAGCAGCTACCTTTCTTTTTCAGCCGGGAATTACGAGGTCGTAGTGACCCAGCCCGGTACGCAGAATCCAATATCCGGCTTGGACGTCAACTACACCTTCACGGCCGGTCAGGTGAGGACGATTGTGATCCTCGACAGCCCCCAGGGCGGCGCGCCCTACAACCAGCTGGTTTTGGACGATCTGAACTGATTGGTTGCTTAGGACCACAGTCCAGGGAAGAGTGCTCCAGGAGTCGCGAGCCTCGATCATCCAGGTGTGGCTGTCGAGGCTCCCGTTTGTTGCCCGGAAGGTAACCCCAATCGCGCTCCCAGCCTCCCCGGGAACCCACTACAACGCGATCCAGCCCATGCGGATCAGCCACAAAGACGCTACACATACCAGCAACCAGAGGACGACTCCCTGGAGCAAGGGCCGATGGCCAACCTGCTTTAGTGTGGCGATCGAGATCCCGCTTCCGATGAGGTATAGGGTGACGGTCAAGCCCATCCGCGCGAGCTTGCTGAAGATCGCATACCGAGCTGCGCCCGCGGGGAGATAAGTTTTACACAGAGCCGCCAGGCAGAAGAAACCGATAAACCATGGCCATTGAATCTTTGCCTTGGCGCCTTTTATCGCCGCCGTCGCGATGGACAGGGGAACAATCCAAAGCGCGCGGGCCAGTTTGACCGTGGTGGCCACCTGAAGAGCCTCGACCCCGTACTTTGCGGCCGCCCCAACAACGGAACTGGTGTCGTGGATCGCCAGAGCAGCCCAGAGACCGAACTGGGTCTGGGTGAGCCTCAGCGCCGTTCCGACAACCGGAAAGATCAGGAGGGCAAGCGCGTTGAGGACGAACACGGCGCCCAGAGAAACAGCCATCTGCTCGTCCGTCGCGCCGCTGATGGGGCCAAGCGCAGCGATCGCACTGCCTCCGCAGATCGCTGTGCCGGTGGAGATCAAGTAAGCGGACGTCCTCTCGACTCCTAGGAGAGTACCCAGCGCCATGCCGAGGATCAAGGCAAAGCCGATACTCAACAACGTGTAGAAGAAGCCTCGCCGTCCGGCGCGAATCACTTCGTCGAGATTCATGCCGAAACCCAGGCCGACCACCGAGATCTGCAACAGGAATCGAGCGAACCGTGCCGATTCTTTTTCGAAAGGATGTCGAAATATCAACCCGAAAGCGAGACCCACCGCCAGGGCGGCGGGCGGAGACAGGAAACCGCTTGCGGCCAGAAGCAGGCCGAGCACAAAGACCATTCTCGAGATCATTTGGGAAGGGAGCCGGGGACGGTGGACATCCCCCGGCTCCGAGAGTGGAGCTTACGCGGCAACGCCCTTTCGGAAGGACCGGATCGCTTCCTCTTCAGAGTCGAATACTTCGAAAACCGTGAGCAACTTGGTCACTTGAAGCAGATCTCCAACACGCTGGGTCAGATTGCAGAGCTTGATGGCGCCTCCGGCGTTGTGAGCCGTCGTGTAGAGAGCCACCAATGTACCCAGCCCTCCCGAATCAATGTAGTGGACCCCGCTCAGGTTGAGAACGATCTGGTTGTTCTGCGTGACCAGTTTCTTAACCGTGTCGCGGAGCTCCGCCGATTCCTCTCCGAAGACGATTCGGCCATCGCAATTCACCACCAGAATGCCTTGCACGGTGCGAGTCGTAAGTTTGAGTTGCATGGGAAAACTCTCCTTGAATTACTAGACCGCTGCCCGCGAAAAGCCTACCCCTAAGCAGGCCGCCGCGCAAGGGTTTCACGCTGTAAAAGGCGTAAAAGCGTCGTGGGGAAAGGGCCAGGGGACTAGAGCGGGGAAAGGGGCTTCCGGTTTCGTGGGCGGACGGCGGATTCACGTATAATCGAGGTTCCTCTTCCATGAGCTATCAGGTTCTGGCGCGCAAGTACCGTCCGCAGAAGTTCTCCGAAGTCATCGGCCAGGAACACGTTACACGGACGTTGAAGAACGCCATTGAACTGGAGCGTACGGCGCACGGCTACATTTTCAGCGGCCACCGCGGGATCGGCAAGACGACCGTGGCTCGCATCCTGGCCATGGCCCTCAACTGCCGCTCCAAGGACCACCCGGTTCCGGAGCCTTGCGGGATCTGCGAGTCATGTACTGAGATCCGCGCGGGAAACTCGGTGGATGTCATCGAGATTGATGCGGCGACCAACCGCGGTATCGATGAGATCCGCGAATTGCGGGAGGCTGCGCGCTATCGTCCGGCGCGGGACCGTTTCAAGATCTACATCCTCGACGAAGCGCACCAGATTACCGATGCCGCTTTCAATGCTCTTCTGAAGACCCTGGAGGAGCCCCCCGGCCACGTGGTCTTCATGCTGGCCACGACCCAGCCCGAGGACATTCCCCAGACCATCCGTTCGCGCTGCCAGCACTTCAGCTTCCGGGCGGTACGATTCGAGGAGATCCTTGGACAACTGCGGAACCTCGTGGGCCAGGAGAAGATCGAGGCCGACGAGGATGCCCTGGCTCTGCTAGCCGAAGGCGGGGATGGCTCCATGCGAGACGCCCTTTCCATCCTGGATCAGGCGATCGCCTCGAGCACCGGACGTCTTACGGCGGAATCCGTCCGCCAGTTGGTGGGAGCGGCACCGTCGGGGGTGCTTGAAGAGGTGATGCAGGCAGTGGCGCGAGCTTCCAGTGAGGAAGTCTTGCGCCTTGCCGACCAGCTGATCAGCGAGGGGCAGAATCCGGTTCACTTTGCCCGGCAGCTGGTGCGCTTCCTGCGCAATGCGGTAGTCGCCAAGGTTGCGGGTAGCGACTCGTCTCTGCTGCAGATCTCGGGAGACGAGCGGACGCGGGTTGCTCGAATCGCCGAGCTCTTCAGCGAAGAGGACCTGGCTCGCCATCTGCAGATCATGCTGCGCACGCACGGAGAGCTCGGCTACAAGCAGGAACAGCGATTTCACCTGGAACTGGGTTTGTTGAAGCTGGCACATGCCCAGCGCCTGTTACCCATCGAGCAGTTGCTGAGCGAGGCGGCTGGGGTTGGCGGGGGGAGCCGTAGCGCCTCTAAACCGGCGACCCTCTCGAATACCCGAAGCGCATCGCCAGCAGCTCCGGCTCGAGGAAACTATGTTTCACCGTTTGCTGCGGATTCAGCGCGCAAAGGCAGCGCCAAGCCGGAACTTTCGGCAGAAGCTGCGCCCGGGAGCGGTCCACGGATCGTAGCGAGTGGCAGTTCCTCTGCACCGGTGATTATGGGGAGCGCCGCGCCCGATGCAATCGGCCAACCGGTTTCAGATGGCGCACTCGAAATCCAGGAAGAACCCGCCGCGAAGCAGCCGCAGAGTCTGGATGACGTGCGCCATGCTGTGCTGAATGCCTTGGGCGATGCCGGCCACCGCATGCTGGTTTCCATGCTCGAGACCGGCGAGTGGACGGTCGAAGGCAACGAGTTGCTAATCAAAGTCTTGTCCTCGGCGACCGTGATCGACATGTCGCTGGGCGCGGAAGCAAAGCGGCTCGCGGTCGCGACGGCCAGCGGCGCGCTGGGGAAGGCCATGAGGCTGAAAGTGCTGCCCGGCGGAACGGCGCAGGCTGCACCCAGGCGCCCGCAATCAGCGTCTCAGGGTGGGGGTCGCGCTCGGGCGGAAGAGGACCCAATTGTTCGGCGCTTGCAAGAGAAGTTTGGAGCTGAGATCCGCACGATTATCGATCAACGGGACAAGAAGTAGACGGTTCGAGGGTGGTTCAGCGTCCTCGTTTCGAGGTGTTCATGGGTGGGTTCAACCTGCAGCAGTTGATGTCCCAGGCGAAACAGCAGTACGAGGCACTGCAAAAGAAGATGCAGGAGACCGTGGTCGAGGCGTCTTCGGGCGGCGGGTCGGTCAATGTCAAGATGGACGGGCGAAAGCAGTTGCTCAGCCTCAAGATTGATCCTGAGGCCGTGAAATCTGGTGATATCGAGATGCTACAGGATCTGGTCACGGCCGCGGTCAACGAGGCCGCGCGGAAGGTGGACCAGGCCATGCAGTCGACGGTGGGAGGCATGCTGGGCGGAATCGGACTGCCTGGGCTGTGAGATTTGCTAACTTCATAGTTTGGTAATTTTTGTAAGTTCTTACCCTAGCTTCACGCTGGATGTTTGGTCAAAATTATAAAATTACCCGATTCAACGTATGTCCAAGTTTGCTGAGCCGATGACACGTCTCATCGATGAATTGAAGAAGCTGCCCGGAGTGGGCAGTAAGAGCGCGCAGCGGCTCGCTTTTCATATTCTGCGGTCGAGCGATGAGGATGCGGAGGCGCTGGCTGCCGCGGTGCGGGACGTTAAGGCCAATCTTCGGCTCTGCTCGGTATGCAACAACGTCACCGACGTGGATCCCTGCGTTTATTGCAGCAGTCCCACCCGCAATCAGCGACTGGTGTGTGTGGTGGAGGAACCGACGAATATCGCGGCCATTGAGAAGACCAAGCACTTCAACGGTGCATACCATGTTTTGCACGGTTCATTGTCACCCCTGCATGGCGTCGGGCCCGAACAACTGCGCATCAGCAACCTCATGCGGCGGGTGGAGTCGGGGGATGTCGATGAGGTGATCATCGCGACCAACCCCACGGTGGAAGGCGAGGCGACGGCGACCTACCTTTCCCAACAACTAAAGAGGCAGGGGTTGCGAGTGACGCGGATCGCCATGGGAATGCCGGTGGGCAGCGACATCGAATACACCGACGAGATCACGATGCTGAAAGCGATGGAAGGGCGTCGCGAATTGTAGGCCTCCGGCGCTTCGAGGACTCTTCCGCTCTCGCGAGCGGGCACACGGCGGTCGGCTTTGGCCAGGTGTCAGCCGGAAGCGGCTCCTCTACGAACTGACTGGCAAGGATAGAGGCGCGCTCCACTCGCCCATGACAGGGTCCGGGCAGATGCAAGCCTAGCCGCTTAGGCCCAAACTAGCTTCCAACTTGTGCAAGGGTTTGACGTCCCGTCCCCAACAAGAGAACGCGGACTCCGCCACTGAAGACAGTTTATAGCCTTTGTTTCAATAGCTTGAAGAAATTACATCGTCTTCTGGTTGAACGCGACAGTGGCCGCACGGTTGCAGTTGTGTATGCGTTCGGTTCTTTGCTCCTTTGGAATTGGCTGACGCGAGGCAAGCGCAGTTCGGGCAACCGAAACTGGCCACAACCAGACCAGCCGCTCCTTGCCGCCAGTCGCGCCGGGTTGCCATGTAACCGCATCTCAACTCGACGCTTGCTGAAACCGGGCCAACCAGCCCGGTTTTCTATTTTCGGGATGGAGTCCAAAGAATACATATGGTCGAGCGGGCCCTGGAGCCGCGCTTCGATCAGCTACGCCAGTTCGGCTTTTCCTCGGCCAGGAGAGGCGCCTCTATCGCTCAGATCCGCGAGCTCGGCGTTCGCAGCCTCCGGCTGCAAGTAAAAGTTCGCCTCTTCGTCCGGAGGCGTCACACCTTCCGGAAAGCGGCCCCGGTTGTACTCGGCCATGCGGTTCTTCCACTTCAGGAACTCGGTAACCGTTTGGGGTTCGATGCGGATCTCGACCCGACGAAGACTCGCCAACAGCAGATTCATCTCGCAGCGAAAGCCCTCGTCGTTGCGCAGATTTTTTCTTGACGCGCACAGCATCTTGATCTGGCGATTGTGATGTTCGAGCAAACCCCAGCCGGGGGGCAGTTCGTCGGGACGAATCAGACCGCGCGGTGCAAGATAGAAGCGCTCGCTGCCGACCCCGAGTTGCGGATTCTGGCGAAACGGCTTGCCTCGGTCGGCGAGGAAGTCGGGCCGAGATATCTTGCATTCCACCAGTACGGAATGGCACGCCCGTTTCCACCCGATGGCATCGGGCATCTCCCCGCTGACACAAGCCTGTTCGGAAAGCACCACACCGCATCGGTAACCGCGCAACCACTCGACCGCCTTGCGAACTAAGAGGGCATGGGTCATGGCGCTCAACTCTCTAGCTTGTACTGGAATGCGCAGCGGGGCGGGAGTGACTGAATAGCTTCTACCGCCGCGGCCCCGACGGAACCGGTGTTCGAGCCCGCGGAATACGGGGTGAGACGGGCTTCAGAGCCCGTACGAAAATCGGCTTACGCAGAACGAGTTCAAGCAGGTGCCGTGCCGCGGAGACTTCCTCGGCCGCAGATGTCCACGGAGAATAGCCGGGGGCGGAGACCAGCAGGGCCCCATTTTTCTCGTCCACCTGAAGAGCCTGCACATGTCCATCGCGGGTGCCATCGAAAGCATTCGCGAAGCGAAGGATGCCTGCCAAGTGTGTGGCCAGATTCTTCTCTGCCGGGGCGAGTTCCTGCAGAATCTTATGACGGGACTGCGGTAGGGCGCCGCGGTGAAAGCGGGCCACCACCGCCACCAGTTGCAGTTCGGGAAGGGTCCATCCCAAGGGAGGCGTCATCCGGCGAATCAGGCGATACGAGCTCTTGTGGTGAGCTTTCTCGTGCCGGGCTCGCCCAACGTCGTGCATCAACCCGGCAGCGAGCAGGATGGTGCGAAGGTTGTGCTCCGGGCTGGAGGGGGCAACTCCAAGGCTGCTGAGCCCATCGAATAGTTGCACGGCGAGCGCCGCCACCCGCTGGGAGTGGGCGAAATCCGGATCCAGGAACGACGCCCAGAGTTTCAAGCGCGCCAGGGCGGCGGCCTGAATCTGGTCTCCTTGAGGCAGCTCCGCTCGCCAGACCCGCCACCGAGAGTTTGGACCCACCGTCTGCTCGTGGTAACGCGCTATCCTGGTCTCGCGCGCTTCACGAACAATGCCCTGCCAGCGGGCGCGTGATTCCTCACTGGTGAAGACATTCCCGTGCGTCACAGTGGCCCACAGGACGTCGAGGTCATGGACGTCCCCCAGCAAATCCTGCAGCTCTTTCATCTCAGAACTCCAGATTTCATGCTGCTGGGGAAGGAAGTTCTCCACGATATAGCGAAAGCGCTTGATCCCGATGCGCAGCTGATGAAACGCAACCTGGGAGCGATTGCGCAGCGCACGCCGATGCAGGTCGTAGGCCTCTGTCCAACGTTCCAGAGCGAGATGTTTGAAGACAGCACTCCCCCGCTTTACACGGGCGGCCCGGCGAGGCAATTCCCTGCTCCATTTCCGCCACTGCCGTACGTCGAAGCCCTGGACCGCCTGGGAAGCCAGCAATTTCTGCCCATGTTCGCGTCGGGCCAGGAGGTCGAGGAGGGCCTTGGTCTCCGGATCGTCGGGCGGCCCTAGCTTCTGCACCCATTCCGCCATCACCTGGACATCGCGCAGCTCGCCGAGGCTGCCAAATAGCTCCTTCCCAGCCTTCTTCATGTCTTTCCAGGAAGAGTCGGGGTCGATCGCCCTCAAGCCATCGGCCATGGAGCGGCAGCGGCGGAGCGCAACCCTGAGATCGTGGACTGGGTCCGGAGCGAGGTCCGCACCGGCGCGCTGGCACTGGTCGAGGACGCGCCGCATCCAGTACGCGAAGCCGACGGCTGGCTGAGGCTGGTTGCGACTTCCCGCCAAAGTCTGGGGATCCAAGTGTCTATCCTGCGGTTTCTGTAAACCTTTATTTTCGCATGGCCCGAAGCCGATTACCTCCGTAACGTGCGGAGTCTTACTTTTCGCATTAACCTGAAGTCGAACTCGAGACATACGGGAGTTGCATATCTCGACCGCAGGCACATCTCAAGCGGGCCGCGGCGCGTCGGCCAGCGCCTTTGTCCACAGCCTAAACATTCTCGTTAAGTACGTGCGCCTTTATGGATTCGACCACAAGCGCACAGAAACCCAGTTCGAGACGGCGTGGAATGAACTCCAGCAGGCCGTGCCCAAAGTTGGCGACCAAGGATTCCTGCTGGGCGTCTGCGGCAACAAGCTTCTGCTCGATGGTATTCCTCTGGAAGCCGGGCAAGCCGAACGAAGTTTCGCCCAGCTGTTGACGACCGCCGGCCTGGCCAGCATCAGTTTTTCGAGTCAAGTTACGGTCGAGGACTTTGCGCGGTTGGTGCGAGCGTTTGCGGTCGGCGGTTCGAAGGGCCAGGATGTATCCAAACAGATCAAGGACACTCTGGGGGACGGTCGAGGAACCTCGATCAGGATCAACGAGGTCAAGTTTGTCGCCTCCGACCCCGCCACCGGAGACGTCACGATCGCGGCGCAGATCGCCGCGCAGACGCTCGGACCGGAATTCAAGCAGTGGTTGAATGATCCCCAGAAGCTTCTTCAATTGATTGCCGCAGCAGAAGGAGCCAAAGGCGGAGGAGGCGAACCGGGCGGCGCGCCCATGGGCAGTATCCCCACGATAAAGGTGACCGGGGGCGGAGGATCAGGAACCGGGACCGGTGGTGTCTGGGACGGCAAGACCGTGCCCCTCCAGGAAGAGGAAGTCGTTCAGGCCATCCGATTGTTGACCCGCTTCGGCGAGGTCTCCACGAACCCTAAGGTTGCGCCCGAAGATCTTCAGAGAGAACTAGGCAACGCTGACCCGAACACGCGGGTCAACTTGCAGCAACTGCTGGAGAACCTGGCCAGCAACGTGCACACCGACAATGACACGCCGCTGCTGATGAAGGCAGCCGAGCACATGGCAATTCGCTTCGCTCTGGAGCGTTATCAGAAGGGTGAAGTGAAAGTAAATGCCGTGCACCAGATGCTCGAGCACATGAGCCGGCAGATGGACACGTTGCGGCAGATCCTGCGCGTACAGGAAGAGAAGATGGGCAAAGCCGGGATGCTGGTGGAGTCCCACGCCGACATCCTGGACCGCATGTTCTGGGCGGAAGTGCCCGAGGCGGGCAAGAAGAGCGTTCTGATGTCGAATGAGGCGCCCTGCGTACCGCCGCGCAACGTTCGCCAGTTCGTGGAAGTGCTGCTGGAGCGGGACGACAAGGAAGCGGCGGGCGCCATCCTAAGGAATTACTGCACCTGTCTGGAAGCGAAGGACCCTGAGCCTCGGCGCAAGATCGCCACCGGCCTGGCCCAATTGGCGGATCTCTACTCCGCCCCGGGGGGCGACCTGCTCGCTTCGGTCATCCGCAAGGTAGGAGACCAGATCTGCAAGGAAGACGATTCCGAACTGCAGAGCATGTTGAGCGCGGCGTTTGTCCGTCTCAGCCAGGAAGCGAGCACCCGCAAGAGCTACGGCGCCGTGTCCGAAGTGTGCGCTGCGATGGACGTGGTTGCCAAGTTTCGCCCGGTGCTGGCGGGCGACCTGCGTCCCAGGATCGGCGTGGAAAACCGGTTGCCGGAGTTCATCGAAGAAGCGTTGCGGGTTGAGCAGGTGCCCCAAGATCTGCTGCGGGTTTTGCGGCAAACGAGCCAGGCGGCAGTGGAACACCTTGCCGATCGTTTTTTCCGCTGCATGCGCCGCGATGAGTGCGATCGCATGGTCGAACTGGTCCGCGAACTGGATCGGCCGGCTCTGGCCCAGCTGCGCGAGATGCTGCGCACCGGGCAGCCCCGCCACGGGGCGTCTGCGGTCGGACTGTTAAGCCGTCTCGACGTACTCACCCTTTTGGAACTCCTGCCGGTTCGGCTGCCCGAGTTCAACCGTTTCTATCACGATGTGGTGGTCCGTCAGATCGCATACGGCGCGGCCAATGATCGCGGCAGAACGCTGCTCGAATTGCTCGATATCCTCGACCCGCTGGTCGTCCCGCAGGCCGTGGACGAGATTGGCATGAGCGGCGATCGCACCGCGGTGGGACCTCTGGCGGTAATGGCCGCCACGGGCGAGGCGGAAGGGCGCTCGCCGTTCCTGCAACTCAAGGCGATCGAATCGTTGGGACGCCTGCGTGATACCGAGGCAACCACCGTTCTGCGCGAACTTCTGGAAGCCAAGAAGATGTGGAAGTGGACGAACCACCGCGAAATTCGCATTGCGGCGGCACAGGCGCTGGCCAAGATCGATCCCCGGTACGGAAGCCAGATTCTTTCTGACAGTGGGCTGGAGCAGGGGGAATTGGGCATTGCGGCGCTGGACGCCGCGCCGGCCTGCCCCTGGGTGCGTCAGCGGCGCTACGAGCGCATCGTTCTGCCCAAGTCGCTGTCCGCCACGATCAGCAGTTCCTGGGGAAAATCGAGCATTTCGATCCGGGAGATGAGCCTGGGCGGCGGTATGGGCACAAAGGAAGACAATCTCCGCATAGGCTCAGAAGCGAACCTGGATATTTCACTCGGGGTACGGCACGTGCGCGCCCAAGTCCTGTTGCGCCGCGCCCGGGTCAACGAGGTGGGCTTCGAGATCGTCAATGCCGACCTGGAATGCCGATTCCGCCTGCGCCGGGTTCTGGTGGACGCTGTCGAGCGCGCCCCGGAAGGCAAGAGTCATGAGTGGGACGGTGCGCGGAAGGGTTAGAGCTGGCGCTCCTTGAATCATGGCAAAAGAAAGCCTCTGCTCGCCGGCAGAGGCTTTTGATTTACGCTCCGAGACTCGAATTGCGCGCTAACGAACCACTTTGACGAAGATGATCAGAAACGTGAAGAGCACCAGCGATTCGATGAAAGCCAAGCCCAGAATCAGCGCCAGCTGAATGCCCGGCCGAGCGGCAGGGTTGCGAGCCAGTCCTTCGCAAGCCGCCGACGCCACCCGGGACTGTCCCAAAGCCGCCAGGGCCGCAGCGAACGCCATCGCGAAGCCGGAGGTGATCGCGACCCAGTTCGTGGCGGCGGCGCCCGCTGCTTCCGAACCCTGAGCGAATGCCGGCATGGCGAAAACCGAGCAAGCCACCAGCAACATTACCAACATGACAACTTTCCGCATATTTCTCTCCTCATGAATATGTCGCCAGTAGGTGGTTGACGTCATCCTCGTGCAGACGCCCTCACGCTCGCGACCTTGGTTTAAAGCCAGGATGAAACAGAACCGGCCCTCAATGCTCGGGGGCAATCGCTTCTCCCAGGTATACACAGGTGAGAAGCACAAAAATATAGGTCTGAATGAATGCGACCCCGATGTGCAGCCCCTGAAAAATAATCGGAACCCCCAAAGGGACCAGGGAAAAGAAAACCAGGGTGACCATTTCTCCCGCGAACATGTTGGCGAACAAACGAACCGTAAGCGAAAGAATTCGCGCGAGGTGACTAAAAATTTCAATCGGGAACATCAGAATCGCCAACCACCAAACCGGACCCATGAAGTGCTTGAAGTATCCAAGCCCGTTCACTCGCAAACCCTGAATGTGGTAGTAAAACCAGGTCACCAAGGCGCAACCGAGGGGCACGATGGGCACTGTCGTGGGGGACTCAAATCCCGGAACCAAGCCGATCAGATTGCAAGTCAGAATGAATAAGCCCAGAGTCACCAGGTATGGGATGTACGGCTGGTAGCCATGGCCGATGATCTCGCGGCCGAGGTTATCGGCGAAACCTTCGATACCCTCCATGACGTGTTGCAGAGGTCCCGGACGATCGACGGACAGCCGCAAGCGTACGGCGATGAAGAACAGAGTTAACAGGAGAACAACCACAACTTCCATGGCTACGGTGTTTGCAATCGGCGCTGCGGGATTTCTCGGCTGGATTCCCAAAGCGTGCAGGCATGCAAGGACAGGCCCGCCGAGCAGGTGATTCAAGAATTCAGTGAAAGCCAGTTGCTCCATGCAGTCTTGATCGAACTCCAGGATG
>DASQPN010000112.1:0-4695 GCA_035643915.1 Terriglobales bacterium | reverse complement strand
AGATGGTGATGCCTGGGGACAACGTGAGTCTGGTGATTGAGCTGATCACGCCGGTGGCGATGGAGAAGGGGTTACGGTTCGCGATTCGTGAAGGCGGCCACACGGTGGGCGCAGGCACGATCTCGGAGATTGTTCAGTAAGAGGATGGGGCGCGGACACTCCTGTCCGCGCCCCACAAACAACGCGGCCGGAGACTTGCCGCCAGTTCTTTCCTTCCGGCGAGCCGGGAGGGGTTAGAGAGTGAAACGTGATTGGAAAAGAAAGAATTCGCATCCGGTTGAAAGCTTACGACTATCGCATCCTGGATCAGTCCACGGGTGAGATCGTCGAGACGGCTCGGCGCACTGGGGCGCAGATCGCGGGCCCGATTCCGTTGCCCACGATGAAGAACAAGTATTGCGTCCTGCGTTCGCCGCACGTGGACAAGAAGTCGCGCGAGGCCTTTGAGATCCGGACCCACAAGCGCCTGCTCGATATTCTCGAACCGACGCAGCAGACCGTGGATGCGCTGATGAAGCTCGACCTGCCCGCTGGTGTGGACGTCGAGATCAAGGCGTTCGGGAAAGAGCACAAGTAGTCGTTGGGCGTTGGCGAACACGAACCCATAAATGCCTCAGCCCAGGCACCCAGCCAATAGCCACTGGCCACGCTGGGAACGGAGAAGGAAATGGCCAAGGTAGCAGGAATTCTCGGCAAGAAAGTCGGTATGACGCAGTTGTTTGACTCGAAGGGCGAGGTGCGCCCGGCGACCGTGCTGCAGGCCGGTCCGTGCGTGATTACGCAGCACAAGACCGCCCTCAAGGACGGCTACGAGTCAGCCCAGATCGGTCTGGTCGAGTTCGTGAAAGAAAAGCGTCTCACCAAGCCGATGCGCGGCCACTTTGCCAAGAATAGTCTCCCGCCCATGAAGTTCCTCCGTGAAGTTCCCCTTGAAACGGATGAAAAGCCTGCCGAAGCCGTCGAGACCAATGGCTTGAAGGTCGGACAGCGCGTGCTGGTGGACATCTTCGAAGGCGACCGGTTCGTCGACATCGTGGGCATCAGCAAGGGCCGCGGGTTTGCGGGCGTCGTGAAGCGGCACCACTTCGCCGGTGGTCCAAAGTCGCATGGCTCGATGTTTCAGATCACGGGTTCCATCGGGTCTTCCGCGTTTCCCTCGCGCGTGTTCAAGGGAATGCGAATGTCGGGGCATATGGGCACCGACCGCGTGACGGTGCGGAATCTGCGCATCTTGGGCGTCGACAAGGACGAAAACCTGCTGGTGGTTGAAGGCAGCGTGCCCGGTGCGAACGGCGGGTACGTCGTGATCACCAAGGCAAAGAAGCCACCGAGAGAGCGTCGCGGATTCGCCGGCGCGGCCACGGTTGACCCGTTGAAGGCAGCCAAGCGCGCGGCGAAGAAGGGCTAGTACGGGAGTTGCAAGTGCCGAGCGTCGAGAGCTGGTCGGACGCAGCTTGCCGGGATAGGGATCGCTAGACGCTAGCAGTTCGGAGCTCGCAGTTGAGAAAAGACCATGGCAACCATTGATATTTACAACCTGAGCGGCGCCAAGGTCGGCACGCTCGATCTCGCCGACGAGGTTTTCGGCGCAGTGAACGAAGACCTGCTGTGGGAGGCGGTGAAGCATTACCGCGCCTCCCAGCGGGCGGGCACGCACGCCACCAAGAATCGCAAGCTGGTGTCGGGCTCCGGCAAGAAGCTCTGGAAGCAGAAGGGAACCGGGCGGGCGCGCGTCGGCTCGATCCGTTCTCCGCTGTGGCGGCATGGCGGCACGGTACACGGGCCGCAGCCTCGCTCCTATGACTACGCGTTTCCGCGCAAGAAGTTGCTGGGCGCGCTGCGCTCGGCGCTGGCGGCGAAGTTCGCGGACGGCAAGCTCATCGTCGTCAACGCGTTCGACCTGAAGGAACCCAAGAGCAAAGTGTTTCGCGAGGCGCTGGACAAGCTAAAGGTCGATAAGACCGCCTTGCTGGTCGAGGGAGCAAAGCACGGCAACCGCAATCTCGAGCTCAGTTCGCGCAACCTAGAAGGCGTCGAGCTGGTGAGCGGCAGCGAAGTTCATCCCTATCATCTGCTGCGTTACGACCGGGCAATCTTCACGCAGCCGGCGATCGAGAAGCTGCAGATTTCCTTGAAGAAATCGGCTTCGCGGCGCGCGCACAAAGCGTCTGCGGGTGAAGGGGAAGGCGAGAAGAAGGCGGCTCGCGTTCCCAGACGCCGGACGCGGCATGAAAAAGCGGCGGAGGTGGCGTAATGAAATCGGCATACCAGATTCTTCGCCGTCCGGTGATTACGGAAAAAGGCCTGGCCATCAAGGAGAACGAGAACACGCTCGTGTTCCAGGTGGCGAAGCAGGCGACCAAGACGGAGATCAAGGAAGCCGTGCAGTCGATCTTCAAAGTGAAGGTGGACTCGGTGCGCACGGCGAATTATCCGGGAAAAGAACGGCGCCGCGGGCGTTTCGCGGGCTATCGCCCAGACTGGAAGAAAGCGTACGTGCGGTTGAAGGCCGGCGAGAAGATGCCGGAGTACGCACAGAATCTTTAGTCGTTAGCGGTTGGTCGTTGGTCGTTGGAGGTTGGCAAAGACGGCGAACGGGCAAGCTAACAGCTAAGCGCTAGAAGCGTAAGAGCTGATTATGGCAATCAAGACTTACAGACCGACGACGCAGACGCTGCGCTACCGCACGACGCTGGTCAACGATGACATCACGACCAACAAGCCGCACAAGCCGCTGGTCGAGCCGAAGAAGAAGACCGGTGGGCGACGGAATTCAGGCGACACCACCAGCCGGTTTCGCGGGGGCGGGAACAAGCGGAAGCTTCGCCTGATCGACTTCAAGCGCGACAAGACCGGAATCCCGGCCACCGTGATTTCGATCGAATACGATCCCAACCGTTCCGCGCGCATTGCGTTGCTGAGCTATGCGGATGGCGAGAAGCGCTACATCGTGCAGCCCGACGGGCTGAAGATGGGGCAGAAGATCGTCAGCGGTCCGGACGCCGACATTCTGGTCGGCAATGCGCTGCCGCTGCGCAACATTCCGCCCGGTACGACCGTGCATAACATCGAGCTGCGTCCCGGCAAGGGCGCGCAGATGGTGCGCTCGGCGGGTGGTTCGGCGCAGCTGGTGGCGAAAGAAGGCGACTACGCGCTGATCAAGCTGCCTTCCGGCGAAACCCGCAAGGTGCTGCAGGATTGCATGGCGACCATCGGCCAGGTGGGCAACACCGATCATGAGAATGTCACGATCGGCAAGGCGGGCCGCATGCGCTGGCTGGGGCGGCGCCCGCATAACCGCGGCGTATCGATGAACCCGGTCGACCATCCCCACGGCGGCGGCGAGGGCAAGACCTCGGGCGGCCGTCACCCGGTGACCCCGTGGGGCCAGCCGACGCGCGGTTACAAGACGCGCAACAACAAGCGCACCGATGCGTTCATCGTCGGGCGCAGGAAAAAGGGATAGCGAGTGTTAACGTCTCCGGCCTTCTGACGGCTGAGAGCTGAAAGCTGGGAGCTGACTTTATGGCACGTTCAACCAAGAAAGGCCCGTTCATCGACAGCCACCTGCAAGTCAAGGTCGATGGCATGAACGCGCGCAACGAGAAGAAGGTGCTGCGCACCTGGTCGCGGCGTTCGACCATCATCCCGGAGATGGTGGGGCACACGATCGCGGTGCACAACGGCAAAAAGTTCATCCCGGTGTACATCACCGAGAACATGGTGGGCCACAAGCTGGGCGAGTTCAGTTTCACGCGCTCCTTCAAGGGGCACTCCATGAAGGCGGCCACGGAAGTGGCGGCGCGCCCGGCGGGCGTTCCGGGCGGGCCGGGAGCCCCGGTTCCAGCGGCTGGCTCGACGTCTGCCGCGCCACCGAAGGCATAAAGGAGACACGCGAACATGGAATTTCGAGCTGAAGCCCGGTTTATGCGCGTCTCGCCGCAGAAGGCTCGCCTGGTGCTCGAGCTGATCAAGGGCCAGAAGGTGGAAGACGCCCGCAACACGCTGCTGTTCACGAAAAAACGCGTTGCATCGACTGTGGGAAAGCTGCTGCAGTCGGCGATCGATAACGCGAGCTTCCTGAACACCGAGAAGAATCTGGACGTCGATCTCGACCAGCTGTACGTGAAGAGCGCGGTGGCGAATGACGGTCCGCGCATGAAGCGGATCCGGCCGGCGCCGATGGGGCGAGCGTTCCGCTACGTGCGGCGTATCGCTCACCTGGAGATCGTGCTCGCAGAGCGGAACCGGAACGGCCAATCGCTCGCAACCGTGGTGGGCGAAGAGACCAAGTCGGCGGCGGCTCCGGCGAAAGCCAAGGCCAAAGCCAAAGCCAAAACAAAGAAGAAGGCGTCTGCCGGCAAGGGCAAGAAGAAGGCGGCGGCGAAATAAGTTTTCTCGCTCCGGGCGATCCGGAGCACTGAGAGGAATGATGGGTCAAAAAGTCCATCCCTATGGTTTCCGGCTCGGTTACACCAAGCCGTGGAAGTCGCGCTGGTTTGTCGAACGGGATTACGACAAGCTGCTGCTCGAAGACGTCAAGCTGAAGGCGGAGCTCAAGGACAAGCTGAAGTCCGCCGGCATCAGCGCGGTGGAGATCGAGCGTCCGGGCAACAAAATCCGGATCATCATCAAGACGGCGCGGCCAGGCATCATCATCGGACGCAAGGGCGCCGAGATCGACAAGCTGAAGCT
>DASQPN010000111.1:0-14790 GCA_035643915.1 Terriglobales bacterium | reverse complement strand
CCCAGAAATCTCCGACACGGTGGTGGAAATCGATCGCGCTATGAAACTGGGCTTCAACTGGGAGATGGGACCGTTTGAATTGTGGGATGCGGCCGGCGTGGAAACGACGGTCGCGCGCATGCAGAAAGAAGGCAAGCCGGTACCCGCCAACGTAGAGCAGCTGCTGGCGTCGGGTCAGAAGACTTGGTACGGGGAAGACTCAAAATCGCCGTCCGGTCGCAAGTACTGGGAACTGAGAACCGAGAACTGGGAACTGGTTCAAGTGCCCCCTGGGGTGTGGTCGGTCGCGGTCGCCAAGAAATCCAGCGGCGTGGTCAGCAAGAATTCGGGCGGGTCGCTGGTGGATGTGGGCGATGGCGTGGCCTGTGTCGAGTTCCACTCGAAGATGAACACGCTCGGCACCGACATCATCTCGCTGGTCACGCAAACGCTGAAACCCGGCGGCCCCGGGGACAGCTTTGACGCCTTCGTGATCACCAACGACGCCCAGAATTTTTCGGTCGGCGCCAACCTGATGCTGCTGCTCATGGCGGTGCAGGAGCAGGAGTGGGACGACGTTGACCTGGTCATCCGCCAGTTCCAGGGCATGACGCAGGCGGTGAAGTTCTCGCCGAAGCCGGTGGTGGTCGCGCCCTTCGGCCTCGCGCTAGGCGGCGGGACGGAGATGTCCCTGCACGCGCCCGCCCGCCAAGCGCACGCCGAGCTTTATACGGGACTGGTCGAAGTCGGCGTCGGACTGCTGCCCGGCGGCGGCGGATGTAAAGAGATGCTGCTGCGCGCGCTCGACAGCGCGGCTTCGATTCGTCCGGATGGTCGCGGCGAATCCGTTGAGCTGATGGAAGCCATGAAAAAAGCGTTCGAAACGATCGCCATGGCAAAGGTTGCGACTTCGGCGCACGAGGCGCGGGCGCTGGGCTTCCTGTCGAATTCCGACGGCATCACCATGAACCGCGACCGCGTTCTCACGGAGGCGAAGGCCCGCGCCCTGGAACTGGTGCGGGGGGGATATGAGGCTCCCGTGATGCGAACCGATATCCCGGCGCCGGGCGAAAATATTCTGGCCACGCTGAAGATGGGCGTCTACCTGATGCGGCAGGGCGACTACATCAGCGACCACGAGGTCAAGATCGGCAATAAGGTCGCCGAGGTGCTGTGCGGCGGCAACGTCACACCGGGCACGCCGGTGAGCGAGCAGTACGTCCTTGATCTGGAGCGCGAAGGCTTCAAGTCGCTGTGCGGCGAGAAGAAGACCCAGGAGCGGATCCAGTTCACGCTGAAGACGGGGAAGACGCTGAGGAATTAGACGAAGCGCCCCCCATAAAACACTCCCGAAACGGGAAGTACGTGAATCGAAATCAGTCAAGAGAAGAGACCACGGGTTTCTGGACCGAGGAACGGCTGCGGTATATACTTCTGATATACACCAACGTCCCGGCCAGCTCTGCCGGGCGAATTTCGCTTCTCGGGCGACCGGGTGCGCGCGACCGCAACTCAACACCCAGCGGCAGGACACCTTCTGGCGGGCCCGGCCACACTGCTCTGCTTTGAAGAGGCCGACGCCAAGGCAGCGGGCACCATTCGAGGCAAAGCCTATCGGGGCTTACGATCTGCTGATTGCGGGCCAGGCGTCTGCGCGCAAATTGACCCTCGGGACGTGCCAACGTCTTCGAGTTGGCACGCGTGAAAGGTCTGAACTGGCAGGACTGGGCGAAGCCAGGAGCGGGTCGATTCAACCGCAGAGTGACCGAGAACTGAGAACTGCCATCAAGAATCGAGAACTGCCATGAGAGAAGTCGTCATCGTATCCGCCGTTCGCACTCCCGTGGGGCGGGCCTTCAAGGGCACGCTGCGGGCTACGCGTCCTGATGAACTAGCCGCTGCCGCGATCAAAGGCGCGCTCGAACGGGTGCCGCAGGTCGATCCCAAAGAAATCGAAGACGTCATCCTGGGTTGCGCCATGCCTGAGGGTGAGCAAGGAATGAACGTGGCGCGCATTGCCTCGCTGCGCGCGGGACTGCCGGTCGAGGTTTCGGCGCTCACCATCAACCGTTTCTGCTCGTCGGGGTTGCAGTCGATTGCCATGGCGGCCGAGCGCATTTTGGCGGGCGGTGCGGAGATTATGGTGGCGGGCGGGACTGAGTCCATGTCAATGATTCCGATGGGCGGCAACAAGATCTCGCCGAACCCTTGGCTGGTGGACCACTACCCGGACGCGTACCTCTCGATGGGCCTGACCGCCGAGCGCGTCGGGCAACGCTTCGGGATCACCCGCGAGGCGAGCGATGAGTTTTCGCTGCGCAGCCATCAGAAGGCGCTGGCCGCGATCCAGGCGGACAAGTTCGCGGACGAGACTGTGCCTGTGTCGGTCAGTTTCACAACGCCCAACGGCAAAAAGCCAGTGCGGCAGGAGATTGTGTTCAAGGTGGATGAGGGTCCGCGCGCGGATACTTCGCTTGAGGCACTGCTGGGGCTGAAGCCGGCGTTTCATGTGAAGGGAATCGTGACCGCGGGCAATTCGTCGCAGATGTCGGACGGAGCGGCGGCGGCGGTGGTAATGTCGGCAGATCGGGCGAAAGCGCTGGGCATCACGCCGCTGGTGCGGTATGTGTCGTTCGCGACGGCGGGATATAAGCCGGAAGAGATGGGGCTGGGGCCGGTGTTCGCGATCCCGAAGGCTTTGAACCTAGGGGGGTTGAAGCTGGCTGACATCGACGTGATCGAGCTGAACGAGGCTTTTGCCGCACAATCGCTCGCAGTCATCAAAGAAGCTGGGCTGGATCCGGAGAAGGTCAACCCCAACGGCGGCGCGATCGCCTTAGGACACCCGCTGGGATGTACTGGCGCAAAGCTGACGGCCGCAATTATTCGAGAACTCAAGCGCCGCAACGCTCGCTACGGCATGGTGACCATGTGCGTGGGCGGGGGCATGGGGGCGGCCGGGATCTTTGAGAACCTCAATTGACCGCCGAGGACAGGGAGGATCACTGAGGGAACTGGTGATTTGTGGAATGGCTGGAACCATCTTCTTCTGCTGTGCTGGGGAGGCAGAGACGGCCAGTCCCACCGTTCTCAGGAAGCCCTCCGTGAATCACGGCGGCGGCGGTGATGAGCGCCGCAACGAAGGTACACTCCGCGCTGGGGACCGGTCTCCTGGAGAGTGCCCATGAGGCCTGGCTCACTGCCAAACTGCACAAGCGAGGGCTCCGGGCTGAAAAACAGGTTGCGCTCCCCGTTGTCCATGAGGGAGTAACCATCGACCTAGGTTACCGAATGGATCTAGTGGTAAAGGACCTGGTTGTGGTTGAGTTGAAGTGCGCGGAGGAATTTAGCCGTGTCTACTATGCTCAGCTTCTGTCGTACCTCAGACTGAGTCGAAAGAATGTCGGATGGCCCATCAGCTTCCATGTCGCCCATTTTCGAGACGGGGTCAAGTGCCTAGTGAATGGTCGAACCTGGGAATAATGAACCGTAGTGAACTAACATTGCCCCTGTGATCCTCTGGTCCTCTGATGTGGTTAAGAAAGGTCTTTGAATGGCGACAACTGCAATTCCCAAGAACAAGATTTCCGGCGGCAGCTTCCTGCTCGAAGAGCGCCAACCCTCCGAGGTCTTTACCCCGGAGGATTTCACCGAGCAGCACCAGCTCATCGGCCAGACCACGGAAGAATTCGCGGTCAACGAGATTCTCCCCAACGTCGAGAAGATCGAACACAAGGAATTCCAGGTGACCCGCGACCTGCTCAGGAAGGCCGGCGACCTCGGCCTCAGCGGCGCCGAAATCCCTGAAGCCTATGGCGGCCTGGAGATGGACAAGGTCACCGCCGCTGTCATCGCCGACCACATCGCCAAGTACGCCGGCTTTGCGACTACCTGGGGCGGGCACTCAGGCATCGGCACGCTGCCCATCGTCTATTTCGGCACAGAAGAGCAAAAGAGGAAATATCTGCCGAGGCTCGGGGCGGGCGAGATTGTTGGGGCGTACGCGCTTTCCGAGTCGACTTCCGGCTCTGACGCTATGAACTGCCGCGCCCGCGCCGAACTTTCGAAAGATGGCAAGCACTACATCCTGAACGGCGAGAAGATGTGGATTACCAACGCCGGCTTCGCCGACCTGTTCACGGTGTTTGCGAAAGTCGATGGCGAGAAGTTTTCTGCCTTCCTCGTGGAGCGCGACTACCCTGGGTTCTCGGTGGGCGCGGAAGAGCACAAGATGGGCATTCGCGGATCGTCCACGTGCCCCATCATCCTCAACGACTGCAAGGTCCCGGTCGAAAACCTCCTGGGCGAAATTGGCAAGGGACACGTAATTGCCTTCAACATTCTGAACATCGGCCGCTTCAAACTGGGCGCGATGTGCGTAGGCGGGGCACGCGTCTCGATCGAGAATGCCATCGGCTATGCAAAACAGCGCAAGGCGTTCAGCAAAGTCATCGCTGACTTCGGCCTGGTGCGCGAGAAACTGGCCAACATGGCAACGCTCATCTATGTGGGCGAATCGATGGTTTACCGCACCGTCGGTATGATGGACGTTGCGTTGGACGAAGTCGACAAGTCCGGCGCCGACGCAAGCAAGGAGACGCGTAAGGCGATCGAGGAGTATGCGGTCGAATGCTCGATCATTAAGGTGTGGGGCTCGGAGATGATCGACTACGTGGTCGACGAGACCATGCAGATCTACGCTGGCTACGGCTTCGTCGAAGAATACCCGGCCGAACGCGCTTATCGCGATGCCCGCATCAACCGCATCTTCGAGGGCACGAACGAAATCAACCGGCTGATCATCACCGGCTTCCTGCTGAAACGGGCGATGTCGGGCCAGTTGCCGCTCATGCCTGCCATCAAGAAGCTGATGGATGAAGTGCTCTCCGGGCCAACCATGGGCGAGGATCTCGAAGGGCCACTGGCGGCAGAACGCAAGCTGGTCGCGCAGGCCAAGAAGCTTGCGCTCTTCGCCGCTGGATCGGCCACGCAGAAATACATGCAGGAAATTCAGGACCAGCAGGAAGTGATGGGCGCCATCGCCGACATGACGATCGAGACGTACGCGATGGAATCGTCTGTGCTCCGCGCGCAAAAGCTGGTCGAGAGCAAGGGGGAGGAGGGCGCGACACTGGCGCTGGCCATGACCCGCGTCTACCTGACGCAGGCGATGGAGAAGACCGAAGCGGCCGCGAAGAAAGTCATCGCCGCCGTGGCCGAAGGCGACATGCTACGGACGCAGCTAGCCATACTGCGGCGGTTGGCGAAGTACGAACCGTTCAACACGATCGAACTGCGCCAGCGGATCGCGCAACGGGTGATCGAAGTGGGCAAGTATACCCTGGCCTAGGCTAACAGCTTAACCACATCAAAGCACACAGGGGATCCAAAGTAAGAGGGCGAACGGCACCCATGGCTTTCGAGACGGCGCAGGTAGCCTCGGAAGCAGCGTCCCGATCGGGACGGTGTCCTTCTGCTCGTCTTAATAGCTAAGGATCAAAACTCCTCAAACTTCTCCGTCTGCATTACCATTGCGCCGCCCTGGAAAAACAGCCCCTTCCCCCACGCCGGCAACCGGCGCTGACCGCGCAGCCTGCTTCTTTCATGCCCCACTGCTGGGCTTACCCGGAGAGTGGAGCGATTGTCGCCGCTTCCTATTTCCTCGGACTTACGCCCGGCCAGGTGTTCGTGCAGGATGACTTCGCGGCCTACGTCACGCCTGCCGCCAACCTGGTTGGGGGCCGGCCGTACGCTGAAATCCATTCCTTCGGGCCGCTGGCAGGCGTCTCTGGCCAACGTTCTGGATCCATCTACCCAGGAGATGCTTACATTTTCTGCGAGGGCAGACTGCTCCCTCCGACCTGCTCGTGTTTTCCAAGCTGCGCTCGATTGTGCTTTTCACGGACCGGCGGAGGGCGAGTCTGGGGCCGGAGGAATCCGCGGGTGATTCCGCAAAGTTTCGGAAGCGCGCTCGGGGGACCATCCCCATCCCGACAGCTTGGAACTCTCCTTCGTGGAACCGTTTCATCGACAGTAATCGCGAGCTTTTGACTGAACAGCTCCGCAATCGGGAGTTGCAAGTGTTGCGAATTCGTTCTGAAGATAGGCGGCAAACCGCAACCCCGGACCGCAGTGATCCGAAGAAAGCTCCACAGAATCGCTCTGGAACGGAAGCCTGACTGGCGTCCTTTTCCCCGATCCGTCGCTCTGATACAAAGGTCACGGCACTTTCGAGGCTCGGCTCATGAAATCGATGACACAAGTCCTGATCGCAATTCTCACTGTGCTGGTCCAAACAGTGCTCTTTGCGCAGAGCCCAAGTCCGTCAGCCTCTCTCGCGCTGACTCCACCGATGGGCTGGAACAGCTGGAACAAGTTCGGCTGCAACGTCAGCGACGAAATGATCCGCGGCATGGCCGACGGCATGGTGAAATCCGGCATGAAGGATGCGGGCTACCAGTACGTCGTCATCGACGATTGTTGGCAAGTGGCGCGCGACCCGGACGGCAACATCGTCCCCGACCCGCAGCGCTTTCCGGGAGGTATCAAGCCGCTGGCGGACTACGTGCACTCGCTCGGGCTGAAATTCGGAATTTATTCGGATGCGGGCTCGAAGACCTGCGCCGGGCGCCCTGGCGGGCTGGGACACGAATACCAGGATGCCCTCAAGTACGCGGCCTGGGGAGTTGACTATCTGAAATACGACTGGTGCAACACCACCTCGCAGGATGCGCGGTCTTCGTACGCGAACATTCGCAACGCGCTTGACACCACCGGCCGGCCCATCGGGCTGAGCATCTGCGAGTGGGGCACGGCCAAGCCGTGGCTATGGGGCAAAGAAGTCGGCGGCAACCTGTGGCGCACCACCGGCGATATCCAAGACAAGTGGCAAGGCAAGATCAAATGGCAGGATGGCGGTTGTTGCGGGTACGGGATGGTCGACATCGTGGATCAGCAAGTGGGCCTCGAATCGTTCGCCGGGCCAGGCCATTGGAACGATCCTGACATGCTGGAAGTCGGCAATGGCGGGATGACAACCACCGAGTACCGCTCGCACTTCAGCCTGTGGGCGTTGCTTGCGGCCCCGCTTATGGCGGGCAATGATCTGCGCGACATGAAGCCTGAAATCCAGGAGATTCTCACGAACCAGGAAGTGATTGCAGTCAGCCAGGATTCGCTGGGGCGTGAGGGGCGGCGTGTCTGGAAAGACGGCGACCTGGAGGTATGGGCGAGGCCGCTGCACGACGGCAGCCGGGCAGTCATCTTATTCAATCGGGGGAGCGCGGAGCAAGAGATTGCCGTCCATTGGGAAGATCTCGAGTACCCGAATCATCTGTCGGCGCCGGTACGAGATCTTTGGCAGAAAAAAGACCTGGGAAGATTCACAGGGAAGTTCTCCGCTTCGGTGCCATCGCACGGAGTGGTGATGGTCACGGTGAAGCCGTAGCGGTCTGAGGCCACGATACTTCCGTCTGCGAGTGTCTAAGGGCTTCCCTTCATGAAACTTCGTGCACACTTTGGTTGCCCTTCGTGGTTTGTTTTTGGGATGAGATTGCACTGATCTTGATGCACTGTAAAGAGTTCCGCCTCCGGCGAAACTCTGCCGTTAGTTCTTTCTCTTCAGCTCTTCCATCACGCTCTGGATGAGTTCCTTCGCGTCGGCGAGACTCTTCATCACGATCTGTATATCCATCACGGGTTTCCCCGGCCAGCGCTGGCTCTGGCAATAGACGCCGTGTTGCCCAACCAGTGACATCGCGTCGGTCACCAGATCCATCGTAACCGCCAAACGCCCGCGCGGAACTCCCATCATGGTCTGGTAGTGTTCCAGTTCTTCCTGCTTTTCGTCGAATACCGGCATGGGTCGATTGTAACGTGTGCGGTCGGTGGAGGATAATGACCCGGCGCAAAACAGCTCTTAGCGGTTGACACTTGGCATTTGGCCTTTCAACGGGCAAGGCACGTCCCACGATCACCCAATCTCGTCTCGCACGTCCAATGCCTGATCGTGTGTGCTGCTTGCTGAATGGCGAGTCCTAAACGCCAAGGGCTAAGCGCTCAAAAAAGGAGAATTCATGCGAAAACATGCCTTCCTGATGTTCACCATCCTGTCTCTCACCCTGTTCGCCGTTGCGCAAGAGAAGCAGCGCCCCAGCCCACCCGCCAGTGCGCAGTGCAAGTTCGCTGACGGCAAGAGCATCAGGGTGGACTATTCAAGTCCCCGCGCAAAGGGCCGTCAGATCTACGGAGGACTTGTCCCCTACGGGCAGGTTTGGCGTACGGGCGCAAATGAGGCAACCACTTTCGTGAGCGATGCCAACTTGAGCATCGGCGGCAAAGACATTCCCGCGGGCAGCTACACCATCTTCACAGTTCCCAACCAGAACAAGTGGCTGCTGATCGTCAACAAGAAGAATGCAGAGTGGGGTATTCCCTACAAGTACGAAGGCGATGAACTGGGCCGCTTCGATATGAGTATCTCGAAGACCAGCGGTCCGGTGGAGAACTTCACCATCTCCTTCCACGAGATGGGCAACGGTTGCCACATGTATCTGGATTGGGAGAACACGCGGGCGACGATCGAGATCTCCGAGAAGCAATAGACCAGGCCTTACTACCACAGAGGGCACAGAGGTACACAGGGGATGTGGAGACTTCGATCATGAAATGTTTCGGATACAATTTTGCCGGCGAGCAGGTTTCCGATCCGATCGACAATCGAGGATTGAAAAATGAACAATCTCTCGTGATCCCCTGTGCCCTCTGTGGTTCGACTCAGGTGTGGCTAGACTCAGGCCGGTTTCCACCGCAACACCGGCTTCCGGGCCGCAGCCGTTTCATCCAGGCGTGAGACGCGCGTGGTGTGGGGCGCGTCCAGCACGGTCTGCGCATCTTCTTCCACTTCCTCGGCGATCGACTTCATCGCCTCGACGAAGAGATCCATCTCTTCTTTGCCTTCGCTCTCCGTAGGCTCGATCATGAGCGCGCCCGGCACGATGAGCGGGAAAGCCGTCGTGTAGGGGTGGAAGCCGTAGTCGATCAGGCGCTTGGCGATGTCCATCGTCTTCACGCCTTTCTTCGCTTGCAGTTTGTCGCTAAAGACCACTTCATGCATGCTGGGCGTGGAGTAGGGCAGATCGTAGACGCCTTCCAGTCCTTTGCGGATGTAGTTCGCGTTCAGGACCGCGTCTTCGGTGGTCTGGCGCAGGCCGTCGGGGCCGTTGGCTAAGATGTAGGCCAGCGCGCGGACAAACATCCCGAAGTTTCCGTAAAACGAACGTACGCGTCCGACCGACTGCGGGCGATTGTACTCGAACGCCAGCGTGCCGTCGCTTTTGTTGACGACCACAGGTTTCGGCAGAAACGGCTCAAGCGCCTGTTTTACCGCGACTGGACCCGAGCCTGGGCCGCCGCCGCCGTGGGGCGTCGAGAACGTCTTGTGCAGGTTCAGGTGCATGACGTCCACGCCGAAATCGCCCGGACGGACCTTGCCCACCAGTGCGTTCATATTGGCGCCGTCCATGTAGAGCAGGCCGCCCTTGGCGTGTATGATCTCGGCGATCGTGTGGATCTCCTGTTCGAAAACGCCCAGCGTGTTCGGATTGGTCAGCATGAGGGCGGCGACGTCCTCGTTCATCTGCGCTTCGAGCGCCGAGACCTCCACCATGCCACGCTCGTTCGATTTCAGATTCTCGACCGAATAGCCGACCATCGCCGCCGTCGCGGGATTCGTGCCATGGGCTGAATCCGGGATCAACACCTTCTTGCGGGGATTGCCCTTCGCGTGGTGGTAGGCGCGCACCATCAGCAGGCCTGCGAGTTCCCCGTGTGCTCCGGCGGCGGGTTGCAACGTGATCGCATCCATGCCGGTGATCTCGAGCAGGCATTCGGTCAGCGTCTTGAGGATGCGCAGCGCCCCTTGGGAAATCTTTTCGGGCTGGTAAGGATGCCCGTTGGCCAGGCCCTCCAGACGCGCCACCACTTCATTCACGCGCGGGTTGTACTTCATGGTGCACGAGCCCAGCGGGTACATGCCTAGGTCAATCGCGTAGTTCCAGGTGGAAAGCCGCGTGAAGTGGCGGATGATCTCGATCTCACTGACCTCGGGCATGTGACCGACGTCCTTGCGTTCGGCGGTTCCAAGGAGTTTGGCGGTGTTCACTTCCGGGACATCGAGCAGGGGCAGTTTCCACGCGGCTTTCCCCGGAGAAGACTTTTCGAAAATGAGGCCTTCGTTCTGATTGACATGCCGGGTGGCTTTGCGGGTTACATGCTTCATCGCGCCACCTCTTCCACGGCGTGCTCGCCGCTAGGTTCCTCGGCTTCGCTTTCGGCCAGCATGCCGACCGCGGTATCGATCGCCGTCCGCGTGGTCATCTCGGTACAGCACCAGAGTGCTGCATTGCCCAGTTCCGGATAAAATTTCTTGAGCGGCAGACCGCCGACCAGCTTGTGCCCCAGCAGACGGCTGTTGATCACGTAAGGGTCTTCGCTGGTTTCGACCACGAATTCGTTGAAGCGCGGAGCGCCCGGGAACAGCACCCGGGCGTGTCTGCCGAACTGGTCGGCCGCGTAAGCGGTCTTCGCGAGGTTCTGCTTGGCAAGTTCTCTCAACCCCACTTTGCCGTACACCGTCATAAAAATGTTGACCATCAGCGCCACCAGAGCCTGGTTGGTGCAGATGTTGGAGGTGGCCTTCTCGCGGCGAATGTGCTGTTCGCGCGTGGCCAGCGTGAGCACGAAGCCCCGTTTGCCGTTACGGTCGGTGGTTTGCCCGGCCAGCCGCCCCGGCATGTGGCGCACGAACTTCTCGCGCGTGGCGATCACCCCGCAGTAGGGACCGCCAAATCCGAGCGGTACGCCGAACGATTGCGCTTCCATGGCGACAATGTCAGCTTCGCGCGGCGGCTCGACGATTCCGAGCGACACCGCCTCCGCGATCGAAACCACCAGCAGCGCGCCGTGCTGGTGCGCAATCTCGCCCAGGGCGGCCACATCTTCCACGGTCCCGAAGAAATTGGGTGACTGGATCAGCACGCAAGCCGTGTCCGGCGTAATGGATTGTTCGAGCTCTTTCAGGTTCAGCCGACCGGCATCGGTGAATCCCCCCGTCACCAACGGCATGCCCTGGTGATGCGCGTAAGTAGCCAAAACTTCCCGATACTCCGGATGCAGGCTCTGGGCAACGACTACCGAACTGCGTCCGGTTACGCGAACCGCCATCATCGCCGCCTCAGCCGTGGCCGTCGACCCGTCATACATGGACGCATTGGCCACTTCCATGCCGGTCAACTCGCAGATCATGGTCTGAAATTCGAAGATGGCTTGCAGCGTTCCCTGGGAAATCTCGGCCTGGTAGGGCGTGTAGGCGGTGAGGAACTCACCGCGCGAGATCAGTGAATCGATGATCACCGGGCGGTAGTGCATGTAGGCCCCGGCGCCCAGAAAGCTCGTGTAGTCTAGGCCGTTTTCCTTCGAACGCTGGCGGAACCAATCGACAATTTCCGACTCCGCCATCTGGCGCGGAATCTTCAGGTCGCGATTGAGGCGATACTCGGCGGGAATGGGCGCGAATAGATCATCGATCGAGCGCGCGCCGATCGCCTTCAGGATCGCCTCACGGTCTGCGGGAGATTTAGGTAAATAGCGCATAGGAACTTTATATAGATGTCAACGAAGGCAGAACGATTGAGGACCATTTTCCATTGCCGATTGCCAAGTGCAAAGCGCACTCCGGGTAGCAGGCTTCTCAATTAAAACTTGGCAATTGGCGAGTGGCAATGTTTTAGTGCCCGCTCTCTTCGCTTACGAACTTCTCGTAATCCGCGGCCGAAAGCAGGCCGCTCAGTTCGGCTGGATTCTTGAGCGTAACTTTGATCATCCAGGTGTTGTTTGCATCCTTGTTGATCTTTTCCGGCGCAGTCGCCAGCTCTGCATTGACGTCCGTGACCTCGCCGGTCGCGGGCGCATAGAGATCGGAAACCGCCTTTACGGACTCCACCGTGCCAAAGGTCTTGCCCTGAGTGATCTCCGAACCCGACTTCGGTAAATCCACAAAGACAATGTCACCCAGCGAGTCCTGCGCGTAGTGGGTGACGCCGATGGTGGCGTTGGAACCATCGACCTTGATCCATTCGTGTTCTTTGGTGTACTTCCGGTCAGTTGGATAGGGCATCTACCTTCTAGCTCCTGGCTCTTTAGCTTTTCGCTTCCTGCTTCTAGCAGGCTGCGGAGCAACTCTCGATTCGCATCCGGACATGCCTTCACAGCCTTGCGGAAAAACGCCGATCTTCGATCGGGGCACGCCTTCAGGCGTGGCGTAACCGCCGCAATGTCACTAACTCCTTTATGCGCTGCGCTCTCAGGGATTTCCCCGCAGCCTTCTGGCTTCGACAAGCACTCCTCTGCGTTCCTCTGTGGACTCGGTTGTTAACTGTTCCTCGGCCGTTTATAAAACGGTGTCGGGACCACTTGCGCCTTCACGCCCAGCCCGCGGATCTCCACCTTCACGGCGGTGCCCACTTCTGCGAATCCAGGCGGCACGTAAGCCAGGGCAATACTCTTCTTGAGAAACGGCGCCGGTGATCCACTGGTGACGTACCCAGTCTCTTTCCCCCCATCATCGAGAATCCTGTACCCATCGCGGGCAATCCCACGCTCAACCATCTCGAGCCCCACCAGCTTCCGCTTCAACCCGAGTCGCTTGGCCGTCTCCAGCGCCGCCCGGCCAATAAAGTCCGGCTTCTCCATCTTGCAGAAGCGGTCAAGGCCGGCCTCCCAGACATTGATGGTGTCTGAGATTTCGTGCCCGTAAAGCGGCAGCTTAGCTTCGAGGCGCAGGGTGTTGCGCGAACCGAGGCCGCAGGGGACCACCCCAAACTCCTTGCCAGCCTGCAGAATCTCGTTCCATACCCTTACGCTGGTGGCTTCGTCGGCTGGGATGTAGATCTCAAACCCATCTTCGCCGGTATAGCCCGTGCGTGCGATCAAGATGTTCTTGAGCCCGCACACCGTGGCGCGAGTCACCCAATAGAACTTCACCGTCGCCAGATCCGCATCCGTCAGCTTCTGCAGCAGGTTCACGCCCCTCGGTCCCTGGATCGCGATCTGTGTGAAGTCGTCCGAGAGATGTTCGACGCCGCAGTTGAAATCGTGGGTATTGTCCCGAACCCAGTTGAAGTCTTTCTCGCGCGTGCCAGCGTTGATCACCAGCAGATAGTCGTTCTCACCCAGCCGATGCACGATCACATCGTCGACGAACGTCCCTTCCGGATACAGCAGGGCCGAGTATTGCGCCTGCCCAACCGCCAGCCGCGCAGCATCGTTCATCGAAATGTGCTGCACCGCCGCCAGCGCCTCCGGCCCAGACAGCCGGATGTCCCCCATGTGGCTTACGTCGAAGATTCCCACACCTGTGCGGACGGCGTTGTGCTCCGCCATGATGCCGCCGGCGGACGGATACTCTACCGGCATGTCCCACCCGTTGAATTCGACCATCTTTGCGCCCATCTGGCGATGGACGGAGTTCAGTGCGGTCTTGCGGATGGTCGGCGTGATCGCCTCGACTGCAGGCAAGTAGATTCCCTCAATCGGATGCGCAGTGGCTGGTCTGCGAAGTGGTGGAACGGATAACCCTATCACGCGCTTTTTCGGACGGTCAAACCGGGAAAGGTTATAACCCTAGGGGGCGCAGTGGATCCCAAGGGGAAGAAATCTGCAATCACCTGCGGCTGACCCTTGCCGAAGCGGGGAACGGCGGCGGGGGAAGCGAATCCCGCTCCAGAGTTCCTCAGCGATCCTCTGTGTCCCCTGTGATTGAGTGCCTTGGATGGTTACCAACGGCACGTTCCCCGCCCCGCTGTATCAGCGCTAAAGTTTGACTATGACTAGCAAGACCAAACCCCGTTGCGGACAGTGTGAACAAATCGAGGAGCGTTGCGACTGTGAAAAGTACTGCACCTTCTGCCAGGGACAACTCGACGTTCGCCTCTGGGAAGACGGTCTCTACTACTGCAGCGCCTGCCGCGAAGCCAGCGACTACAGGATTTCCGACTAGCGCGACTCGCTCCGCAGGGCCGCTCCCCAGGGCGAGTCGCCATGCTGCCCGGGCAATCGGTCACCCGTCCGACCGAGCAGGCGCACCCGCCCGAGCAACACCCCCCTCTCAAAACGGAGCTTTGGAGAGACCTCCGCGAGATTAGACCGACGCAAAGGGGCTGCAGCAGTTGCCGGCCCGAGCGCCTTCAGGGGGTTACGGTAAAGGTGGTGGTGGCCTTCAACCCCGATGTCGGTCCGGTCTCGAAAATGGTGACTATCCCGGACAAGGGTCCCCGGTCCTAACAGCGGACGGGACACCCAGACAGCTGCCCGTAGTATCCGTTTCGTGCACGAAAGACGGACGGGTCTGCTTGTAGATCGCCAGCTGCTCATGAGGGGCAAAGCCTTGCCCCGTGACCACCGTCACCGTGCCACATGTCCGGATTGTTGGTGCGCCCAAGACCCCCGGTTGGTTTCGGATCACACTCATCCCGTGGGGGTTAGCGTTGAGTACCACAAACAGCGTGGCGAGTCGTCATGGTCTTCGTCATTGTCGTTGTCAGGGTCATTGTTCCGGGTGAGGTCCTGGTTTTGGGGGAGCGACTCGCGTTTTCGAGCAGGCCGCAAACCGTGTTCTTGAAGTTAAACGGCAGGGTCAGGGTGGTCCGTTAGTTTAGTTCTTTCTCCAGCGATTGGACCAGCGCCTCAGGGTCATCTTCCTTCGGCACCAGCGCGTCCGCCCATTCACGCACGCCCTCCACCGATAGCATCCCT
>DASQPN010000110.1:0-35088 GCA_035643915.1 Terriglobales bacterium | reverse complement strand
GCGGTTTGAGTTTGTCGGACATTCGTACTAACTGGGCGAGGGAAGATGCCTGCATTTTCTGCATCATACGACCGCGATGGATTTTTACCGTGACTTCGCTCAATCCGAGTTGGGCACCGATCTGCTTGTTGATCAGGCCGGTGACCACCAGGTCCATCACTTCCCGTTCGCGGGAGGTGAGTTGCCGAAACCGTTCGCGGAGAGAAGAAATTTGCGCGTCTTCTTCACGCCAGACACGATCGCGTTCCAGACCTTGATCAATCGCGGCCAGGAGGTCTTCCTTCTGGAAGGGCTTCATCAGAAACTCGATCGCGCCTGCCTTCATCGCGCGCGAGGTCATGGGTACATCGCCGTGGGCGGTGATGAAGATAATGGGAATGAAGATGCTAGCCTTTTCGAGCACTTCCTGGAAATCGAGGCCGTTGACGCCGGGAAGCCGGACATCGAGTACAAGGCAGCTGGGGGCGTCCGGCCGGGGAGCATTCCGGAATTCTTCGGTGGAGCCGAAGAGCTGCGCCTGAAGGCCGACTGACTCGAGGAGATTGCTGATCGCGTCGCGGACGGATGCGTCATCATCGACTACGAAAATCGTGGGGCGCGGTTCAGGCATCGGACTCTTTCGGACGAATCGGCAGAGTGAACTGGAAGACAGCGCCGCCCGTGGGGCGCGGAACCGCCCACAGGTGTCCCTCGTGGGATTCGATGATCGAACGACTGATGGAGAGGCCCATGCCAATACCATGGGGCTTGGTGGTGAAGAAGGGTTGGAAGATCTTCTCGGCGGTCTCGGCGTTGAGGCCGATGCCGGAGTCTTCTACGCGGACGAGCAGCTCGGAGTCTTCTTCGCGCGCACTGATGAGCAGTTCCCTGGGGCGTCCGGTGGTCTCCGCCACGGCATCCATGCCATTCATCATGAGGTTCAGCACGACCTGTTGCAACTGCACCCGGTCGGCTTTGACCTTGGTCAGACCGGGGACCAGGTCGGTTCGGATAGAGATGCGTCGGCGGACGGCTTCGTCGCGCAGGAACACGGTGAGTTCGTGGATGACCTCGTTCATGTCGAACCAGTCCTTGGCAGGGGCCTCCTTCTTGAACAGCGCGCGAATACGGCTGAGCACGGCCCCGGCCCGGGTACCGTCCTGAATCATCCGTTCGATGGTTTGGCGAGTCTTCTCGAGGTTGGGAGGACTGGCCGAGAGCCACTCGACGCAGGCGTGCCCGTGGGTGACCACTGCGGTGAGCGGCTGATTGATTTCATGGGCGATGGAGGCGGTGAGTTCCGCCATGCTCAGGACCTGGGAAAGGTGGGCAAGCTCGGCTTGCGTCTTCATGAGCTCCGCAGTGCGCTCGGACACCCGGATTTCCAATCGGTCGAGGCCGTGCTTGAGGGCCACTTCACTCTTCTTCTTGGAAGAACTCACCCAGCTGGCCACCAGAGCGCAGGCGACGAAGGCGGCGAAATAGGCTTCGGCAGATGTGCTGATGGCTAGCGAATGAAAGGGAGGCACGAAGAAGTAGTCCACCACCAGCGTGGAGATCAGAACTGAGAACAGCCCTGGGCCCGTGCCTCCAAACCATGCACTCGCCATGACCGCGCCGAAAAACAGGAACAGGAAGGGATAGGGGAAGAAGCGCCGCAGCAACAGAGTGGCGACCAGGGCCGCGGCTACGGTGAGCAGGGCAATCGCGTAGCGTTGCGGGAATGATCGGATTCGTGCAGCGATGGGCACGGGGTCAACATAAAGCACATATAAGAAGATAGCAATGGCGGGGCGAGACCGGGGATGAAAACCGAGCTAGCGCCTAAAGGCGCCTTCGTCAGACGGCACTTGCGGGACGTCTGAAGGCGTGCCTTGGTACAAATCCTAAGTTTTCTCCTCAGCCTGTGCCGCGACGTGGACCACATCTACAGGCCGCGATGACCTCGGCCGGATTGGATTCGGAGGAGGGCGGCGACCAGGGCGTCGATTTCTTCGCAGGTGTTGTAGAGCGCGAGCGACGGGCGGACTGTGCTTTCTACGCCGAAACGGCGGTGGATGGGTTGGGCGCAGTGGTGGCCGGCGCGCACGGCGATGCCTTCCTGACTGAGTTCCGTGCCGACGTCCTCGGTGCGGAATCCGTCGAGCACGAAGGAGAGCACTCCGGCTTTCTCGGCGGCGGTGCCGATGAGACGCAGGCCGGGTACCGTGTTGAGGCCGGTGGTGGCGTAGGTCAGCAGGTCGTGTTCGTAGCGAGAGATACTCTCGAGGCCGATTTCCTGGACGTAGTCGAGTGCTGCACCTAGTCCGATGGCGTCTGCGATATTGCCGGTGCCAGCTTCGAAGCGGCCCGGCGGCACCTGATAGGTGGTTTTCTCGAAACTGACATCCGTAATCATGTTGCCGCCGCCTTGCCAGGGCGGAGTGTTATCGAGGACATCGAGCTTCCCGAAGACCACCCCGATGCCGGTGGGCCCGAAGATCTTGTGGCCGGAGAAGACGTAGAAGTCGCAATTGAGGAGTTGGACGTCGGCCTGCATGTGGGAAACGGCCTGGGCGCCATCGACCAGGACGCGAGCGCCGTAGCGATGGGCGATTTCGACCATCTCGCGCGCGGGGGTGATCGTGCCTAGGGCGTTCGACACCTGGCTGAAGGAGACCAGGCGGGTGCGCGGGCCCAGCAGCTTCTCGTACTCTTCGAGAATGACTTGGCCTCGGTCATCGACAGGCGCGACGCGCAGGCGGGCGCCTTTCTCCGAACACAACTGCTGCCAGGGGACGATGTTAGCGTGGTGCTCGAGCCAGGTGATGACGACTTCGTCGTCTTTCTGGACGTGGCGGCGGCCCCAGCTTTGGGCCACGAGATTGATGGCTTCGGTGGTGCCGCGGACGAAGATGATCTCGCGCGTGGAAGAAGCGTTGAGGAAACGGCGAACCTTTTCGCGCGCGCTCTCGTAGGCATCCGTGGCGCGCGCGGCGAGGGTGTGAGCGGCGCGGTGAATGTTCGAGTTCTCGTGGCGGTAGAAGTAGGAGAGGCGGTCGATAACAGCGTTGGGTTTCTGGGTTGTGGCGGCGTTGTCGAGCCAGACTAGGGGACGTCCGTTGACTTGTTCCTGAAGAATTGGAAAATCGCGCCGGATCAGATGCGGGTCAAACGGGCGCGCGGACAGACCCAGAGACGGAACCAGGTCCGGGCGGAACTCGAAGGTTTCGATCCGAGGTGTCGCCGTGGCTGCCGGCGTGGATTTCTCACCGGCAGGCGTGAAGGCCGAGGTTCCGGGCACGGCTGGAGCCAATCCTGTCTTTGAGAGTGCGCCAAGATTGGGTTCCGTCGGCGATGACGGGGGGCCCGGAACGCTCGGGAACGATTGCGCGCCGGGCACGCCCGGGAAGGAAAACATTTCGCTCACGGCGGGAAACGAGGGAGTATCGGTGAGCGGCAGAGTCTTCTCTCCATCGAAAAAGTAGGACGAGAAGCCGGGCGAGGTTGCCGGCAGAGCGGCGTTCGACGCACTGGGAGAAAGGGCGCTCGCGCTCGGTGACGAGCTCGGAATGGCGCGCAGATCCGACTCGGCCTGCGGGGTGGGATTCGAGGCCGGAGCGCCGGGGACATTCGGTGGTGATTGTGCGCCGGGCACTCCCGGGAACGAGAACACTTCGGGCAGCGAGGGGAACGAGGGCGTGACGGAGAGCGGCGACATTTTCGCTCCCTCGAGGAAATAGACGAACTCGCCCGGTAGAGCGGTCGGCACATCGGGAGTCTTGGGGGCAAGAGCGCCGGCTCCGGCGGCGGCAGCCGGAAGCGCCGGGAGAGCCGCTTCGGTGGGCGGCGTGGAAGAGGGAGCCCATGCGGACGGAGCGCCCGCAGGCGAGGCATTTCCCGGGAGCGCGGCGAAGAACTGGTTGGCGAGGCGGGCGATCACCGCCGGGTCGGGCAGTGCGGCCATCCCGCCGGGGAGGTTTTGTGGCACGCTTCCAGCCCCTGCGTCAGGAGCGGGCAGGCTCACCGAGAACGGATCACTTGTTGTACTCATGGTATTGGTCCACACTCACGTTCTCGAGCACGCCGAGGGCGTCTTCGGTGAGGACTGCCACCGAGCAGTAGAGCGAGATCAGGTACGAGGCGATCGCCTTGTGGTTGATGCCCATGAAACGGACCGAAAGGCTGGGCGAGACTTCGCCAGGAATGCCGGGCTGGAACAGTCCGACGACGCCCTGCTTCTTTTCGCTGGTACGCAGCAGTAAGATGCTGGTCTTTTCTTCCTTGACGGCCAGCTTGTCGGAGGGAACAAGGGGGATGCCGCGCCAGGTCAGGAACGGTGAGCCGAAGAGCGTGACCGTCGGTGGAGGGACACCGCGGCGCGTGCACTCGCGTCCGAAGGCGGCGATCGCGTGTGGATTCGCGAGGAAGAAGGCAGGCTCCTTCCAGACTTTGGCGATCAGCTCATCGAGGTCGTCGGGCGTGGGAGCGCCTTTCCTCGGCTTCACGCGCATCGAGGAATCGACGTTGTGCAGGAGACCGTACTCTTTATTGTTGACGAGTTCGCTCTCCTGGCGTTCCTTGACTTTTTCGATGATGAGGCGCAGCTGCTCGCGGATCTGGTCATGCGGGCTGCGGTACATGTCGGAGATGCGGGTCTGCAGGTCGAGGACAGTGGTCACCGCGCTCAGGGTGTACTCACGAGGCTTCTCGTCGTAATCGACGTAGATCTCGGGCAGGTCGACCTCGGCGCCGGGGCTGCACTCGACCGTGCGCGTGTCGGGGCGGGTGGGCGTGACCCGGTTCACGCGGTAGGTGCCCGCTTCGACGGGGACCCACGACAGGAAGGTGGCCAGCCAGCGCGGCGTGATCGCCTGCATCATGGGAACGCTCTTGGTGACGTTCGCGAGCTGGCGAGCCTGCTGTTCGCTCAGAGTGTGACGGATTTCGGTTTTGTCGGCCATGCGATGAAGCTCCTCATTGCAGGAAACTCAAAAGTCTAACATGCCGAACGTGTGGCGTTCACGGAGCCCCCAGACTTCGAGACTTCGAGGTGCAGGAATAATTGCCATGCGATTTCCGGCGACATCGCACCATGGGTGGAATACGGGCAAGAAGTGGCCAGCCGCGGGGCGCCGCGTTTCAATTACGCCTAAGCACGCCACAGACTCTCTCCAGCCGACCTTCCGAAGGTCATCGATACGACTGTGGAGTCGTCGGTCGGATGGTCACGGAAGGGAGCGCCGGCCCAGGCGGGGCGCGATGGCGTAGTTGAGTTGCACCAGGACGATGAAGGCGATGCTCCAATAAGTGTTGAACAGGCAGAGCAGGGCGCCCAGGGCGTAGAGGGATTGGCCGACCAGGATGCGGCGCTTGATGGCGGCGGAGATCGCGGGCGCGAGGTCGGCTTTGACGAGGCTTTTTTCCAAGGCGCACAACCACGTGAAATACAAGGTGGTTCCGAGAAGGAGAATGTTCAGCCAGTAGACCAGCAGCGCGAGACGGTACTCGATGAATTCCGCGAGGAACGCGGTGGAGAACGGTATGAGAGAAACTACCGACAGGAAGGCGAGGTGGATCCAGGACAGGGCACGGTCGGACCGCTCGAGATGGTTGAGCTGGGTTTGTTGGCCCACCCAGAAGATGCCGAGGGTGAGGAAGCTCATCATGAACATGAGGAGGCGCGGGGAGAGCGTGATCAGGGCGCGCCAGAGGTCGTGCTGGCTGTGGACGGCTTCGGTGGCGGGGACTTTCAGGTCGAGCACGAGCAGGGTCATGGCTACGGCGAAGATCCCGTCACTGAGCGCGGCGAGGCGTTCGACGCTTTGACCGGCGATGCGATTGTAGGATTCAGGCATGGCGAGTAAGAGTTCGGCTATGGAGATGGCGGAAGGACCCGATCTCAGCGGAATTCCCAGGTGCCCGCACTACGTCCCCCACATCTTGGCGGCCCAACCGGTCAGCGCGCCGAAGAGTAGGCCGGTGCCGAGAATTCCGACGTAGGCTTTGAGGGCGAAGGCGTCGGGGAGGCTGATTAGCACGCCGACGATGGCGCCCGCCAGCACGGGGTGGACGCGCAAGGAAACATTCGCGGCCAGCAAGCCAATGGCGAAACGGCTGGAGAAGGCTTGCAGCAACATTCCGGTGTTGCGCTCGGGGTGGTTGCCATAGACGGTCATCAGGACATCGATGATGCCGAATGCGATTCCGCAGAGTGTGCCTAGCAGGAGGCGGTTCATGGGCAATGCTTGTACACGAGTGTGCGGTGGGGTGCAAGATGGGGGCGCTAGGCTGCCTGGGCGGCGGTGTGCTTTGGTGGAGCCGAGAGCAGTCAAAGTCTTTTAACCGCATCAAAGGGCAAAGGAAGGCCGCGAAGGGCGTGACGAACATCACATTGGTTTGCGGCAACAGAGGCGAGTGCGTACGGAGCCGTGAGCTGTTGGAGCCTTCGGAGGTGCGTTTTCGGGATGGTCGGCCCGTCGGTGTGGGTTCGATAGCACGTGCGGGCCATTCCCCGAATTCCCGCGTGGCTTTACGTTGTTGTTGAGCAGTACTCGGGGGAGGGCTGTTCAGCGGAGCGTCCCAAGACTCTAACCGGAGTCTGGGGCGTTTTGTTTTGCAGGCAGCTTTTCTGTGCGATGGCAGGCGGAGGGGCGGTCATGATTGCGCCAGGTGGGAGGCTAGAGGCGGCTACCGTTCAACCCTCTGATTCGCGGAGATCGAGGCTCACCTGTCGGAGATTGGTGGCCTTGCCGGGATCCATGCCCGGCTTCAAGTCCGTGATCTCGGCGAAATAGCGCCAGCCCTGATTCCAATCTTCCTTATTCTGTGTCCCGCCCAGACGCTCGATGGCTTGGGTGGCGTTTTCACGACCCTTCACGACTTCCATGACGCCCCCCGATTCATAGGTTCGCCAGTTGTACCGGATAATGGCAAACGACGCCTTGGATTCATTCTCCATCTAACTTGAGTATAGCCTAAAAGAGATGAGTCGAGGTCACGGAGTTGAAAGCGAAGCGATTCGCGCAACCCGGAAACAGGTAGAAGAGGGGACGACACTGGCTCGACTGTCATTCGGTTTTGCATCGTCCTCACGGTCTTGGGGTGTGTCTTTCAGCCGTCCCTCCGGGACCGAATCGCTTCGTGGCCATTCTCTGGCACCCCATCCGGGCGCCTTAAACTCGGCGCACGGACGGCATGAGAAGGCACTGGAAATTTTCGATCGCGTCCCCGGCCGGGAACAGGGGACAGATTAACATGAAGGCTCGGCCCTTTTGCCTCGGGGGCGAGAGCGAGTTCTTTGCTGAGGGCGTGCGGCGCGGCGAAAGCCGCGCCCCTTCAAAGCGGTCGGATCAAGCCGGTCGAACAGCCGTTCTGCGAAGGCGCGGGACGCAATCCTTGCCGGTTACGGAAGAGTCGTGCGGGTAACTCTGGGGCTAAGGCCCTAGACGATCTCAATGGCTCATCGCAGTGCCGGAAGCGCTGCGCTACAAAAGAGCAACTGCAACTCCCGAAAGCACCTGCGACCCGCATTGGTTCCGCGAACTTGCGGGACGCGACACTAGGCCGGGGCATGGGTGTTGCCACCGGGTAGGCCTGAAATGCCTCGCAGTGGTTCGGACAGTCCGCGCATTACTTTTTCGAATGCGGCGAAGTCCAACGATTGGGGGCCATCCGACAACGCGCGCTCGGGGCAGGGGTGGACTTCGATAATCAGCCCATCTGCGCCTACGGCGACGGCTGCCCGCGATACGGCTGCGATCAGGCTCTGCTTGCCGGTTCCATGGGAGGGGTCGGCAACCACGGGCAGGTGCGAGAGGTCCCGGGCCAGGGCGACAGCGGCCAGATCGATGGTGTTGCGAGTTTCCGTCTCGAAAGTCTTGATGCCCCGTTCGCACAGCACCACGTCGGAATTTCCGCCCGAGAGCAGGTATTCGGCGGCGAGCAGCCACTCTTTTACAGTCGCCGACGGCCCTCGCTTGAGGAGCACGGGCTTGCGCACGGTCGCCAGTCTGCGCAGCAGCGCGAAGTTCTGCATGTTGCGCGCACCGACCTGGAGCATGTCCGCGTACTCGCAGATCAGATCGATGTCTTCTGTGCTCATCACTTCGGTGACCACGGGAAGGCCGGTCTGCTTGCTGGCTTCGCGCAGGATCTTGAGGGCTTCCACGCCCAGCCCCTGGAAATCGTAGGGCGAGGTGCGCGGTTTGTACGCGCCACCGCGCAGCAGACGGGCGCCGGCTTTTTTTACGGCATGGGCGGTCGATAGAAGCTGTTCGGGGGACTCAACCGAGCAGGGGCCGGCGATGACGACAACCTGGTCGCCTCCAATCGGCACTCCGCCCACGTTCACGACCGAACGATGCGGCTTGACCTGACGGCTGACCAGCTTGAATGGCTGGGCGATGGGAACGACATTATCGACGCCGGGCGCGACTTGCAGCGCCTCGATCTCATGCCTTCGTCCACTGCCCACCGCGGCCACGATGGTGCGTTGCGTTCCGCGGGTTACGTGCGGCTGGTAGCCCGCTTCGCGGATCCGCTCGATGACGTGTTCGATCTCCGCTTCAGTTGCTCCGTCGGACATATTGACGATCATTTTGTGTGATCCCCCTTTTGGCTGGAAACGAGTTCAAAAAACGAAGGCCGCGATTCATGAGAATCGCGGCCTGGACCGGAACTTTGAGATTCTAGGTGATTATTGCCGGCTTGACTCACCCACAAGCTCCGCCCACGCCGCTACTCTCGAAAACCAGTAGCGGAAAAGCGAGAACGAAACGTAGGTAAATCGTGTCATGCGGATGTGATCTTAGACGCTTGTGAACTTCCCGTCAACACCCGCAGGTCCTCAGGGGGATAAGGACGCTGAAGTGCGCGAAACGAGGGCGACGCCCGGTCTCACGCACTGCACTGCAACTACTGCACCGCACTGGCGGCTGCCGAAAACGCGTTGTTAGCGTTCGAGCCGATCAGACGAACGGTTCCGACAACCAGAACCAAAATCACCGCCAGCATGACGGCGTACTCAGCGATATCCTGCCCGCGCTCTTCCGACCAGAGTCTACGTAGTACGTTGGCCATACCATCCTCCTGCTTTGGGTATCCTCGAAAAGCCTGTCGAGCTGCTCCATTGGCCCCTATCATGCCGAGTCAAACTCAAGATGTCAAATAAGAAGCGCCGAGGTCATCCCCTTGGGAATGGAGAAACGCGCGCGATTTTGCTGTCGTTCGAGGCTTCACTGGCTGACTATCCACATGCCTGGGTTCCCACAGAAGTCTACGTGGCCCCCTTTGTCGTACTGAGTCAAGCGGCAAACCAAAGTAAACACGAGGGGAAATCCCCGCGCCAGACAAGCATTGCAACAAGTTGCGGAATCGAGGCATTTCTCAAGGCGCATGTTCAAATATTTGAACGTCGGTGGTTGGCCAAGCGCTGGTGGGCGTATCGGGATGGACGAGCTGCTTGGCGGAGCGCTGGGCAAAGTCCAACACACGTCCGGGCAGAACACCGAGATAAATCGTCGCCGCCAGCGTAATCACAAGGGCGACGCCCAGTCCAAGAGGAACTGGAAGCACCGGGACTTCCTCGCGTGGGTCGCGCATGTACATCACGACGATGATCTTTAGGTAGTAATACGCGCCCAGGGCGCTGTTGATTACGCCAATGATCGTTAGGCCCACCAGGTTGGATTTCAGGGCTGCGCTGAAGACGTAGAACTTGGCGAAGAAGCCGCCGGTGATCGGAATTCCGATCAAGGAAATCAGAAAAATCCCGAGCGCCCCCGCCAGGAACGGGGCGCGACGCCCGAGCCCGGCGTAGTCCTCGAGGGTCACATAACGCTCCCCGGCGTTGGCGAAATGGCTCACCACGGCGAACGCGCCTACGTTCATCGCGGCGTACGAAGCCGCATAAAACATGACGGCCGAAGTGCCTAATTCCGGTGTCGCCGCAAAGGCGACCAGCATGTAGCCGGCGTGGGCGATCGACGAATAGGCGAGAAGGCGCTTGATGTTGTCCTGCACGAGCGCTCCGACGTTGCCCAAGGTCATCGACAGCGCGGCCGAGGTCCAGATCAGCCAGAATCGGCCGGGAGCGTTGGCTTCGAAGACCACACGCAGCAGGACCGCAAACGCGGCGGCTTTGGGTGCGGTGGACATGAATCCGACAATGGGAGCGGGAGCGCCTTCGTAGACGTCGGGCGTCCAGATGTGGAAAGGGGCTGCGGCCACTTTGAATCCCAGGCCGACGAACATGAGCGCCATTGCGACGTAGGCCAGCACTGGCACTTGGGCGGAGTTCAGTCTGACGCTGATTTCGTCCACGTTGGTTGATCCGGTTGCGCCAAACATGAGCGCAACGCCGTAGAGGAAGAACGCGGTGGCGAAGGAGCCCAGCAAGAAATATTTGAGCGACGATTCGCTGCTGATGGCGAAGCGGCGGCGGAAACCCGTCAAGATGTAGGTGGAGATGGAGGAGATTTCGAGGGCGATGAAGATCAGCACCAGCTCCACGGCTGAGGACATCAGGCACATGCCGACCGCCCCCAACAGGATCAGGCCGTAGTATTCGCCAGCGCGGATCCGCTGAACCGTCATGTATTCATAGGAAGTGAGGATGAGCACAGTGGTGATGGCAATCACGAGGACATGAAAGAAGACGCTGAAGCCATCGACCCGAACCATGTTCCAAAAGGCAAAGCCGGGGGAGCGGGCCATGAGCCAGGTAGAGAGCAGTGCGGTCAGGGTACCCGCGAGACCGATCATGCCCAGCGTCTTCTGGCTCTTTTCCTCGTCGAGGAGCGGGTCGAGCAGCATGATGACCATGCCGAAAATCGAGAGCACGATCTCGGGCAGGATACGGATGTAGTCGGCGGCAGGGGGGATGTTCTGGATGTTCGCCAAGTTCATTGGCCAACCACCTTACTCGCCAGCTGCGCGAATGGGGTGAGCGCGGTCCGAATTGCGGGGTCGATGATGTTCAGCCAGAGCAGGGGCGCCACTCCCATCGCCAGCGCCGCAATCGCCGTGGGCCACAGGGCGAGCTGCTCGCGGGCGGAGAGGTCGGGCAGGGTGTGGTTCTCGGCGTGGGTTACTTTTCCAAAGAAAACCCGCTGGTACATCCAGAGGAGGTAGCAGGCGCTCCAGATCACGCCAGTCGCACCGATGACGCCGTACCAGGAATTGGCCTGGAAGGCTCCGCTCAGCACCAGGAACTCGCCCACGAAACCGTTGAGCAGAGGCAGACCGACCGAGGCGAGCATGATGAAGCAGAAAAATGTGGCATACCTGGGCATGGGCGTTGCCAGTCCGCCCATGTCGGCGATTTCGTAGGTGTGTTTGCGCTCGTAGAGGATTCCCGCGAGCATGAAGAGCCCACCGGTCGAAACGCCGTGGGCCAACATGACGAACAGGGCGCCGTTCAGTCCCGCCTGCGTGAAGCTGAAGATCCCGAGGACCACGAAGCCCAGGTGGCTGACCGAAGAATATGCGATCACCTTCTTCAGGTTCGGCTGGACCATCGCCACCAGCGCTCCATAGACGATGCCAATCAGGGCGAGGACGGCAATCCAGGGAGCATTGTGCCGCGACTGGTCGGGGAACAGGCCGAGGTTGAAGCGCAGCATACCGTAGGTGCCCATCTTGAGCAGTACACCGGCCAGCAGGACCGAACCAGCCGTGGGCGCTTCGACGTGCGCATCCGGAAGCCAGGTGTGGAACGGGAAGAGCGGGACCTTCACGGCAAACGCCAGGAAGAAGCCAAGGAAGAGCCAAGGGGCCGCGGTGGCGAAGCCTTCCACTTGACCGGCGCGGATCGCGTTCTGAATGGTGACGAAATCGAAACTGCCTACCTTCGCGTAGAGCCAGAGCAGGGCCGCCAGCATGAAGACGGAGGCGACCATCGTGTACAGGAAGAACTTCACAGCCGCGTAGACCTTGCGTCCGTGGCCGAAGATGCCGATGAGCAGGGCCATCGGGATCAGGGTGGATTCCCAGAAGAAGTAGAACAGGAACAAATCGAGTGACGTGAACACGCCGATGAGCGAGGTTTCGAGGATCAGCAGCAAGATGAAGAATTCCTTCACGCGCTCGTGGATGGATTTCCAGGAGATCAGCACGCACAGCGGGGTGAGGAACGTGGTCAGCAGGACGAGCCACATGGAAATGCCGTCCACGCCCATGTGGTAATGGATGTTGGGAGTGGAGATCCACTGGCGGTCGATCTGGTAGTGGAACTCGGTCTGCATCCGGTGAAAATTGGCGACCAGGTGGAGCGAGAGTCCAAACGTCAGTAGGGAAACGATGAGGGCGAAAATACGAATGTCGCGATCGCGGCGCGGGAAAATGAGCAGCAACAGCCCGCCGGCTGCCGGGATGAAAGTCACCAGCGTGAGAATGGCGGTATCGAGATAGCTATTCATCGCACTCCCATCCAGACCATGTAGGCGATCACCAGGGCTGCTCCGGCGGCGATCCAGCCCGCGTAGGAGCGCAGGTTGCCGGACTGCATGTGCCGGGCCGCGTCGGAGACATGGTTTGCGCCGTCCGCGGCGTCGTTGACAGCGGCGTCAATCACTCCCTGGTCGACGCCATGCCAGAGGACGCGGGTCGAGCCGTCGAGCAGAGGTTTAACGAACAGGGCCGCGTAGATTTCGTCGACGTAGTACTTGTGGACGAGGGTGTCGTAGAAGCCGCCGAGGTGCTCGGCGATTTTCCGCGGGAGGTCGGGATTCTTGCGATACAGGAGTCGAGCCAGGAACCAGCCCAAGGCCGCCGCCGCTACGGATGCTCCCATCAGCGAGTATTGCAGGCCGGGTCCAGCTGCCTCGGAGGCGTGTTCCGCGAATTCTCCAGAAGTGAACACCGGATCCAGAAAGCGTTCAAAGCGGCCGTGAATTCCCACCCAGCCGCCAACCAGAGAAAGCACGGCGAGAATCATCAGGGGCACGAGCATGATCATCGGACTCTCGTGCGGAGTGCCGTGTTCGTGGCCGGGGTGGCCGTGAGGGTCACTGTGACCGTGGCCGGGGGCGGCTTCGCCGCAGTAGTCCCCGTAGAAAGTCATGAACATCAGGCGGAACATGTAGAACGAGGTGAGGAACGCTGTGAACAGACCGATCACCCAATAGACAGGATTGGCCTGATAGGCTCGCAACAAGATCTCGTCTTTGCTGAAGAAACCGGCAAAGGGCGGGATACCGGCGATTGCCAAGGTCGCGGTTCCCATCGTCAGGAAAGTCACCGGGATGTATTGCTTGAGGCCGCCCATCTTCCGCATGTCCTGCTCGCCACCGACGGCGTGGATTACCGAACCGGCAGCGAGGAACAGCAATCCTTTGAAGAACGCATGGGTCATGAGGTGGAAGATTCCGGCTGAATATGCCGCGACGCCGCAGGCCATGAACATATAACCGAGCTGGGAGACCGTGGAATAGGCGAGAACCTTCTTGATGTCGGTTTGCGCGATGCCGATGGTGGCGGCAAAGATCGCGGTCAGGGTGCCGATGATGGCGACCACCGTCAAGGCATTTGGAGCGTGATCAAAAATCACATGGGAGCGGGCCACCATGTAGACGCCCGCCGTGACCATGGTGGCGGCGTGGATCAGGGCGGAGACTGGCGTGGGGCCTTCCATGGCGTCCGGCAGCCAGACGTAGAGGGGAATCTGAGCAGACTTGCCGGCGGCACCTACCATCAACAGAAGGCCGATGGCCGTCAGCAAACCGAAGCCGACCGTCTCCGTAGGTAAGGGTGAGACGGCGGAGAAGACTTGTGCAAAGTTCAGCGAGCCGAAATGCTTGATCATCAGGAACAGTGCGATCAGGAAACCGAAGTCGCCGATGCGGTTGACGATGAATGCTTTCTTGCCGGCCGAGGCGGCCGAGTCTTTCGTGAACCAGAACCCGATCAGCAAATAGGACGCGAGGCCCACGCCTTCCCAGCCGATGAACATCTGCAGGTAATTGCCCGCCAGCACCAGCGTGAGCATGAAAAACATGAACAGGTTCAGGTAGCTGAAAAAGCGGTAGAAGCCGCCCTCCTCCCACATGTAGCCGACCGAATAGATGTGAATCAGGAAGCCGACGCCGGTTACCACCAGCAACATCACCAGGGTGAGCTGGTCGAGGTACACCTCGAAGTTCACCAGGAAGTCGCCGGAGCGGATCCAGTGCGCGACGAACTCGGTGTGCGGGAGCGTGATCGAAGAGAAGCGGGCGCTGACGAACAAAACCCACGCGAACGCGCCGCCACAAGACGCGAGCGCAACTGCGGCTATGGTTCGCCGTGAGCAGCGACGGCCGAACAATCCGTTGATGGCAGCCCCGATCAGGGGCAGGATCGGGATCAGCCAGAGATGGAGGGAAGGCGTCATAGTTTCAGCAGGTTCACCTGGTCCACGTTGAGGGTCTCACGCGTTCGATAGACGGCGATGATGATGGCCAGGCCGACCGCCGCTTCCGCTGCAGCCACGACCATCACGAAGAAGACGAAGACCTGCCCGCTCAAATGCTGCCAGTGCGCAGCGAACGCGACGAACGAGAGGTTCACGCCGTTGAGCATCAGCTCGATCGACATGAAAATCGTGATGATGTTGCGTTTGATCAGGAAGCCGATTACGCCGCATGCAAACAGGATTCCACTGAGAATCAGGTAGTAGGAGACGGGTACCATCAGCTCTCCTTCCTGGGAGGCGGATTTTGCGTCTCCGGGCGGTTGGCCAGCACGACCGCCCCCATGATCGCGATGAGCACGAGAATCGAGGTTACTTCGAAGGGGAGCAGGAATTCGTGGAAGAGCAGATTGCCGATCGTCTTCGGGGAGCCGGGCAGTGCGCCCATGGCGACGCTGCCGGTGTCGGAGCGCTTGAGCAGGGTCCAGGCGACCAACAGGCCGCCGGCAAGAACTCCGGGGACGCCCAGGATCATCGCGACGTGGCTGCCCTTGGTGCGCTCTTCTTCGCCAGCATTGAGCAGCATGATGACGAAGACGAAGAGCACCATGACCGCGCCGGCGTAGACGATCACCTGCACGGCAGCCACGAACTCGGCGCCCAGCAGCAGGTATTCGACCGAGAGCGAAGCCATCACCACCACCAGCGACAGGGCGCTGCTGATGGGGTGCGTCTGCGTGAGCAGGTTGATGGCTCCCGCTACGCAAATGGCTCCGAAAACCACAAACAGGATCAGATGCAACATTCTTTACGTATCCAGCTCCACGTATTCAGGCGCGACGCTGGGCCGCGCTATTTCACCATCGATGACCGATAGGCAACGATCAGTGCAGTCACTACCAGATTCGCGATGGCCAGGGGAAACAGGAACTTCCATCCGAAGGCCATCAGTTGGTCGTAACGGAAACGCGGCAACGTTCCGCGCACCCAGATGTAAATGAACAGGAAAACGAAGACCTTGGCGACGAACCAGAATACCGGGAGGAGGGACTGCACAAGGGGCGGGCCAAAAAGCGGGCCATGCCAGCCGCCGAGAAACAGCAAGGTCGCAACGCAGCCCACCGTGATCATGTTCGCGTATTCGGCCATGAAGAACATGGCGAACTTCATCGCGCTGTATTCGGTGTGGTAGCCGGCCACCAGTTCGGTTTCTGCTTCGGGGAGATCGAAGGGGATGCGATTGGTCTCCGCGTAGGCGGCCATCAGGTAAATGAAGAAGGCCACGAACTGGCCACCGTAAAATATGTTCCATCTGGGGATGAACCCCCAGAAGGTTCCGCCCTGCGCGTCGACAATCTCACGCAGGCTGAAGCTTCCGGACACGATCAGAACGCCCACGAGGGATAGTCCCAGGCAGATTTCGTAGCTGACCATCTGCGCGCTCGCGCGCAGGCCGCCGAGTAACGAGTACTTGTTGTTGGACGACCAGCCGGCGAGGGCGACTCCGTAGACGCCCACGGAGGTGACGCCCAGAACCACGAGGAGTCCGGTGTTGACGTCGGTGATCTGCAGGGGAATGGAGTACCCGAAGAGGGTGATCGAGTTGCCGAACGGGATCACGGAGATCGAAGTGAGCGCACAGACCACCGCAATCATGGGGGCCGCGATGAAGAGCGGTCTGTACACGTGTGGGGGCGTCAGGTCTTCCTTCAGAAGGAATTTGATGCCATCCGCCAAGGGCTGGAGTAGGCCAAAGGGGCCGACGCGGGTGGGGCCCCAGCGGTTTTGCATGCGGCCGACGACCTTGCGCTCGAGCCAAACCGTGTAGGCGACCGCCGTGAGCAGGATGAATAGCACCAGCACGGTCTTGATCGCGGAGGCGATGATGAAGATTGGCAGACTCAGCAATTTCGTTCCCTGATTTGTTCGAGAAGCCTGAAACGCGTATCTAGAGACTGTTGCGCTGTCCGCTCAGTCAGCGGCGACTTCCGACTCCGACGGCTGTCTGTGCCGGTTTTCCATCACGGTGTTCAGAGTCTTGGAGTATCGGCCCAAGGTTCCCGAACTGAATAAATCGTCGTTGGCCGGGACAATCAATTCCGGTTTGGCGACTGTGCCCGGTCCCGCGGTGGAAAGCGTGGTGTGCTGGTCATTGCCGGCCAACAGGTTGATCCGGGAAACGTCGTAACCGGGCACGACGCGCTGGATTTCGTCCAGGATCGCGGTCGGTTCGAGTGGGCTCATCTTCGGTTCGAGGCCATGCGCTTCCAGCCAGACGGCGTGACGGTCGGCTTCGCCCGACTGAGCGCCGCGCGATTGACCCATATCCGTGCGCTCGCCGGCACCGAAGGGCACGAGTTTGCGTACTTCGAAGCCTGTCGCATCGGCGATGCGGACGATCATCTCGAAATCGCTCTTGGTCCCGCTGACTTCGCCGGCTTTCTTCACTAACTGCAAATCGCCGCACGTGTTCGTAAACGTGCCAGATTTCTCGTACGCATTCGCGGCGGGCAGGACGACGTCGGCGATGAACGCAGTTTCCGTCAGGAACATATCCTGAACAACCACAAAGCTCCTGCAGAAGATGAAAGGATCGATCGCCAGTCGGCTCACGGGATTCGCGCCGACTACGTACAGTGCCTTGAGCTCGCCGGCCTTGGCAGCGTCAACCATTTGGGGGAGCGTCAGTCCAGGCGTGGTCGGAATGGCGCCCCACTCTTCGTAAAACTTCCCTGAGTCAGCGACGCGGTGATATCCGGGCAGCAGATCGGGGTACAGGCCCATGTCGGCTGCTCCGCGCGAGTTGGCGTAGTCAGCAAGACAGATGTATTTTGCGCCCGGAATGGCGCTGCCGAACGTCACCAGCGCGGCGACGTCGTTGCCGCGAATCTCGGAGCCGAAGATGATCACCAGATTTTGTTCGCTCCGCAGCTGGTCGCGCAGAGCCGTCCAGGTCTCGCGGTTCGTTTTCTCGGTGAGGAGCGCGTCGGCGGCTGGGTCGTCGCCGGAAAGGAATGCGGCCGCTTTGCCTTCTTTGCCCGCCGGGATCTGGGTGAAGCCTGCGGCCTGGCGTCCCAGCTTGATGGGCTGGGAGTTAATCAGATAGAGCCGCGAACGATGGAGACGAACGTTGTTGCGGATTTGCCACGCGAGCAGCGGATGCTGGTCGGTGGGGTTGTTGCCGATCACCAGGACTGCAGGCGCGTCGTAGACCTCGCGCATGGTCGCGGTGGCTTCCGGCTTGCCACGCAGCGCGGCGGCAAAGGCAGGGAAGTCCGCAGTGCGGTGGTGATCCACGTTATTGGTCTTCAGAACGACGCGGGCAAATTTGGAGAGCAGGTAGTTCTCTTCATTGGTGGTGCGAGTCGAGCCGACCACGCCGATCGCTTGGCCACCGTCTTTGTCACGAATTTCCGCGAAGCGCTGCCCGATCAGGCTGAACGCTTCTTCCCAGCTCGCGGGGGCGAGGGTGCCGTTCTTGCGGATCAAGGGATGAGTCAGGCGCTCCGCATGATCAGCGAAGTCGAAGGCATAACGGCCTTTCACACACAAAAAGTCGGTGTTGATGCCGCTCTTGTCGCGGTTATCGCCGCGCACGATCTGCATGCCGGTGTCGGAACGGCGCACGCCCAGCGTCGTCTTGCAGCCATCGCCGCAGTGCGCGCAGATGGTGCCGACGTGCTTCATCTCCCAGGGACGAGTCTTGTAACGGTACGCGCCGGACGTGAGTGCGCCGACCGGGCAGATGTCGATGCACATACCGCACTCTTCGCACTCGAGGTGGTCTTGTTTGTTGGGCGCGATGATCGAGCTGACGCCGCGGTTCTGTACGCCCAGGGCCCAAACGTCCATGCCTTCGCCGCACACGCGCACGCAGCGGTAGCAGAGGATGCAGCGGGGCCGGTCGAAGAACACCACCGGGGACCACTGCTGCTCCTCCTTGTGGTTTTTCGCTTCCATGTACTTGGATTCGGCGGCGCCGTAGGAGAACGTCATGTCCTGCAGTTCGCATTCGCCACCAGCATCGCAGACCGGGCAATCCAGCGGGTGGTTGCCGAGGAGCAACTCGACCATCGACTTGCGTGCCTGACGCACTTCTTCGTTGTCGCTGGCGACGATCATGCCCTCGCTGATCACCGTGGTGCAGGCGGTCTGCAGCTTGGGCATTTTTTCGATTTTGACCAGGCACATGCGGCAGGCGCCTTGCAGCGACAGGTTGGGGTAGTAGCAGAACGAAGGCACTTCGATGCCGGCGCTCTTGCACGCTTCGATCAGCAGGGTCCCCGCCGGGGCCGTGACCTTCTTACCATCGACCGTGAACGTGACGTTGGGCATTGGGGATTTCTAGGTTCGTAATCGGGTCATTCTGTAAGTGGTCCGGGCAGCGGGTTCCAAATCACAAAATCACCCGATTGCCAAATTGCAAATTATGCGAACACCGGTAGTGGCTCCACGACTGCGCCTGCCTTCTCGAACGGGCACGGTTTGCCTTCCAGGTGATCTTCAAATTCCTTGCGGAACTTCTTGACGAACGCGATGGTCGGCATGGCGGCCGCGTCGCCCAGCGGGCAGAACGTGCGGCCCAGCATGTTTTCCGACAAGTACTGAATGTTATCGATGTCTTTTTTCAGGCCGCCACCGGCGTGGAAGCGGGTCAGCGTTTTCTTCAGCCAGTCGGTGCCTTCGCGGCAGGGAATGCACCAGCCGCAGCTTTCGTGCTGATAGAACTTGATGGTTCGCAGCGCAAATTTGACGATGCAGTTGGCGTCGTCAAGCACAACCACACCGCCGGAGCCGAGCATGGACCCGGCCTTGGCGAGCGAGTCGAAATCCATCGGGAGGTCGATCTCTTCGGGCAGGAGAACGGGAGTGGACGAACCGCCCGGAACGACCGCTTTGAGTTCGCGACCGTTGGGGATTCCGCCGGCAACATCGTAGATGAGCTTCTTCAGGTTGTAGCCCATCGGCAGTTCGTAGACGCCGGGCTTGGCCAAGTTGCCACTCATGCAGAACAGGCGCGTGCCGCCGTTTTTGGGCGTGCCCAGGTTCGTATACCACTCAGCGCCGCCCAGGATGATGTGGGGAACGCTGGCGAGCGTCTCGGCATTGTTAATGACGGTGGGGCCGCCCCACAAGCCAACTACGGCCGGGAAGGGAGGACGAATGCGGGGGATCCCGCGCTTGCCCTCAAGCGACTCCATCAGGGCCGATTCTTCGCCAACTTCATAGGCGCCGGCTCCGCCGTGCCAATAAATATCGAGATCGCGTCCGCTTCCGAAAATGTTCCTGCCCAGGAAGCCGCGGGCGTAGGCGTCGGCTAGGGCTTTCTGCATGATGATCGACAGGTAACGATATTCGCCGCGGATGTAGATGTACCCTGTCTGGGAGCCCACGGCGAGAGCGGCGATCATTACGCCCTCGATCACCGCGTGCGGGTCGTGCTCGAAAATCAGGCGATCCTTGCAGGTGCCGGGCTCGCTCTCGTCGCCGTTGCAGAGAACGTACTTGGGCTTGGCGGACTGCTTGGGCACGAACGACCACTTCATCCCGGTCGAGAATCCGGCGCCGCCGCGGCCGCGGAGGCTGGATTTCTTGACCTCGTTGATGATCGCGTCGGGCTGCATCGTGAGCGCTTTCTGCACGGCTTGGTAGCCGTCAAGCTCGAGGTAGCGGTCGAGGTTGACCGCTCCCAAGCCGAAGCGCTTGGAGACAACCTTTACTTCGTCGGGATGGGAAACCAGGACGGCCATTTTGGACTTGGTAATTTCGGAATCGGGTAATTTGGTAATTCAACAGCCCTTACGCTTTCGCCAGTCTTTCTCTTCAAATTACAAAATTACCCGATTGCAGAATTTCTAAATTTTCTACTGCGTTCCTTCCTTTTTGTACTCGTCCAGAACCTTATCTAGTTTGTCGGGGGTTAGGGTCTCGTGAAAGTCGTAGTTCACCTGGATCGCGGGGGCCCAGCTGCAGGCGCCGATGCATTCCACTTCTTCGAGAGTGAAGAGGCCATCGAGCGTGGTCTGCTTGTGACCGATGCCTAGCTTCTTGCTGCAGTAGGTGAAGAGTTCTTCGCCGCCGCGCAGCATGCAGGCGATGTTCGTGCAGACCTGGACGTTGTACTTGCCGCGCGGCTTGGTGGTCAGCAGGGAGTAGTAGCTGATCACGTTGCGGACCTCGAGCTCGGTGAGGTCGAGGCGGGCGGCGATTTCCAGGATGACTTCGTCGGTGAGGAGACCGATCTCGTCCTGGGCGTAGAGAAGCGTTGGGACGAGGACCGAGCGCTTGGTCGGGTAATGCGTCAGCATGGTCGAGAAGCGTTCTTCGAATTGGTCCGAGAATTTCAACTGGGTTTTCTGTCGCCTCTCCGGGGTTCCCCATCTTTTCCTGGCTTACCCAGGGCTTACGCCCTGGGCCACACTATGCCGCCCCTTCGGGGCTGGTGCAACTCGCGAGTCGACCCTGCAACTTCGGGCCCTGCCAGCATGCGTTCCCAACCGGCCGCGAACCCGGGTTTCCGGTCGCGCGAGTACCTCTGGGGCTAAAGCCCTCGGTGATTTCGAGGCGCTTCGCCACCCAACAACAACGGCCAACGTCCAATTGCAACAGCAACACTCATTTTTCCCAGACTGCGCAGAAGCGCTCTCCCCTACCGGTCGATTTCTCCCAGCACAATATCAATGGATCCGATGGCGGCCACCACGTCGGCGATCAGGCGGCCTTCGCACATGGTGGGCAGTGTCTGCAGGTTCGCCAGGCACGCCGAACGCATGTGCACGCGGTACGGCTTGGCCGTGCCGTCGCTGACCACGTAATAGCCCATTTCGCCGCGGGGAGATTCCACGGCCTGGTAGACCTCGCCCGCGGGAACCGAGAAGCCCTCGGTGACGATCTTGAAGTGATAGATGAGGGCTTCCATCTGGGTCTTCATCTTTTCGCGATCGGGCAGGACGACTTTCGGGGCGTCGGCTTTGATCGGTCCTTCGGGCATGCCATCCAGCGCCTGCTTCACTATCCCGATCGATTCGCGCAGTTCCTGCACTCGGCAGAGGTACCGGTCGAACACATCGCCTTGCTGGCCGAGGGGGACCTTGAACTGGAAGTTCTCATAGCCGGTGTAAGGCATGTCGCGGCGCAGATCAATGTCTACGCCGCTGCCGCGCAGGGTGGGGCCGGTGGCGCCCAGGGCGAGGGCGTCGTCCGCTGTAATTCTGGCGACGCCTTTGGTGCGCATACCCCAGATCGGGTTCCCCGTGAGCAGATTCTCGTACTCATCCACCCTCGAAGGGAAACGATCGGCAAAGCCGCGCACAAAGTCGAAGAATCCCAGCGGCGGTTCGAGAGCGACGCCACCGATCCGGAAGTACGAGGTCATCATACGCTGGCCGCTGATCATCTCGAACATGCGCTGGATGTCTTCGCGCTCGCGGAAGCAGTAGAGGAACACCGTCATGGCGCCGATATCCAGCGCGTGTGTGCCGAGCCAGACCAGATGGGAGTTGATCCTCGTAAGTTCGTTCAGCAAAACCCGCAGCCACTGGGCTTTAGGCGGAATCTCCAGGCCGAGCAGCTTCTCGACTGCCAGTGCGTAACAGAGGTTGTTGGTCAGCGGACAAAGATAGTCGATGCGGTCGGTGAGGGGCACGACCTGCTGGTAAAACTTGGCTTCGCAGGTCTTCTCGATGCCGGTGTGGAGGAAGCCGATATCCGGCATGATGCGCACGATGTTCTCGCCGTCGATTTCGAGAATCACGCGCAGCACGCCGTGGGTGGACGGATGCTGCGGGCCCATGTTCAGGATCATGGTCTTGTCCTGACCGGGCTCGATCACGGGAGTCGGCGTGAGGTGCGCCATTACCGGTAGCCCTCCACGGGATAGTCTTTACGCAGCGGGTTGCCTTCCCAGTCTTCGGGCATGAGGATCCGGCGAAGGTAGGGGTGGCCGGTGAAGCGGATTCCGAACAGGTCGAAGACTTCGCGCTCGCCGTAGTTGGCGCCAGGCCAGACCGAGGTGATGCTTTCCACAACTGGGCTGGAGCCATCGAGGCGGACTTTCAGGCGCACGCGCTCTTTTTTCGGGAGCGAGAGCAGGTGGTAGACAACTTCGAAACGGGGCTCGGAGGGATACCAATCGACGCAGGTCACATCCGACAGGAAATTGAAAGGGAAGTCGGGGTTATCACGCAGCAAAGCGCAGGCTTCGCGGATGTGAGGGCGATCGACGTAGATGGTCAGCTCGTCGCGGTCAAATTTGATTTCCTGGACAGCTGAAGTGTTCCAATCCAGCAGGTGTGCCAACGCGGGATGGGTTTTCAACTGCTCGATGTCAGTGATAGGGGGAGCGAGGGGCATTACACTCGACCTCGCACGGGGGATGGCTTGCCCCAGTCGAGCACTCCCTTTTTCCATACATAGAAGAAGCCGACCAGGAGGGTGGCGATGTACACCAGCATCTCCCAGAATCCGAACATCTTCAGGTCGCGCAGGATGACCGCCCAGGGATAGAGGAAAATGGCTTCTACGTCGAACAGAATGAAGAGCATGGCGACCAGGTAGAACTTGACGGAGACGCGCTCCCGGGCGTCGCCGACGGGGGTCATTCCGCATTCATAGGGAGACATCTTCGCCCGGGTCGGGCGGCGCTTGCCGAGCCACCACGACAAGATGACGATGGCACTGGCGACCACGGCAGCCGCGAGGATATGGATCAGCAACGGCAGGTAACGGGCGAAGTAATTGTCCGGCATAGGAGAGCTATATATAATTCGCGTAAAGGCTTGCTTAAACGTTCTAGATTAGAGTCCATGGGGAGTAGTGTCAAGGGAGGGGAGGACGCTTGCGCCTCGGTTTGAGCGTCCAGCAATTTCTGCGGCCATTCCGAACTGAGTCTGCATGATTTTTGGCTTCAATACCGACGTGAAGCAGGGCGACACCGTGTATCACGTACAGAGCGAAGCACGCGAAAACGAGCTGGTTTTGCAGACGCAGGTGTTCGTGCGTGGGCGGTGCATCGGGAAACGGGCAAGTTCTTACGCGGAGAGGCTGTCTGACGGGAACTTCACCGATCAGCAGAAGGAGCAGATCCTGCGCGACCAGCATCGGCTGGTACTCGATTCGATCCGTGAAGGGCGGGTGGAGAGCGTGCTCGATCGGAGAGATACGCCGGAAACACCAGCAGCCGTGAAAGAACTGGACCTGCAATGGGTCAATGCAGACTCGGTCCACAGCGACAGCAGCCTGATCATGCGTGTGCGCGTAACTGACGGAGGCTCGGTAGTCCCGGGGGTTCGCATCACATTCCGGTTCGAGCGTCCCAGTGCCACGCCGTTTTACACCCAGGCGATCACCGACGCGAGCGGCAACGCCGAAATGAAGGTCGAGCTGGAAGAATCGTCCCTGCCGGACGCCTCGGTGCTGGTGCAGGCGAGCTTCTCCGGAAAAACCGCGACCCGGAAGTTCCGTCTCCGCAAGATCGACTAATCAGCGAAAATTCTGATTTCCTCCATCTGTTTTTTGATTTCCTGAATCCAAAGAGCAGGCGGGATGCGCGTGCTTTGCGGACACCTTCAACCGACCCCGGATTCCCGTACTTGCGCGAAACCTCGGGCCCTTGCGAAGATCAGCGGACATGAAACTCGTAATCAATGGAGAAGACCGCAGCGTACAGGGCCCGCTTACGCTCAAGGGGCTAGTGGAGCAATTGGGCATGAAGACAGACCGGGTTGCCGTGGAGCTGAATCGGGACATTGTAGCGCGCGATCGCTGGTCTCAGACGCAACTGGCGGAAGGGGATCGGCTCGAGATTGTGCACTTTGTCGGCGGGGGCTAGGCGTATCGAGTGGGGAGGAGACGCGATTGGGGTCCGGATTAGGGGTTCTCGCCGGGCGATTCGACATCATCGGGGTGGATCATGAAGAAAACCATATCGTCAGCAATCGTTGCCATCGCTTTTCTGACGGCTGTGACGTGGGCTCAGCGGCCCAGCCAATTTCGTCCGGGCTTCAATCTTTTTTCGAAGGAGCAGGACGTGCAACTAGGGCAGGAGAACGCAGCCCAGGTGCGCACGCAGATGACGGTGATCCACGATCCCGTTCTGACCGAGTACGTGAACCGGGTCGGCAAGCGACTGGTGGCCGCTCGCGAGGCGCAGGAGAGCGGATTCCCGTTCACTTTCGAGGTAGTGGCCGATCCTTCCATCAACGCTTTCGCTCTTCCCGGTGGACCGATGTTCATCAACACCGGACTGCTGCGGGCGGTCGATAACGAAGCGCAATTGGCGGCTGTGATGGGACACGAGATGTCGCACGTAATCCTGCGCCATGGCACCAACCAGGCGTCCAAGAGCAGGATGATCGAACTGCCTTTGGTCCTTGGGTCGCAGATAGCCGGTGGCTCCATGGCGGGTCAGATGGCCCAGTTGGGAATTGGTCTCGGCGCCAACAGCGTGCTGTTGAAATTTTCACGAACCGCAGAAAGCCAGGCGGATCTGATGGGCTCGCACCTGATGGCGGAAAGCGGTTACAGCCCCATCGAGATGGCGCGCTTTTTCAACAAGCTCAATGCGCAGGGCGGACAGCGCGCGCCGCAGTTTTTGTCGGACCATCCCAATCCGGAGAATCGTGAGAAGGCGATCGAGCAGGAAATCCAGAGACTGCCACAGCAGAAGTACGGCTACGAGACGGGAGAGTTCCAGCGCATGAAGCAAGTCGTGGCGACGATCCGCGAACCGAAGCCGAGACCCGCCGCTCCGGTGCAGGCCCCGTAAAGGCTCGGTCCCGCGCCTTGCTCTGAACCACATCGTTACCTCCGGAACACCTTTCATTACTACCTGTGCAAGACTCGTCCTTGACACTGACCAAACTCGACCTAGAATGTTTCAAACATTTCCGGCCATGGTTGTTTTGGACGTTTTGTCGGAACGATGAAGACAGAGTTCACATCCAGCGAGGTGGTGGCGCTTACAGGAATTACACCCCGGCAACTGCAGTGGTGGGATGAGCGCGGCATTGTGGTTCCGGCGCGCGCCGGGCGGAGGCGCCTGTACTCGATGGAGGATCTCTCCGAGATAGCAGTGATCTGCGAATTGCGTCAGCGCGGATTCTCTCTCCAGCGAATGCGCAAGGTCGTGCGTTTCCTGCAGCGTGAGTTCGGCAAGCGCCTGGCGGAAACGGTGAGCGGAGCTTCGGAATACCACTTGCTCACCGACGGGACGCATCTTTACCTGGAGACTTCAGCGCAGCAGATTGTGGACATCCTCAAGAACGCTCGTCAGCCCATGCTGGCGATTTGTCTCAGCGACACCGTGCGACGAGTGCGCGCCGAGATCCAAGGCAGGAAGCAGAGTAGGCCCGCGGCGGATGTTGTCCGCTCCGCAGGTCGTGGCAAGACAGCTTCGTAACTGGGCGATACCGCGGGGAGGGCACATGAACGGCGAACTGGATTTCTTGAATGAGTGGATCCCGGAGCAGATGGTGCCGGGGACGCTATTCGTCCTGGAAAATGCCGGCGAGGTCGGGGAAAAAGAAGATCCGTACTGGGCTGTGCTTGCCTGTCCGTCTTGCGGGACCCTGGGCCTGGTCACACGCAAGCAGATGGCGGGCCTGCTGGCGGTGATCTGCGGGTCCGATCAGTGCTCCGCGCAGTTTTTTATTCACGACAGCGAGATTGTGCCGCGGAAGCCGATCTAGATGTCATGTCCCCTCAGTTTGTTGAATCAGTCCAGGCGCCGTCGGCAGGATCAGGGGCGCACGTCAGGGGCCGAAGCCCTGGAAATCTTGTCTAACTTATGACTGTGAGTTTCCGGGACATCACATAGATTTGCGGCACACTGCGGACGCCCACGTGCGCGAGGCTTCATCTCGAACCTGCCTTCGCCCGATCGAGCGGCACCGGAACCTGCTCGACGATCTCGATGTCGAATCCTTCCAGCGCGGCGACCCGCCGTGGGTGATTGGTCAGCAGCCGAATTCTCCTGAGATTCAGATCCGACAGAATTTGCGCCCCGATGCCGATTTCGCGCTGCGTCTTGCGCTCGCTCTCGGGCAGGGTGGGCAACGCGCGGTCGCGATGGAAGGTGAGGATCGTGCGGTCGCCAATCTTGTCGACCGAGAAGCCTTTCGACGTCTGATGCAGATAGATGATGGCGCCGCGGCCGGCTTCGGCAATGGCGCGCATCGAGCCTTCGATGGTGGCATGGCAATCGCAGTGGGTCGAGCCGAAGACGTCGCCCATCACGCAGTGCGAGTGCATGCGAACCAGCACGGGCTCAGCTGCGTTCTCGATGTTGCCGCGCACCAGCGCTACGTGGGACTCGCCGCCCTCGACCTCACTCTCGTAGGCGATCAGGCGGAACTCGCCGTGGCGGGTTCCCACTAGCGCCTCTCCCACGCGATGCACGTAGCGCTCGTGGGCCATCCGGTAACGGATGAGTTCCGCTACTGTCAGCATCCTCATCTCGTGAGTTCGGCAGAATTCGATCAGGTCCGGAACCCGCGCCATGGTTCCGTCATCGCGCATGATTTCGCAGATGATGCCGGAGGGGATTAGGCCCGCGAGTCGCGCCAGGTCGACCGCAGCTTCGGTCTGTCCGGCGCGCACCAGGACGCCGCCTTTACGGGCGCGGAGAGGGAAGACATGGCCGGGTCTGGCAAGATCGGCTGGGCGGGTGGCCGGATCGATGGCAACCTTGATGGTGCGGGCACGGTCATAGGCTGAGATTCCGGTGCTGACGCCGTCGCGAGCATCAATCGCCTCGCAGAACGCGGTACCGTAGTTCGAGGTGTTCTCCGCCGTCATCGGTCCGATCCGCAGGTGCTCCAGCCGCTCTTCAGTCATGGCGAGGCACACCAGCCCGCGTCCGTACTTCGCCATGAAGTTGATGGCTTCGGGCGTGACTTTTTCGGCGGCCAGGGTGAGATCGCCTTCGTTCTCGCGGTCTTCATCGTCGACGACCACGATCATCCGGCCCGCGCGGATTTCCTCGATCGCAGTGGGAACGTCCGTGAAGGGGGGCCGGGGGCTCATATGGTGGCGATTCTAACAAACAGTTGCGTTCGGAGTCGGTTTCTTACAAATGCGTCATGCCGCCATGCTGAGCGCGTAAAGGCGCGCTGAGCAACGTGGGGTTTGCGGCATCGCTGATAGGAATCGTGCGTTCTTCCGCATGGAGTGAATATCGTGCCTTCCCAGAATCTTCTGTGAAATCAGTTCCGGTTCTGGAAGGGCCGGGCTTGATGAGCCAACTCGCCTTCCGCCCCACGAAACAATGCCCGCAAGGCGCGCACCACCCATCGAACCAGAAGAACGATCACTGCGAGGAAGACGATGGCGACGGAGGCCGCCAGGTAGGGGTGCTGGGTCGCGAACCAGGTCAGGAAGATGGCTAGGGCGTCTTCGCCCAGGCTAAGACCGATATTCGACAATGGCTCCGGGGACGGTGTTACTGCCGCGCGAACCGCTGTCTTGCCGCCGTGTGCGGCCAGTGCGATCGCGCCGCCCAACAAAGTTGCCGCCAGCTGCTTTTCGGGCGAGAGCTGAGAAGTTGCTCCGTAGGCCAGGAGGGCTGCTACCGGAACACGGATAAAGGTGTGCAGGGCATTCCAGAGAAGGTCGAACGTCGGTACCTTGTCGGCAAAGAACTCCACCAGGAACAGCGCTGCACTGGCGCCAATCACCCACCAACTGGTAAGCGGGTGTAATGGGGCGGGCAGTGGCAATACACCGGCGTGCGCCAACAACCCCAGGGTTGCGAGCGTGGCATACAGGTTCAGACCGGCGGCAAAACTTATGGCTACCAGTGCGGCCGCGATTTCGTTGGGCGTCAGTTTGACGGCATCCAGCATGCGGTGACTCGCAGTTCCTTCCCGCAACGACCGGCCCAGAACAGTGCCGGTTCGAAGCCAATAGAAAGGGCCGCCACAGGGGCGGCCCGGCGGGCTAAGGGGTCGTTAGGTTACAGAGTGGACTCGATCTCGAAACCCCAGGCTTCCAAAAGGGGCTCCGGGATGTACTTAGAATTCTTGTTACGGCGTGCCCACTCCCGCAAACGTGTCGACCGCAAGTACTGGTCGGGGGAGAGCTTATACTCGCGCACAACCTGTTCGAACTCGGTGATCGTGGGGGTGATCGGCCCAATGGGTTCCGGCTTACCCCAGTTTGGGTTTCCGCGTCGCTTTGCCATGAAAATCACGCCTCGTAAGCTGAGATAAATTCGACTACCTGGAAAAAACCGCCGCTAAGCCCTTAGATTCACTGGAGCTTGGGTAGGATTCATCGCAAAAACTTCGACAGGGCGATAAAACGTCGAAAGACCCAGTGGACGGCAATCTATGGGATATTGGAAACGCAAGATTATAAGGCTGTTCTTGCTCTGAAGTCAACCAAATTATGATCCCTAAGTCTCGTCTTGAGACTCGGTAACCGCTTAAAAATACGAGTGTTACACCCCTGACCGGACCACTCGGGAATCTAGTGCGACAAGACCAACGCAGTATGTGGTTTTTGGTAGTCGCCTACCCAACACAGGAAGTTGGCCGACCATGCCCTATTTCCTGCTTGGTTGCGCAAAGAGTTGTCCCATCCTTTTGCGTACCGTTCGGACGGTTGAGCCCTTCTAGTTGGTGTGTTACGCCCGTAACCCAAAGCGTTCACCCTTCGTTGACGACGTAGTAATCGAACAGTAAAGTGCCCTCAGGAGGCAGTTTCGTGAGAGATATCTACGAGGTGCTCCGTAAGAAACAGGCCGAACAGGCCCAACTGGGCAAGCAGATCGAGGCCCTACAAACCGCGGCCGAACAGCTCCGCAGCGTCGCCCACCTCCTCAACTCGGAGGACGAGGAAGAGAGAGACGGCGCCCACAGCGTTTAAAAGCTGGATAGTCCACGGTTGTTCCAGGGAGTTGAAAGCGTTCTATGAGCCTGAAGGCACTCGTGCTGTGCTCCGACGAGAAGATCGTACGGGTCCTGCGGCGCGTATTGAGCGATCTCGAGATCGGCATTGAGCATTGCACGGAGCCCGACGGCGCGATTCGCAAGCTCACTCGGCAGCGCTTTGAAGCCGTCATTGTCGACTGCACCGACCTGAAAACTGCCACACTGGTCCTGAAGAGCGCCCGTTCCGCGCCCTGCAACAAGCGCGCGATTGCGGTTGCCATCATGGATGGCCACACTGGCCTGCGCTCCGCCTTCGATATGGGTGCCCACTTCGTTCTTTATAAGCCAGTATCGAGTGAGCGCGCCAAGTCCAGTTTTCGTGCGGCTCGCGCCCTCATGAAGCGCGAGCGCCGGCGCAATACGCGGATTGTGATCCAAGTTCCGGTCACTCTCAATAACCATCAGACCGGAATCAGCCAACGGGTTGTGACGACGGATCTGAGCGAAGGGGGGATGGCAATCCACCTTCCCAAGAAGCAAACGGATCCGGGCCCGTGGCAGGTGAGCTTTGCGCTGCCGGGTTCGGAGAAAGTGGTCGTGGTGATGGGCGAGGCTGCCTGGCAGAATCCAGGGGGCCAGATCGGCATCCGGTTTACGAATCTTGAGGTCGACTCGGCCCATGATCTTCGGGTCTGGCTCAACCAGAACTGTCCGGACAGCGAAAAAGATGATCCACCGGTCCGCTGCAAGCTGACCGATCTCAGCCTGGGGGGGTGTTACCTGGACATTGCGTCGCCCTTCCCCGTGGGCACCAGGATTGTGCTCTCCATGCGAGTAAGCGAGATGGAACTCCGGGTTGAGGGCGCGGTTCGGGTCATGCATCCGGACGTCGGGATGGGCGTTGAGTTCAAGCAAAAGACGATCGAGCAACGGAGTCACGTTGAGAAGTTCATCCAAACCTTGGAGAACGCGGGGGACATTCTGCCGGAACTACTGGTGGAACCCGAGGGGCTTGAAGGCGAGTCCGCAGCCACCCCGGGGAGCACGGTCCCGACCTCTGAGGTTGAGGATCCGCTGCTGGATCTGTTCCAGCAAAAGGCGTCCTTGCCAGCAGAGCTATTCCTGAACGAGTTGCGCAAACAGCGGCGGTCGCATCAGCCGGATGCGACGGAAGAAACGATCCTGCCGGTTTAACCTTCCGAGCTGGTGCTCGGGCGGGGAATCGAACTCGCACGTTCCTCGCGGAACTCGAGACTTTAGGCCGCGAGCCGGAACCACGCGCTGGCCGTTCCTTTCTCATGCACACCGAAATAACCACTTAGCCTCGCCAGCTATAGCGAGATGTCCGGAGCGTTCCGCGCTTGGGCGATGTGTCGGTTCGGCAGGCTCAGGCGATGACTTTTGGGTCGGTGCGGGGTCGTGAGGGTGATCGCCTACGGTTACAACATCACAACATCAGCTATGCGTCTCAGTCCTTACCATCGGGTGCGAGTTGGTTATCCTGTGGGACGGAGCCGAGCGGTTCGGAACTTGCAATCTTGCAATAGCAGAACCTTATTTTGAGAAGGTGAAGTATCGTCTACCCCAGCATCCCGTAATCGGAGCCTAGGTCCGACCAAAACTCGATTACATAAGAGGTTTTGTTTCCCTAGGCCAAGATATGTCTCTCCTCGATGTGGGGTGCGGAACGGGGTATTCACCCATTACTTCGAGCAGCTTTGTGGATTCGTCAGCGGACTGGACAATTCGAGCAATGTGCTCTAGCCGAGAGGGCCTGCCGGCGCGTGGTCGAGGGCGAGTTGACGTACTTGCCGTTTGGGGATAGAAGCTTTGATGTGGTGTTCGAAGCAAACCTGCTCCACCATGTAGAGGACAGGACCGAAGTCGTACGCGAGATGGCTCGAGTCTCGCGCCGATGGGTGATCCTGATAGAGCCGAATCGTTACAACCCCCTGATGCTCGCGTTCGGGCTGGCAGTGCCGGCGGAACGGGTCTTTGACTTCGACCAAGACGTCGAATCGTGCGATCTTGCAGGAGACTGGGTACAAGCGATCTCTTGCGTGACCACCGGCATGATTTCTCAAAACAATACTCCTTCGGTTTTCCTTCCGCTCCTCAAACGGTTCGATCGCGAGATTTGGTATAGGGACTACGTCGTTCTAGTGGCCGAGAAACCGCCATGACGCGCCGGAATTACGAGTGAGATTGCACCGACGGATTTCTGACACACCGTCGGCGCTACGAGCGCGCGAAACCTGGAGCGCGAAGCTGCAATGAAATAACGGACGGAGTGAGGTGGTGCCCGGAGCGGGAATCGAACCCGCACGTTCCTTGCGGAACTCGGGATTCTAAGCCCTATTGTGACCCCTTTAGAATGAGCGCGGCCCCGTAAAATCGCCAGACGCCACGAGGAAGCAGGGGGAAACCGGACAGCACGCACACAAGCGGCGCGCCTCCGTCAAAAAGCAGCACGGGCTAAAACAGGTCACTTGACAGAGTATATACGTGGTATATACTTCAGGCAGTAGGGGAGGAATCATGGCAACAGCTACGGCGAGGGTGCGAGTTGTGAAATGGGGAAACAGTCAGGGCGTACGCCTCCCAAAAGACATATTGGAGCGCGCCCACGTGACTGAGGGGGATGAATTGCTGGTACTCGTCGAAGAAAATGGACGCATTGCGTTAGAGCGTATGGTCCCAGAAATGACTCTCGAGAGTTTACTGGCAGGCGTCACGCCCGCGAACAAGCACAAATTGCAGGAGTGGGGCAAGCCGGTTGGGAATGAGAAGTGACAGCTAAGTACGTGCCAGATCGCGGCGACCTGATCAAAGCAGATTTCTCTTTTGAACAGGCGGGGCACGAGCAGGATGGGTGGCGGCCAGTCATAGTTCTGTCGCGGCAAGAAGCCAACAAAACGCTCGGCCTCGCCGTTGTCGCGACAGTGACAAATCAGGCGAAGGGATACCCCTTTGAAGTCCCGCTGCCACCGGGGTTGAAGATCGAGGGTGTTGTTCTAGCGGACCAGATCAGAACTATTGATTGGGTGGCCCGGAAGGTCCGCTATTTTGACAAAGCGCCCGAGGGGACGCTGAAAATGGTTTTGGTAAAACTGGGGCTCCTTTTAGGGCTACCCAAACCTTAACCAACCAGCGCGCACTGCAAAATAAACTGCAAGATTCGCGTTTTCGATCGGCCTATATAGGGGCGAATGTGATTTTCTTCCCGTTTCGCCCGGTAAGCGAAGCGCCTGTCGCTAGGAAGACGCGGACGATTTTCGAGCGCTACAACATCAAAGACGACGCGGACCTGGCCGACCTGGCGCGCGCAGGACGAAGCAGCGGCCCAAAGAAACCACACAATTAGCACTCAATCACTAAATCGACGAAAGAGCCGACAGAAAGTATCGATTGACCGCAGTGCTAAAGGCTTTAGAAACATGGTGCCCGGGGAGGGAATTGAACCCACGAACCGTTTTCTCCATTCGAATCGAAACTTATATAATCCACACATGCAGGCAATACCCTGGAGCACAATTGCGCTCGGCTCGCTGTTGCTCATCTCGGCCTACTCAAGAGGAGGACAGGAAGTGCAATCTTCGCAACCTGAAAAGTCGAAGCCGCCTGTCAAAATGGAGCAGCGCGGACGCATCCTTGGAATCGGCGGTGTCTTCTTCAAATCCGCTAATCGTGACCAGATGCGCGAATGGTATTCGAAGCATCTTGGACTCGCTGACAAAGGCCAAGGCGTGATGCTTCCGTGGCGCGAACACGACGACCCGCAAAAGGAACACGTTACAGTTTGGACTGTTTTCCCTACCTCCTCTAACTATTTCGATCCCAGCCACGCACCGTTCATGATCAACTACATCGTGGACGATCTGGATGCTTTACTCGACCGCTTAAAACAAGAGGGAGTAAAGATTGACGCCAAACGAATGGATGAATCCTACGGTCGCTTTGCCTGGATCTATGACCTGGATGGGAATAAGATTGAGCTCTGGCAGCCGCCGTCCGCAAAGCCCTAACGGCCTTCCACTGCACTTACCCAATCGGTTTTCTGTAGCTACGGTCCCGTAGTCGTAGAATGGCCGGAAATGCTTTGCGCCTGGTCATCTCAATATCCGCATCGGCCAATTCCGCCCGATCAGTCGCGCAGTGTGGGTGAGTTGGCTCATACGCAGAGCGGTTTTTCTGACGAGTCCCAAGAAACGCGGAAACGCGCTTGGAGGAGATCAATAGAGATCTCCTCGAAGCGACTTCTGGCCAACGTCGGTTGAGAGTATGTCCGCAGGCATAACTTCCGCTTAGCCCGTCTTCACAGGCGCAATGCCGGTTGTTGATCGCATCGCCTCGCGAAGCCACACATGACGGGGATCGGTGTTAAGTCTCGGATGCCATGCCATCAAGAAATGAAACGGATGCAACTCGTGCGGTGCTTTCACAAGGCGTAGCTCGCGGTTCCCTCGGACCACTGATGTCATACCACTGGTTAGGGTGAGCACGAGTTCTGTGCCAGGAAGGCATTGTAGGGCCACACCGAAGTAAGGCACTCGAATACACGAACTCCGTTTGGCGCCGACAGCCGCCAGCTGTTTGTCCGGGATCGTCTGCACACCGGCATACGTAGATACAACGATGTGGCTCGCCGCCAAGTACTGCTTAAGCGACAGCCGGTCGCCAAAGCGGCTGTCACGCGCCACGGCGCAAATCCAATCTTCGCGATAGAGCCTTTCCGACTGAAAGTGAACTGGCAGGAGTCCGTCATCTATGTGTAAAACAAGATCGACTTGCCCGTGCTCGACTAATTCCGCGATGCCACTCTGCCATGGAAGAAATTCAAACTGCACTTGGTAGCGTCCATTTGCATAGTGCCGGCACAAGCGGGGGAGCACAACTGTGCAGACATTGTCAGGACCGGAAATGCGAAAGTGGCTTTTCTCCCGCATCGGATCGAACAGACTCGGCGTGACCAGATTCTCCATCTTGGGCAGCAAGCCCTCAAGCTCCTGGAGAATCTTGCGGCCTCGCAAGGTGAGTTCGAAGCCTTGGGGCGATCGGACCAGAAGGTCATCTTGAAACATCGCCCGTGCGCGCTGCAACGCCCGGCTCACCGCAGGCTGGCTCAGCAGCAGCCGAGATGCGGCCGCAGTAATGCTTTTCTCCTCCGCAATCGCGGCAAATGTAATCAGAAGGTTCAAATCGACTTGTCGTAGTTTCTCTAGACGCATGGCGGCCATGACGATTATGCATGAACCGCATGTAGTTGAGGAATCATCTTTGACTGGGTAAGCAAGAAGAGTGCACAAGGAGAATTCAATGCAGGAAAGCGGTTTGCAAGATAAGCGGGTGGTTGTGATCGGCGGTTCGTCGGGAATTGGTTTGGAGGTCGCCAAGCAGGCGGCGTCGCAGGGAGCGAGCGTCATTATCGCCTCCAGTAGCGCGGAACGAGTTCAGAAAGCCGTTGAATCAATCGGCGGAGAAGCGCAGGGGCAAGCGGTTGACGTCTCGGACGAACGAGCCGTTGCAACCTTCTTTTCCAAGCTTGGTGCTTTCGATCATTTGGTATTCACCGCGGGCGACAGCCTGTATTTGCACGACCTTGCCGCTACGGATCTCCAACAGGCCAGACGCGCCTTTGAGCTGCGTTACTGGGCAGCACTCGCCGCGGTTAAATACGGAAGCTCGCATATTCGCAAGGAGGGCTCTATCGTGCTCACAACGGGAATCGCCGGCCAGCGCCCGCAAAAGGGATGGGTAATCGCGGCAAGCGTTTGCGGAACCATCGAAGCACTAACGCGGGCCCTAGCGGTCGAGTTGGCACCAATACGGGTTAACGCGGTATCTCCAGGAGTCGTTCGGACAAACCTCTGG
>DASQPN010000109.1:0-21293 GCA_035643915.1 Terriglobales bacterium | reverse complement strand
GTGGCATACCGCACACATTACGGGAGGTTCCTCCGGGGGCTCGGCGGCAGCGGTTGCCGCTGGCATGGGGTACGGGGCGATTGGCACTGACACGGCAGGCTCGATCCGCGAACCGTCGGCTTTGTGCGGGGTGGTGGGGTTGAAGCCCTCCTATGGGCGGGTCAGCGCGCACGGAGTGATTCCCCTCTCCGAGTCTCTGGACCATGTCGGGCCGATTGCCACAACTGTGGCGGACGCGACCCTGCTGTTCCGAGCGATCGCGACGGACGATGGTCGCGGGAATCGGGGCGTGCCGCCGCCGGATTTTCTGACCTCCTGGAGAGCATCCGACAGAAGCTTGCGAATCGGCGTGCCCCGGTCCTACTTCTACGACGATCTGGATCCGGAGGTGGCTTCCGCAGTCGAGGACGCGTTACGAGTTCTGGGCACGCTCACGCGCGAACTTCGCGATATCGAGCTCCAGAGCGACACCGACCGCACACTCCAGGCGGCGGAAGCATACAAATTCCATGCGCAGACCGTCAGCAAAACACCCGAACTCTATCAGCGGGAAACTGTGCGCCGGATCAAGACGGGAGAGAACGTCTCGCCCGAGGAGTATGTGCTTCGACGCGGGTTGCTGGACGCCGCGCGGGAACAGATTGGGGACACTTTTGCGGCGATCGATGCGTTCGTGACACCGACTACGCCGATAGCCGCTCCTTCGATCGCGGAACTGAAGCAGAATCCGGAACTGCTCCGCCCACGCGAATTGCTGCTCCTGCGGAACACGCGGCCCTTGAACGTTTGGGGATTGCCCGCGATATCGGTTCCATGTGGATTTACAAGGGCAGGCTTGCCGATTGGGCTGCAGATCGCCGGGCCGCCCGGCCGGGATGACATCGTCTTGCGGCTGGCCTACGCCTACGAGCAAGCAACCAGCTGGCACGAACGATTGCCGATCTTCTAGCGCCGCTGTCGCGGCTATGATCGGGCGGGCGGCGGGGCCCACCAGGCTTGAACGCGAGGACGCGCTCAGGGCCCGCCGGCAGGATGCCGGCGCTACTTCCGCAGTTCGCCTTAGTCGATCGACCGCACATCATCTGGGAGCATCAGCACGAACATGCAATGGCTGGCGGCCTGGGAGCAGGAGAGCACTCCGCGGCGCAGAATCTTGGTCGGCGTCTCGTCCGGAAAATTTAGACTTAGCTTCAGGTGGTGCAAAGTGTCGTCCCAAGTGTGCAACTTCTCCTCGCCGCTGACGAATTTCGCTCCGTCTACCGACACTCCATGGTTCGCCCCCCCCAACAGGACGAAATATTCGGCACTGCCCGTTGATGTCGGCCCCTCCTTGAGCTTTAGGGTTCGCATGTCCTGCAGTTCGTCGTGATACTTGGCGACCAGCGCTGTGATTTTGTCGTCCCCACCTAACAAACTCCCCAAACGGCCGCGCGTCTCGGGGATAGGCCTGAGGCCGCTCATCGCCAGTGCGTAGGCGTGGATCGCCTTATCCTTCTCCCCCCGCTTCTCGTAGATCTGCCCCAAGTGGTCGCCCACCTCGCCATGCTGGCCCAGCTGCCAGGCGGCCGCCACGTATTTCTCGGCTTTGTCGAAGTTCCCCTCGGCGTAGTAAACCCAGCCCAGGGTGTCCCAGTAAGCGATCAACGACGGCACCAGGGCCAGGTCACGCTGGTTGAGCTGATCGAGCGAGAGATTGCGCAGCGCGGCCGCTGTCGCCGCAACTGCCGACTCGGCGTACTGCTGGGCCTTATCGAGATGCGCGTTCTTCAGAGAAAGCTGGTACGCAATGTTGTTCCACACCACCGGCGTGGCCGAGATTTCGATAGCGTGGTCGAACGCGGCCAGTGCCTTGTCGTCCTGTCCCAGGTTCAGGTACGCATCCCCCAGACTGACTTGCAGGGTGGGGTCGTTGGGTGTGAGTGAGGCAGCCTTCTCCAGTTCGGGAGCCGCTTCGTCGTACTTGTGCCACTCGGCGTACATGGCGCCCAGGTTGGTGTGCGCAAATTTGTCCAGCGGATTGATCTCGAGTTGTTTGCGGAACGCGCTGGCCGCGTCTTCATATTTGCGCTGCTGCCAGTAGGCGCGCCCCATGTTGTTGAAGGCGAACTCATCGTAGGGGTTCACTTCCACCGCCTTCCGGAACGCCGCGATCGCCTCGTCATTCTGGCGCATAGCAAGGTAGGCGAGTCCGAGGTTGTTCCAGGCGGACCTGTGCTTGGGCTCGACTTCGACGGCCCGCTTCAGCATCTGCACCGCAAACGGGAAGTTGCCCTTCTGCATCGCGGCGCGCGCACTCTCATCGAGTTCATCCGCCTTCATGCCGGATGGCGGGGCCGCTGACCCTGAGGCCGCATTCTCAATCGAGAGGTGCTGTCCCAGATCCGCGATCACGGCCCGCCGGAAGGCCAGGTAGTCGCCGGTGCGCGTGGCCGGCAATTCCCGTTCCCGCATCAGCATGGTGCGCTCTGCGGTAAACACCGAGCCTTCCAGCTTGTAGCTGGCCTTGTATTCGCCGTAGTCACGCTTCAGGGAAAATGGAAGGGGCGCGTGCGCGGTGACCTTCGCGGGAAGGTCCAACTTCACGCGATAGACAAACTCCCCCGGAGGTCCGAACTTGATGGGCTCCGAGTCGGAGCTCGTTTCGTCTTCGTCGGCATCGGCCAGGTTGAACTGGGCAAGCGGCAACTCGAGGTCGGATTTCTTCTTCGACCAGTCGAGGAAGTTTGCCTTGGAGACATCGTAGGAAAACTGGAAGGGCTCCCGCGTGGCCGCCGGATCGCCTACTTTGAGGTTCGTGATCTCGCCATCCAGGCCCCCCATCGAATTGATGTTCTCGACCAAGTGTTGCCACTGCGCATTGGGCACCCGCCGGAAAATTATGCGCATCAAGAGCTCGGTATCGCCTCGCACCACGTAGCTCACCTTCGCGTTGAGCTTGCCCAGGTCGTTGATCGTGCCGTCGATGGTTTGCACTTGCGAGTTGGCCATCGGCGGGTCGGCCGGCGTCTCTTCGAGGTGCGGGGCACCTGCGAACGGAATCACCAGCCCCTGTTTTTTTCGGATGTTGAAGGAAAGCAGGCGGAAAGGCGCGACTTCGGTGGTGCTGTCCATCCAGACTTCGTCTTTGCCCATCGGCAGCAAAGTGATGACATGATCGAATTGCGAAGGTGACGGAATCTCGGGATCCAGCTTGCGGCTGGAGTTGATCAGTACCGATGAGGCATGCAGGCCCTCGGCTTCCAGCAGCGAAGAGAGCAGGGTGTGCTTGTCTTTGCAGTCGCCGTACTGGTTGTGCAGAACGTCGGAAGCTGCGTGCGGCTGGTAGCGGCCCAGCCCGAGCGACAGGCTCACGTAGCGGAAGTTCTTGGCGACGTAGTCATAGAGCGCCTCGACCCTGTCGAGATCGCTGCCGAGGCCTTTGGTCAACTCGTCCGCCTTCGCGCGAATCTCAGGAGTCGGCTGCCGGCGATCGTGATCGAGGCCCGCGTACCAGCGGCCGATTTCTTCCCAGCTGTTAAAGGTGGTCAGCTGAACCGCGGGAACTTCATCTTCAGGCTTTTTCTTTTTCCGCTTCTTTTTGTCTTTGTCCTTATCCTTGTCGTCCTCCTCGCGCTCCAGGTGGGAACTGGTCCAGCGATAGATGCGCCGGCCATTCTCCTCGCTGATCTTCGGGTCAAACCCCGGCTTGGTCTTCAGCTTGAGGGGACAATCGCGGGGTACGTCGACTTCGAGCTGCTCGTCGAGACTGATGTTGGTCTTGTCGAAGTCGTACTCAGTCCAGAACTGGCCGGGCGCGAGCGGGGTGTGGATGATCGTGGCCATGTCATACTCCAAGACCTCCCCCGGCCGCAGACCCGGCACTGTGATGTGCTTCTGTCGGTAGTCGGTGTAGACAGGCGCCTCGCGTGCAACCGGCGCGCTGAGGTCTTGTACGGAATCCGCCGGCGTCGTTACCACGCTGCCATCTTTCTTTAGTACGCGCACGTAGGGAATCTCCACGCGCTCGTTCGCGGAGTTGTAGCCGAGCAGTACTTGTCCCCACTGCTCGACCCCGGCCTCGCTCTGCACCCGGACGCGCGCGGTGGTTTCCTTCCGCCCCGTGCCGTCACTCTCGAAGCGGAGACGGGTACGCACCTGTTCGATGACGAACGCCTCCTGGGAATAGTCCTTCCTTTTTTCCGAAGACCTGTCGGCCGGCTTATCGGCGGGCTTGGTGGAGGGCGGGCTTTCCGGCTTCTGGGCAATCGCGGCGGTAAAGAGGCTGGAAAGAAGAAGGGCGAGGTAAACCAAACGGCGCATAATTGAGGATATCGGTCCTTGGGCGTTTGTATCGCAAGCGGACAGTGGGCGCAAGGGGAACTGAATGTGGGAGCGAAACGGAGGTCACCTCTGGCAGTCCGATGTCCTGTCTATCGGCGATGGGCTTTTCGCCAGATATTCGTTCCGCCGGGAGGGAAATCGTGATATAAGGTGCTCACTGAGCTGTGCCGCCATCGGCTGATTCCCGGCTCCCTCTTCCTCAAACTCATGGGTTGTAACTGCGCCGGGTCGGCATTCCGAGATTCCGGTTCTTCGTCTTCCCCTCAGGCTCGATCGCAGTTTGCGGAGGTGCGCCTTTGGATGCGAAACTTTCGTCCGCCTTGGGGATCATCCTTTTGGCCGTGGTCACATGGATTCCCGGCTATGCCCCGGGCGGCCGTGCGTCGAGCAAACCCTCTGGAGTGCGCACGGTCGCGAGCACCACAGGTGCCCAACCGAAGGGCTCTAAGGGCTCTGAAGACAAGGAGACCGAACTCGTTTCGCAAAGTGGCCTAGGACCTTGGTACGCGACTTGTCAGTTTTCCAATCCACGACTGGAAGCGCTCAAGCCACCCTCCGAAAAGGTTCCGCTCAATACTCGAGAGATGACACCCGTAGCCGGCAAGTGGTGCCTCCCCAAGGATGGGGTGGATTATCACTTCCTGTTCGCGACTGTTCCCGATCCAGTCGACAGTCATCTCGCTCTGGAATTCGATCGCAGGATCGAGGCGATTCTGGATGCGGCCCAAGCGTCAGGCTTTTCCTACGATCGCTATTGGCTGCCTTGGGAACCTGGCTATGTTCCTGTGCTGGACAATTCGCACAGCCACGAGAAGATACTTCATCAGCTCCGCGCCGAACAGCCCGGTCTGCTCCTGTTACGCAGGATGCCGGCTTCAGAAGGCAGCCAACCCGGGACCACTGCGGAGGAAGAGCCCAAGTCGAAATCCAACCCCGAGATCTTGTTCGTATTCCTGATCGGGGAAACGCCTACCGCCGGCATCCACCGGCTGCAATTCGCGAACGCGATGCAGTCTATGAAGGAGATCGACAGCAGCCAATTTGATTCGAAGGCGCCCACCACCCTCACCGGAGTAGTTCGAGTCCTAGGCCCGAGTTTTTCCGGCTCGGCTGCGTCACTGCTCAGTTTCCTGAAGCAGTTCCAGTGCAAGTCCGATAAATGCTTTCACCTGGTCAGTTCCTCCGCCACGCATCGCCGCTCGCTGGATACGCTCGCTCGGTCGCGGACGATCGGTTTGAAAGAAGTTCTGCACGATGACGACTATTCGCTGAAACACTTCCTGAGATTCCTGAGCCAGGACCTGAAGTTCAAACCATGGGAGGTTGCCCTTCTTACGGAAGACACCACCGAATACGGCCAGGTGGACAACGCTGTTTCGGACCCGGCCAATGAGGGAAGCTCAACCGGTGACCGGCTCGCGCAAAGGCCGGTGAAAGGCCCGCTCACAGACCTCCAAAAGGTGTTGACGATCACTTTTCCGCGCGAGATTGCGCAACTGCGGAATGCCTATCCTGACCCAAAAGCGCCCAGCCCCGGCGGCAAAGACAACCCGACTCCACAGCAGGGGTTGACCTTAACCCTCAAGGGAAGCCCGACCAGCCAGGACGACGTGCCACCGTTTTCCGGAGAGCAACTGCCTCTCTCGCAGGAAGCCGTTCTGCTCAATATCGCCAACACCTTGCGTCGGGAGCAAGTCCGTTTTGTCGGAATCTTTGCGACCGACGTCTTCGACACTCTTTTCCTGAGTCGATTCTTGCGGTCGGCGTGTCCGGATATCCGCATTTTTATCGTGCAAAGTGACCTGCTGATGACTCGCGCGACGGAAGAGATTCCGTTGCAGGGGGCGCTGGCGGTGACCACCTACCCGCTCATCGGGAGGAATCAATATTGGACGGCCTCTTCTCAGGAGCATTTCCGGCAGCGAAATCTGCTTTCGAGTGCAACGGCGCAATCGACTTACAACGCTAGCATCGTGCTCTTGAGCGAAATGGTCCCGCCTTGCAAGTCTGCGAACCTCACTGGGAACACCCTTCTCGAGCGGCCAACCGTCAACACGGGAGCTGCGCAAACGGCCCCTTACCAAGCGGGCGCTTCTGGCAAGTGCCCGAATCCCTACGCGCAAGCTGCGCTGCTCGAGTACTCCTCCCCGACGAATCCCCAAGCTGATCATCCTCCCCTGTGGGTGACGGTCATTGGTCGCGATGGCTATTTGCCGCTGGCGCTACTGGATGAAGGAGATGGCCAGGAAGGTGGGAACTCCGGGGCTGTGCCTGATCATCCTGAGCGTAACACCTCCCAGTCTTCGGGGACACCCAACCAGGAGGGAACGGACGCGAAGGGACCCGGTGAAATTGGCGTGGCAAACCATATTTGGCACTGGCAACACCCCGCAGACAGCCAACCGAAACATGGCTACGCGGTGTGTCGCACAAGGGAAGAAGCCCTGGAATGCGAGCCGCCACCATTGCTTTGGACGCTGGTCTTCGGCATTGTTTCCTGCTGGTCGCTTCTTTACGTCGCGGTGGTTTGGCTGGCCATCGCCGCGCAGCGGGGCACCGAAGAGAAGAACAAGACCCGATGGCTACCCAGGCGCTGGTGGCTGGAGGACTTTGCCATCAAGCAGGGGAACGGCGAAAAGGGCACAAAAGACAAAACGCATGAGCGGTCGTTCTATTTGCTGATGGAATCCCTCGTCTCCGCCGCGATCGTCATGATCGTGTCTGCGCCTGGCTGGAGGCTGATCGACTGGGAATCCTCTCCATTTGTTCCGCACTTCTCGGTCGTCTTCTTCTTTACCTGGGTTTCTCCGATCGCGGTCCTGAGCCTGATGGGGACAGCAGCATACTTGTCTGGCATCTTTTATCGGTCGCGGCCAACGGATGCGTTCAGTTACAGACTGGTATGGGCCGGGATCGGGTGGCTGCTGTTCCTGACCGTGTGCTATTGCTGGATGAGGATCTGTTTTCGCGACTCGGCCAGCTCGCTGTTCTTCGACTACCGCTCGCTCGACCTTGCCAGCAGTGCGTCACCAGTGACCCCCTTCGTTCTGCTCCTGGCGGGTTTTTGCGCGTGGGCACGAATTCACATGCAACGCTTGCGGTTCAGCGAGACTCGGAAGCCCACCCTTCCATCGGGAATGGGGTGCCGCGAATACGACCCCGCCACCGGGGTGGTCGACTCCTTCGAGAGTGCGGTCTGCGAGTTCCATGACCCCAAGCTGTTCTGGTCCAACCTGGTGCTTTTCGTGGTTGCTTTTTTCCTCCTTCACCCTACGCGTTTCCTGCGCACCCTGGAGGGTATCTGGTTTGACGGACTCTACATTCTGTTCTTTGCTGTGCTTTACTATGCGATTGCTTCGAACTGGATTCGCTTCCTGATGGGCTGGCTTCACCTGCGCCAGCTCCTGCGTCGCCTGGAACAGATCCCACTGCGTTTTGCCTTCAATCGCCTAGCCAAGGAGTTTTCCTGGGCGCCGATCTGGAAGCAAGGAGGAACGCGCCGAACCTACCTGATGTTCACCCGATCGAACGACTATCTCCAAGTGCTCGCTCACTCAGGCTTGACCCTGCCGAGCAAATCCGAATTTCTGACCCTCTGCAATGATGTTAAAACCAAGACGGAGGCCTTACTGCGGGGCGAATCCGAGGGCCACTGGGACGACGCAAAGGCAGTCGGACAGTTACAGGGCAAACTTACCCAGGCAGCAAACCTGCTCATCCAAGAGTCCTGTGCGCCGCACTGGGCCGAGAGCAAACCGGAAGTTCTCAAGGAAGCCGCGCAGAACGACGGCGAGACAGCCCCCAGAGAAGACGCAACCGCACCCGCGCAGGCTGTGCGACTGGCCGAGGAATATGTTGCCCTTCGCTGCCTGGCCTTCGTGCGCTACGCCTCGCTGCAATTGCGGAATCTGCTCGGGTTCCTCACGACCGCGTTCATCCTCTCGCTGATCTCGCTGCGCTCCTATCCTTTCCAGGAGCCGCGGAGTATCGGCTGGTCCATGACCTTGGTTTTTGTCATCCTGGGTTTGGGCATCGTGCTGGTGTTCGCGGAGATGGACAAGGATCACATCCTGAGCCGGGTGTCGAACACCAATCCGGGCAAACTCGACAAGGAGTTTTTCCTGCGCGTGATTTCTTTTGGGGCGCTGCCGCTGCTTACGGTGATTGCTTCCCAATTCCCGTCGATCGGGCGGTTCCTGTTCTCTTGGGTGCAGCCGGGGCTGGAGACCTTGCGCTGACGGGACTTCGCCAAAGTGTGCAGGCCGGGATAGGAGGCGCGATCCTCACCTCGGCGGCTTCAAGCACATTCTCGAACCATTGCAGGCAGCGCTGCCGGGGGGTGTGTGACCACCCATGCCAGGTCCACAGTTTCGGGCAGATCGGCAACGCTCTTGTAAGCCTTGTTTCCGAACAGGCTGGTCCCCATAATCGCTCACGGGATGCACGCTACCGCCCGAGGGGGACTGCCGACCGGGGCTCCACAGAACAGCCCGGCCCACGCGCTGCCCACCCGATCGGTGGCGCCATTGACGGCCACCCTGTGCGGCGCAGAAATGGCATGCACGCGGATGGGGCTCGCAACGCCAAACGTCGTGGTCCGGGGTAGGGATGTTCGGTTTGGTCGACCTGCTGGCCTTGCTCGCTTTGCTGGACTTAACCGGGCACGTGACTTAGCAAGTGTATCGCCTGCAGGAAGATGCATCTGTGACACAAAAACAAGGTGAGTCTGTCTCGGAGGCGACCCGGTTATCCTGCTTTCACCAGCCACCCGTTAGTACATTTTCTGCTTGCTTCTCTCCCCGTCTGGGCTAGAATGCTCCGCGCCCAGGACACAATCCCAATCATGACCAACCCGGTATGGGTGTGCCTTGGCACAGAACGCTTGATTGATTTCGATAAGGAGAATTTAGGAAATGAAGAAGCTGCTCACACTGCTGTTCTCGGTTGCGCTTGCTCTCTCCCTGACAACTGCTTCGTTCGCGCAGGATGCCGGCGACAAGAAGGATGACACCAAGAAGGCCGACAGCAAGGAAAAGAAGGGAAAGAAGAAGGCCGACAAGAAGAAGGATGCCAAGAAGAGCGACGACAAGATGAAGGGCTGCGATAAGATGAAATAGTCGTCTTCCGCCTTTGCAATCCAGCCCCGGACCTGCGCGCCGGGGCTTGGTTTTTGAGGCCGACGGCGGCTCGAATCAAGTGTGCAAGGTTTTGCCTCCCTCCCGAGCCCGGCACCGGTGAAAATTTGCCAATTTGCCGGCCAAAACCGTAGTAAAATCCGCTCCCAGAAGACCTGCCGCGAAAGCAGGACTGTGGGGAAAACAAGCGTGGCCTCGTTTGCCACGATCTTCCAAGGAGGGTTTCATGGAATCTCGGGCCCCCGAAACTGTCTCAGCCGTCTCACCATCCGCAGGCGCTAAGTCCTATCCACAGGAAGGACGCAATTTCTGGGTCCTGACTGCCTACGGGATTTCGGGCTTGGCGTTGTTCGGAGTTCTCGCCTACTACTTCAGCGACTTCGTTTCACATTAGAGCAGAGCAGTTCCGCTGCGGCACGCGAGCATCGCACGCGATGCGTGTAGTATCTTTCAGCAACGGCGTGAGCGTTTCGTCACGTCTTCCGCTACGTCCGCCACCCACCCCCACCCGTGCTACAATGACCGCGTTTTATCGTTGCTTCCGAGTTGTGATCAGGTCGGTGGCTCCCCGCGCGTTTTCATACGACTCAGACTACGGATAGATTCTCTTGGCCCCGGACCCCACAAAGACCGACCCCATCACGTACGCCGACGCCGGCGTAAACATCGATCGCGCCAATCGCACCAAGCAGCGCATCAAGTACCTTGCCCATAAGACTTTCACCAAGGGTGTGCTCAGCGAAATCGGCGGATTCGGAGGCCTGTTTACCATCGCCAAGACTTACGTCGACCCTGTGCTGGTTTCGAGCGTCGATGGCGTGGGGACGAAACTGAAAGTGGCTTTCGAGATGAAAGTTCACCACACTGTGGGCGGGGACCTGGTGAATCACTGCGTCAACGACATCGTGGTGCAGGGTGCCGCTCCGCTCTTTTTCATGGACTACCTCGCCACCGGCACGCTCGAACCCCAAGTTGCGGAGAAGGTGGTCGAGGGCATCGCGGACGCCTGCAAGCACAATGGATGTGCCCTGATTGGCGGCGAAACCGCCGAGATGCCCGGCTTCTACCCTGAAGGCGAGTACGACCTGGCGGGATTCATCCTGGGCGTGGTGGAGCGCGAACGCATCATCACCGGAAAACAGGTCGAGATTGGAGACATCATTCTTGGCCTGCCGTCGAACGGCCTGCACACCAACGGCTACTCGCTGGCCCGCAAGCTGCTCTTCGAAATAGCCAGGTACTCGCCGGAAACCTACGTCAACGAGATCAAGAACAAAGTCGGCAACGAATTGATGCGCCCGCACAAGAGTTATTGGCCATCGCTCAAGAAGCTGATCGACGCGGAGTGCATTTCCGCGATGGCGCACATCACGGGCGGTGGCATCACGGAAAATCTGCCTCGCGTTCTGCCGCGCGGTACCGCCGCAGTGATCGAAGTCGGCAGCTGGCCCGTGCTTCCGATCTTCGAGCATCTGCAGACTCTCGGCAATGTCGCGCAAGACGAGATGCTGCGCACCTTCAACATGGGCCTGGGCATGTTACTGGTGATCAATGCGAAGAAATTCAAGAAGACCCAGACACTGCTGGAGCGCGTCGGGGAGAAGTATTACAACGTGGGGCGCGTCGTGAAGGGTGAGCGGAAGGTGATGTACACGTAGGCAACTGCCGATTGCCAACTCTTCTATGAAGAACCTCGGCATCCTGCTCTCCGGACGTGGTTCGAACTTTGAAGCCATTGCCGGGAACATCGCGGCCGGAAAAATTCCCGGCGCACGCATCGCCGTCGTCATCTCAAACAGACCCGACGCTGGGGGCATCCGGACGGCAAGGCAGCTCGGCCTGACTGCTCTCGTGGTTCCGTCAAAAGGTGTGCCCCGCGAAGAGCACGAGCGCGCTGTGGTGACCTCCCTGCAACAACACTGTGTCGATCTGGTCTGCCTGGCCGGATATATGCGCCTGCTCTCACCCCGCTTCGTGCAGCAGTTCCCGCACCGCATCCTGAACATTCATCCGTCACTGTTGCCCGCTTTCCCCGGCCTTGAGGCGCAGCAGCAGGCCTTCGCCTACGGAGTGAAGGTCTCGGGCTGCACCGTGCACTTCGTGGACGAAGAACTCGATCACGGCGCCATCATCGTGCAGAAGGCGGTGCCCGTGATGGCCGATGATGACGAGCATACGCTGGCGGCGCGAATCCTCGAGCAGGAACACATCGCGTACACAGAAGCGATCAGGATTGTGCTGGAAGGAAGTTGCCAGATCGTCGGGAGGCGATTGGTGAGGAAGTAGCTCGTGGCTGTTAGCTTCGGGCTTTCTTAGCTCCTGGCTCTGGGCCTCACCCAAACAGCTTCTCCATCTCCTTCTCGTCAATCACCGTGACGCCCAGTTCTTTCGCCTTGTCGAGCTTCGATCCTGCCTCACTTCCCGCCACCACATAGTCTGTCTGCTTGCTCACCGATCCCGAAACCCGTCCCCCGGCGTCTTCGATCATTTTCTTCGCTTCCTCGCGGGTGTGCCTCGCCAGTGTTCCTGTGAGGACGAACGTCTTGCCCGCAAGCTTCGTTCCACGCTCCCGCTTCTTGCCGGCGAACGTCAGTCCCGCCTCTCGCAGCCGTCTCACGAGTTCGCGGTTCTTCGGCTCGCCGAAAAACTCCAGGATGCTCTCCGCAATGCGCGGACCGACCTCGTTTACCTCCTCCAACTCCTCCGGACTGGCGTTCATCAGGGCGTCCATCGATCCGAAGTGCTCCGCCAGGAACTGCGCGGTGCGTTCACCCACGAAGCGGATACCGAGCCCGAAGATCACGCGTTCCAGCGGCAGCTTCTTCGACGCCTCGATTTCGTCGAGCACGTTCTGCGCCGACTTGTCGCCCATGCGCTCCAGGCTGAGCAAGTTCTCCTTCGTCAGCTTGTAAATGTCCGCGACGTTCTTCACCAAACCGCGGTCGGTGAGCTGCGCGACCAGCGCATCCCCCATGCCTTCGATGTTCATCACGTGGCGCGATGCGAAGTGCAGAATGGTTTCGCGCAGCTGGGCGGGGCAGTTCGCGTTCACGCAGCGGTCGTCGACTTCACCTTCCGTCTTCACGACCTTGGTGCCGCAAACAGGGCATTTCTCGGGCATGCGGAAGGACTTGTGGCCGCGGGGGTGATCTTTGTCTTCGACGACCTTCGCGACTTTGGGGATGACGTCGCCGCCGCGCTCCACCTGCACCCAGTCGCCGATTTTCACGCCCAAGCGCTCGATCTCGTCCATGTTATGCAGAGTGGCGCGGCTCACGGTTGTCCCGCCGATCGGCACGGGCCTCAACATGGCGACAGGCGTGAGTTTTCCAGTGCGGCCCACCTGCACCAGGATGTCTTCAATCTGGGTGACACCGGCGCGCGCGGCGTACTTGTACGCGATCGCCCAGCGCGGCGCTTTGCCGGTGAAGCCCAGTTCATCCTGCAAGGACGTCCGGTCCACTTTGATGACGACGCCGTCAATTTCGTAGGGCAGCGTTTCGCGCTTGTCCTCGCAGTGCTGGATGAACGACCATACCGCTTCCATGTTCTTCGCCAGCTTGCGGTTCTTGTTCACCTTGAAGCCGGCGGCATCGAGCGCTTCGAGCGTTTCCCAGTGGCGATCAAAGTAAGTGCGGCCATTCTGAAGCAGGATGTAGGGAAAGTAGTCGAGGCGTCGTTCCGCCGTGATGCTGGCATCGAGCTGACGCACGGTGCCCGCCGTTGCATTGCGCGGATTGGCGAACCGCGATAGGCCGTTCGCCTCGCGCTCGTCATTCATCTTTTTGAAAGCGGCCAACGGCATGAGCAACTCGCCCCGGACTTCGAAGTCCGGAGGCATTCCCGCTTTCTTCAGCTTCTCCTGGGGAATGGAGAGCGGGATCGAGCGCACGGTGCGCACGTTAAGCGTAACGTCCTCTCCCACCGAGCCGTCGCCGCGGGTCACACCCCGCACCAGTTTCCCATCTTCGTAAACCAGCGCCAGCGACATGCCGTCGAGTTTCAGTTCACACACGTAATCGACGTCCTTGCGGCCGCTCAATTCGTGCACACGGCGCTCCCAGGCGCGCAGGTCCTCTTCGTGGTAGGTGTTGTCGAGCGAGAGCATGGGCGAGGAATGCGGGACCTTCACCACGCCTTCCCGTGGTTTCCCGCCGACTCGTTGCGTGGGAGAGTCGGCCGTGACCAGGTCAGGATGCTCGGCTTCGAGTTTTTTCAGCTGCTCGACCAGCTTGTCAAAGTCGAAATCGCTGATTTCCGGGTCATCGAGCACGAAATAACGGTATTCGTGATGACGGATCTTCTCCCGCAGGGCCTCGAGGTTTTTTTTGACGTCTTTGCTCGCGCTTGCCATGGCCAAGGAATTATATTCGTCGAACACTGTCGGCGACGGCTTTCGCTCCTGCCCGGACCACCGGTGACTGCCGAGCGAAGCTCGGCTGGTTATCTCCGCCATGAGGATTGTTCTCGAAACTTCCCGGTTGATCCTCCGCGAGTTCGTGCCCGAAGACGCGGACGCGCTGGCGCGGGTGATCTGCGATCCTGAGACCATGCGCTACTACCCCGCTCCCTATGATCGCGACGGAGTCGAGGACTGGATCGCGTGGAATCTGCGCCGATACCAACAGGACGGTCACGGACTCTGGGCGATTGACCTGAGAACCACAGGCGAAATGATCGGAGATTGCCGCATCACACTCCAGGAAGTCGACCACCAGCCGTTGCCCGAGATCGGCTACCACCTCCGCCGCGACCTGTGGGGACAGGGGTTCGCCACCGAAGCGGCCCGGGAGTGCCGCGACTACGGCTTCGCACAGCTGAAAGCCCAAGTCCTGATTTCGCTCATCCGCCCGGAGAACGTTCCTTCCCGGCGCGTGGCGGAGAGGAATGGTATGAAGACCTGGAAAGAAACGATCCGGAAGGGACTGCTGCACTCCGTTTACGCTGTGCGCCCGGAGGAAATGCCAAGGCAGCACGAATTCATCGAAGACCCAGGACAAACCGCAAACCGAACAGGGCTGCGACGTCCTCTGGGACCAGGTCCCTAGACCAGGTCCTCCACCTTCAGCGAGCTCTTCGGCCCCTGCCACGACCTCTGGAACTGCTGCTCGACAAGTCCCGCATCGTAGTCGCGGCCCTGGGCCTTCAAAGCCTGGCGCAGCCCATAAAGCGAACGCGGATTGCGCGGATTGCGATCCAGATCCTCGCGAAACACTCTCTCTGCTTCTGCCGCAGAATCGTTCATGAGCAGCGCTGCACCCAGCGATTCCCGAACCGGGAAGAACCAGTCAGGCGGCTCTCCGTACTTGAGCATGTCCTGGATGGCGACGGCTTCCCGCAATCGCGCAACCGCTCCATTCGGATCCTTGTTGGCCAACGCGATCCTCGCTCCCAGCACCTTCTCGGCGATCTTCACGATGTCCTTCGTCTTGTTGTTGACGGGCATCGCAAAAATCACGTCTTCCGGAGTAGCCGCTTCCGCCTCGGCAACGATCTTATACTCCGCCTCGGCTTCGCTCACCTTGCCTTTCCCCGCCAAAGCCAGGCCACGTGCAAAGTGGTAAAACGCGGTGCTGGTCTTCCTATCCGGATCGGGCTGCTTCATCGCGAGAATCGAATCCCACTTGTGAAAGCGCACATCGACCGCCATCGGGATGGTCATGAAGGCTTCGAGCGGCGGCATATCCCTGACCGCCGGACCCACGTGCGCAGCCAGCATGTCGGCGTTCTTCTTCGCCTCCGCGTAGTTGCCGTTCATCGCGGCACACATCGCGATGAAGTGCAGGTTATGACTGTAGTACATCATCGAGTAGATGCCTTGCACCCCGCTGCTCTTCAGGTAGCCGCGATCGGCCGCGGCGGCGAGCTGGTTGGTTTTGACTCCGGCTTCATAGTCGCCGGTGCGGATGTAGACATGCGCGGGCATGTGGACCAGGTGTCCGGCGGCGGGCGCCATGGCGGCCAGTTTGTTCGCTCCCGCGAGCGCACGCTCGGGATTGCGCGAAGCTTCTACTGCGTGGATATAGTAATGCACCGCACCCATGTGGTCGGGATCGCGTTTCAGAACCGACTCCAGCGTGGCGACGATTTCCTCGGTGCCTTCTTCGGGGGTGCCGTCGACATGCCACAGGCCCCAGGGATGAAGGTTCATGCCGGCTTCGGCGAACAGGGTCGCGGCATCCAGGTCATCCGGAACACTCTTCGCCAATTCACGCATGGCGTCGCGGTAATCTTCGGCAGCGGTACGGCGGTCGGCTTTCGCATCTTCCGGAAACCGCTTCGCCATCGCCGCGATATAGGCTTGCTCGTTGGCGGGGGCGCCGGCAGAGAGGTCCACCGCTTTCTGGATGGCTTCGTGCGCCGCCTTGAAGCGCTCATCGCTGGCGGGATCGTTGTAGTTCGGGCCCAAGGCTTCGGCGACGCCCCAGTGCGCGATGGCGAGTTTCGGATCGAGATCGGCAGCCCTCCGGAAGGAACGCACGGCCTCATCGTGATTGAACGCATAGATCAGGCGCAGGCCCTGGTCAAAGAACTGCTGGGCCTGCACATTCTTGGTAGACACAGGGTGATGAAGGTTGCCCAGCCCAGTCATCATGATCGCCGGCTTCGGAGCGGGAGGAGGCGCGGAATGCTGAGCGATCGCCAACGTGCACCACAACATCACAAGCAGGACGGAGCCCGTCTTCCTCATCGGAATGATCCTCCACAAGATTTTCGCTGAGCGGCCGAACCATCGTCCCAAACGGGAGTGGAACGAATCACAGGAAATACCGCCCCCGGCCGCTGACTAGATTAGTAAAATTGGCCCCACCGCGCAATAAGGGGGATCAGTCCTGCTAAGCTGTTGGCGCATTCGGCCGCGGAGACCCATATGCCCAAGCCAGCCTCGGCCCCGTTCGCATTGCCCGGTGCCCTAATGAGCGCGTTCGAGATCAACGACCGCATCAATCAGTACCTGATCGACAATCTGCCCCCAGAGGCATGGCGCGCGGAGCCCCCGGAAAACAAGGGACGCAATGTCGCGTCCATCGTTGCCCATATGCACAACGTGCGCGTCATGTGGCTGAAAGCGACGGCCCAGGGAAGCAAGCTTCCGGACCAACTCGAGCAGACAAAAGTGACCCCGGCGCAGGCCAAGAAGGCCCTTGAAAACAGTCGCGACGCTCTCCGCGCGGTTCTCAAGAACGCCCTGGAGGGCGACGGCCGAGTGAAGGGCTTCAAACCCGATGTGGCTGCCTTCTTCGGTTACCTGATCGCCCACGATGCTCACCATCGCGGCCAGATCACGATGCTGGCGCGCCAGACCGGCCACGTCCTGCCCCAGAAGGCGATGTTCGGCATGTGGGAGTGGGGGACCCGCTAAACTTCCACAGCATGCGCAAGGCGGTTCTTCTCTACAACGCGCGTTCCGGAGGCCGTCGCTCCCAGCGGCAGGCCGATTTGCAGTCGGCCTTGAAAATTCTGGCAGAGGCGGGCGTGGGAGCGAGTCTTGTCCTCACCCAGTCCAGTTCGGACGTGGCCGAGCAAGCGCGCAAGGGCATCCTCGACGGCTGCGACACGGTCTTCGCGTGCGGTGGCGACGGAACCATTCACGATGTTCTGCAGGCCATGGCGGGCACGCAGGTCGCGCTGGGCGTGATCCCCATGGGGACAGCCAACGCGCTGGCCCATGATCTGGGACTTCCCCCAGAGCCCTCCGAAGCCGTGCGCGCCGCTCTCCAAGCGGAGCCCCGCAGGATTGCTTTGGGCCGCGTGCAGGTGCGCGACTTCAACGGAAATCCCGCGACGCGCTATTTCACCGTGGCCGTGGGAATCGGAGTCGACGCGCATCTGTTCTACCAGCTGAATTCCGGCGCCAAGCAACACCTGGGCATGGCCGCCTATTACGCCAAGGCATGGCATCTGTGGTTCACGCATCGCATGGAGAGATTTGTGGTGGAATACGGCGAGGGCGACTCCAGCGCCGCACCGCGCACCGGCGTAACCGAGATGCTGGCGGTGCGCATCCGCAACTTCGGCGGCGTTCTGCAGGAGTTGGCGCCGGGAGCCTCGCTCGAGCGCGATGACCTGCGCCTGGTGCTCTGCCGCACCTCTAGCCGGTTCTCCTATCTCCTCTATGTCACCAGGGGATTGCTGGGGGCGAAGTGGCACGTGCCCGGCGTCGAACTGGTGCACAGCCAATGGGTCCGGTGTGGCTACCAGCGGGAGCCGGGTGACGAAAATGCTGGAAGTCAGCTCAAGGTTTATGTCGAAGCCGACGGCGAGCTGGTGGGTACGCTTCCCGCTGAAATCACGATGGTGAGCGACGCATTGACCATTCTGACGCCCGGGAGGCGCACTCGCTAGCGACCAGTCCTCAGCGCTTACACCCCGAACTGCCGCAGATGGTGATCCATGTGGAGGTAGCCCCATCGCATCCAGTCACCCTCTCCCATCCGCCCGAAAATGGGATGGGGCTGCCACTCGAAATCCCTGGGCTGCCCGGTAAAGCGATCCAACAGCCGGCGCAAGTCGCCGAGGTCAGCCTCGAAGTCCTTCGGCGGGGTGCCCCCACGTTCTTGGTCGACCTCGGGCCGGGTCTTAACCCCGCGGGGCCAGGCCAGCGGGACTTCCAGGGCAATCCATTTCACGAACCAGCCCGGCACAGGAATCGGCGCCGCGGATATGCGCGCGGTCGTCCAGGTCTTCTCTCCGATGGTGACCCGGAACGAGTCGGCCAGATGACAGATCATCTGAGGCGCCGTCATCTTCCCCCACTGCCTGGGGGAGGAAGGTTGAATCTTCCGAAGACGTTCGACAATCTGTTGCTTGTTGGCCGGATTTGCAAGGGTCCGCTTTGTCATGCTGCTTACATTCTGATCTGGGTTTCGGGACGTAGTTTACCCGGGAAGGGACCGGCATTGTATTCTCAGAGTTCGGGCGCGAGGGGCTCTTCGGGGGAATTTGGAACCAATCACACACTTCCTGACCGGCGCGTGCATGGGACGCGCCGGTTTCAATCGCAAGACCGCGCTGGCCACAGCCACCATGACTCTGGCTTCCGAGGCGCCCGATCTTGATGTTCTGGGCAGATTCCGCGGGCCGGTGTTCACCTTTGCCCATCATCGCGGATTCACCCACTCGTTCCTGGGCTTGTTCCTGGTATCTGCCTTGGTCGTCGGGTTCATTTACCTGGCGTGGAGGCTGCGAGGCTGCAGGACGGGGGATCCTAATCTTCCGCCGCGATGGGGACTGCTGCTTGCATACGCATACATCGCCGGCCTCAGCCACATTCTGCTCGACTTCACCAACAATTACGGTGTCCGTCCCTTCTGGCCGTTTTGGGAGGGGTGGTATTCCTGGGACATCGTCTTCATCGTCGAGCCCGTTCTGCTACTCGCGCTCCTGCTCGGCCTGGTGGTCCCCGGCTTCGTTTCACTGATCAACCAAGAGATTGGTGCGCGCCCAAAAGGCCCCCAGGGCCGATGGGCTGCCACGGTCGCACTCATCGCTGTCGTTCTGGTCTGGGGCGTGCGCGACTACGAGCACCGGCGCGCTGTGAGTGCGCTCGAAGCGCGCACCTATCAGGGCGCCCACCCGATCCGGGTGGGCGCGTATCCGACCTGGGTGAACCCCTTCAAATGGTATGGCGTGGTGGAAACACAGAATTTCTTCGTCCTGGCTCAAATAGATTCCTCCACGCCGGAAGTGGATCCCGCGGGAAACATGGAGATCCGCTACAAACCCGAGGAAACGCCGGTCACGCTGGCGGCCAAAAACTCGCCCTTGGGCCGTGTGTACCTGGACTGGGCGAGATTTCCCACCACCGAGACCGAGCCGCTCCCCGGCGGAGGATACCTGGTCCGTTTCGAGGATCTGCGCTTTGATCAGCCCCTGCGCGAAGGTGGGCGCAAGCCGCTCAGCGGCGGAGTGGAGTTGGATCGCAATCTGAAAGTGGTGGGGGAGTTCTTCGGCCGCGGTCCGCAGCCCGTCGCACCGGACTAGTCCCCGTGGCGCCGGGCGTTATCCTCAACTTGACGCCATCGCTCTAGCGCGCAACAATCAAGGCGCGGAATTTGTGAGGGAATCATGCTGGCTTACCTGTTTGTCGTTGTCGCCATCGCTGTCAGGTTCATGCCCCATCCGCTGGCCTTCACGCCGGTGGGCGCGTCGCTGCTGTTCTTCGGCGCGCGCGGCCCACGGCGGCAGTGGTGGGTGCCGCTGGCTATGCTCGCCGCCTCGGACGTGGTTCTCACCAAGGTGATCTACGCCTACCCGTTCTCGTGGGACCACTTCGTGACCTGGGCCTGGTACGGCGCGATGCTGTGGCTCGGAGCGAAGCTACGGGAGAATGCGCGTCCGCTGCCGATTCTGGCCGCATCGCTGGCCGGATCGGTTTCGTTCTTCCTGATCAGTAACTTCGCGGTGTGGGCCGCCTGGGGTGACATGTATCCCAGGACCATCCGTGGGCTGATGGCCTGCTATGCGGCCGGTGTGCCGTTCTTCCGCCGCGGCGTCGAAGGAGATCTGCTTTTTACGTGCGTGATGTTTGGAATTCCTGTGCTCCTGCACGCACTCTCGGGAGCGTCCGGGAAGGCTGGCGATCACACCGCGGCTGCGTAGTTTCGGTGGCGGCGTAACCGGCGCCAAGGTCAAAATGGGCGGGTCGAGGAATCGACCAGCCCATTTTCTTCTGACTGGGCCCTTGCCTGACGATTCCGCACCCGGCTTGCCCAAAACACCTACCTGCCCGGATCCCTGCTCGCCGCAGAGCTTGACTCTTTTGACGTCCTTCTACTCTTTCTCCACCACACCATGAGCGAGAGGGCCAACGCCAGGCCCACCCCAGCCAACACCCAGCCGGAGTGCTGGTGCAGCATGTCCCCCGCGAATTGCACGAACTGGGGCCCAAACTTGAGGGTCAGCAGTGCCAGAACGAGGAAGCGTACGAAGCGCCCTGCAAAAATGGCCGCCAGGAAATGAGTCATGCGCATTTCGAAAGCGGAAGCCGCCAGGGCGAACAATTTGAAGGGCGTCGGTGGCGGCAGCATGGCGGGGAACATCAACGCCCAGAATTCGTGATGCTCAAACGACGCATGAATTTTGGCAAACCGCTCCGCGGAGATGCGTTTGCGCAAGACCGTCTCGCCGCCGAAGTACCCGATGCCATAGATCACCAGGCTGCCTAGCGCCGATCCTGCCGAAGCCAGTAAGACGTAGAGCAGAAAGCGCGACCGGTCATGGTACACGTAGCCGGCGATCACCGCATCGACCGGCATGCCAAACAGCGAGCCGTCGACCGCGGCGATCGCGAATACACCCCACGGCCCCAGCGGCGCCAGCACTTTCGCAATCCATGTCGTGTAGCGTCGCAGGATGTTGTTGAGTGTTTTCAAGCGGGAACTACGAGTTTACGCGAACCCGGCAACGGGCCGATAGCACGGTGGCAGGCAGAACGCTTTCAGCCAACCCATCTGCCGGCGGCGGCGTTCTGGCGTCGTCTTTCCAAGGAACTCTCCCACGTGGTCATTCCGACCCCCTGCGCGCAGCGAAGGGGGAGGAATCTGCTGCCCGCGGCACGACAGCGGGTTCCTCCCGGCTGGAGCCGGTTCGGAAGGACCATCAAAGCGGGGCGACGACTTTCTCTACCGCTTCGGAAAATTCGGATCCGCCTTCACTTCCAGAATCTGCTTGGTGTGCCGCTCGCTGTGCGCGCTGATGAATAGAATCCACTCGTACGCGTCCAGTTTCTTGCCCAACGGACTGTCGGCCACGTGCTCACGCAGATCGGGCGTCTTCTTCAGAAAGTCCTCAGTCGTCGCGCGGGACTCGGCAAAGTGCTTCAGCGATGCTTGCGGC
>DASQPN010000108.1:0-5793 GCA_035643915.1 Terriglobales bacterium | reverse complement strand
CCGGAATACGTCCGCAATCTGCAGGCTGCCGGCATCAGCCCCGATGCAGACCGCCTCATCGCCATGAAAGTTCAGGACGTTACCGCGGAATATGTCCGTGACGTTCGCGCCCTCGGCCTGAAGCCTACGGCCGACCAGATTATCGCGATGAAGGTGCAGGATGTGACGCCTGACTTCATCAAGGCTCTGCAGTCGGCGGGATTCAAAGTCGACATAGACGACGTAATCAGAGCCAAGGTGCAAGACATCACGCCGGACTTCATCGACCGAGCCCGCAAGCACGGTTTCCAGAACCTGACCCTCGAAAAGCTGATCGAGTTGAAGCGCCTGGGAGTTCTCGAACCGCAGGCAGATATTTAGGAAGCGGTTGTGACCGGCACCGCCACAAGGCACTCGCCGCCGTCGGCGGTGTAGTGACCAAGGAGAAGACATCATGCGACTGCGTCACACGTTAACTTTCACAGTCCTCCTGTTCTGTCTGACTTTCGGCCCCGTCTCCACACAGGCTGCCGAATCGCGCACCGGCGACTGGACCCTCCACAAGTCCAACGATCCTGGCAAGGTGGAGTTCTCCCTGATCGAGCACCGCCGCGGCGGTTCCTCCCATCACTCCTCTGACTGGCCGGGCAGTGCCTTCGCGGGTGTCGACTTTTCAAAACCTGGGCGCCAGGATGTGCGCTTCACCGTCTCGCGCGACGCAGGCAAGATCGAATGTGAGGGCTACCTCAACAATGGTGAAGGTGCGGGCATCTTTCACTTCGAACCCGATCCCGGCTACTCGCGCGAGATGCATGCATTCGGCTTCTCCGTCGATGAAGACAAACAATTCACCATGGCCGTGATGGACGTCAGCCTCGACTTCGCCCGACAAATAAGAAACGAACACATCGAGGGTCTCGACGCGGAAAAACTGATTGCCTTCCGGATCTTCGGTGTCACGGCCGCGTTCATCGAGGAACTACGGGCTGAGGGCCTCAAGATCTCCGACGCCGACAAGCTCGTCGCGTTCCGCATTCACGGCGTCACCCCACAGATGGTGCGGGCGCTTCATCAGGATGGCTACTCCCCCGACGAAGACAAGCTCATCGCGATGCGCATCCACGGCGCCACGCCCGAGTGGATCGCGGATCTCAAGAAGCGCGGCTACGATCGCGTCGACCTCGACAAGCTGATCGCCTTCCGCATCCACGGCGTCTCACCAGAATTCATCGAGAAACTGCAGAGCCTCGGTTATTCCCATCCTGGCCCCGATGAACTCATCGCCATGCGCATCCACGGCGTGACGCCTGACTACATCAGTGCAATGCGTAGCCGCGGCATACAGAATCTCTCGATCGACCAGCTGGTAAGCATGCGAATCCACGGCATCGACTAAGAATCAACACAGTCCCGCCGGTACCAGTTCCGGCGGAACTCTGCCTGACCGCGCAAGCCCCGCCTCATCCGCGAACGCCACCGGGTTAGCCAGCTGTACCCAAAAATGCGTGGACTGGAACGAATTGGGCCGCCCTCGCAGCTCCTCATATTGGCGGCTCTACTCGTCGGGAATGCCCACTCTTGGCCGCTAGATTCCATTTGCTTCAGCAGCCGGATTGGGGCAGAATGTGTCGCATTCGGTCCTTGGTTTGGCGGTTGTACGCCTGATCCCGCCCATTGTAGGGGAACCATGGAAGCCTCATCACACGATGTCCTTCTCGTAGGTGGCGGAGGTGCGGGACTGCGCGCTGCCATCGCAGCGCCCGACGTGCATCCTAAGCTCAGCGTCGCCGTCGTTTCCAAGAGATACCCCATGCGCAGCCACACTGTTTCGGCGGAGGGTGGAGATGTGCGTGTGGTCAAGCCACACGACAGCCTGGATGAGAATGCCTACGATACTATCTCCGACGGCGACTGGCTGTGCGACCACGACGCCGTTGCCGCCTTCGTCCAGGAAGCTCTGCATGAGTAGGGCGACAAACCCCCGTTGCTTGGCTAGACAAAGGGGAGCCCGGAACGGAGCGGGAACTCCCGTAAGGAGTACGTCACTAAGGGGACTGCCAAGGGGGTCTAATTGACCTTTCAGCTTGAAGATCGGCAGGGAAGCTTGGCAAAGGTCTGCCAGGCTCTCGGGGACCGCGGAGTGAATATTGTAGCCTTCCAACCGGTGATCTCCGAGGGGAAGGAGCGGGTTCGGTGCGCGGTCGACAACCCAACCTCCGCCAAGAAGGTGCTCAAGAACGAAGGTCTGGGTTACAGCGAGACTGCGGTCGCCCAGGCCAGACTTCGGCACCGACCCGGTGAGTCAGCGCGAGCCGCCGCGCGACTCGGCGAAGCCAACATCAACGTTCGCCACGTCTATTGTGGAGTGGGCGCCAGCGCCAACACTCCAGTGATTTTTGGCGCCAAAGAAGTCCAGCAGGCGGCGGCGATCCTCAATCGGACGGCTGCGGCAGCATAGATAAAGCTTCCGGTTTTCAAGGGTCGCCGGAACGTCGGAACAGTGAGACTTGGAGATTGCTCTATGAGGCAGACTTTTGCCGTCGGTATAGGCGGCGCCGCCGGTCAAGGGGTCGCAACGCCCGGTGACATTTTCGCGAAGATCTTCAGTCGTCGGGGACTGCACCTGAACGCTTACAACGCCTATCAGTCCATTATTCGCGGTGGCCACACTTTTCTGACCATCCGCACAGGTCCTCAAAAAGTCACCAACATGGGTGACCGCGTCGACCTGTTAATCCCGCTGAACCAAGACAGCATCGATCGCCACCTGCGACTGCTCACTGCGGGGGCTGCGTGTATCTACAATGCGGACACGATCAAGCCCGGCGTGCCCGCGGAGGGTGTACAGCTTTGCCCGCTTCCGGTCTCCGACCTGGCTGACATCACCCGGAACAAAGTGGCCCAGAACACGCTTGCGATCGGCGCTGGCCTCAACATGATGGGCATCAGCTTCCAGGCACTGGAAAACGTTCTCGCTGAGCAGTTCAAGAAGAAGGGCGATGCCGTGGTTGCCGAAAACGTGAGCATCGCGCGGGCCGGCTACGATTACGCCGCCTCGAAGTTCAAGCCCTTCGAAAGGCCGCTTCCCATGACGGAGCACCGTTACGCGGTGCTCAGCGGCAATATCGCGATGGCCATGGGGGGCGCGGCCGCCGGAGTGAAATTCTACTGTGCGTACCCCATGAGTCCTTCGACCGGGGTTCTGCACTGGATGGCAGCGCATGCGCGCAAGGCCGGCATCATGGTGCGCCAGGTGGAGGATGAGATTGGCGTGGTCAACATGGCCATCGGGGCCGCGCACGCTGGTGTTCGCGCGATGTGCGCCACCTCGGGCGGCGGCTTTGCGCTGATGAGCGAGGGTCTCGGCATGTCGGCCATGATGGAGACGCCGGTGGTGGTGATTGACTGCCAAAGAGCGGGCCCTTCCACGGGAGTTCCCACCAAGACCGAGCAGGGCGATCTGTGGCAGATGTTGGGCGCGGCCTTCGGTGACTACCCGCGGGTCATTGCTGCCCCGCTCGACATCGGGGACTGCTTCAAACTCATCCCCGAAATGTTCAACATCGTCGACCGGTTCCAGTGCCCGGGTATCGTGCTCTGCGATTTGTTGCTGTCGGAAGGCAGGCTCAGCGTCGACCCGAAGGATCTGAACTTCAATTCCCAGATCGATCGCGGCGAGCTGATCACCGCAAATGGGGTCCCGGTTGGGGCCGGAACGAACGGCGCCTATAAGCGCTATAAAATCACCGAGAGCGGTATTTCGCCGCGCGCCGTTCCGGGTGTGCCCGGGCACACTCACACGGCTTCGACCGACGAACACGATGAAGACGGCGTGTTGATCAGCGACGAGTTCACGAACACGGTCAAGCGCCGCGCCATGATGGAAAAGCGCATGCGCAAGGCGATGGGCATCGAGGCTTTGATTCAGGCGCCGGCGCTAAAGGGGCCACCTAATTCCGACGTCACCTTGATCGGCTGGGGCTCAACCAACGGAGTCATTGAGGAAGCCTGCGAGATCCTCAATGAGCAGGGAATCATCGCGAATCAGCTTCAGATCCGCTGGTTGGTACCGCTGCACGGCGAGGCTATTAACGACATCCTGAAAGGTTCGCGGCACACCATCATTGTGGAAAACAACTACAGCGGGCAATTTGCGCGCTATCTGCGCAGTGAAAGCAGTTACGTGCCGAATGGGTACATCCGCAAGTACGATGGAGAACCGTTCATGCCGCACCACATTGTCGAGGCAGTGAAGGAACAGCTGACCGGGAAGACGCACCTGTCGGTTCCGGCGCACGAAGTCATGGTTTGAGGGGGACAGGAAAATGGCGACCGGTGTAGAGACTCCTAAACAAGTGGCGATGGCCGATCTGAAGGGCAAGGTCGATCCCGACTGGTGTCCGGGGTGCGGCGATTTTGGTGTGCTCGCGGCGGTTCAGAAGGCTTTGGTCGAGCTCCAGATCCCGAACCACAACGTGGTCACCATCAGCGGAATCGGGTGCTCTTCGAACTTCCCGGGTTTTATCAATACCTATGGCATGCACACTCTGCACGGGCGCGCGTTGGCTGTGGCCACCGGGGTGAAGCTTGCCAATCACCAACTGACCGTGCTGGTGACGGGCGGCGACGGCGACGGGTTTGGTATCGGCGGCAACCATTTCGTTCACACGATGCGGCGCAACGTCGACTTGTTGTACATCGTGATGGACAACCAGATTTACGGCCTCACCACTGGCCAGACTTCACCGACCAGCCGGTTGGGCATGAAGACGAAGAGCATGCCCTTCGGCAATCTGGAGGCGCCGGTGAATCCGATCTCGATGGCGCTCGCAGCTGGCGCGACATTTATCGCGCGCGGATTCAGCGGGGAGCAGAAGCACCTGACGGACCTGATCAAGCATGGCATCCAGCACAAGGGCTTCTCGTTTCTGGATGTCTTCAGCCCCTGTGTCACCTACAATCTCGACAATACTTACCAGTGGTTTCGCCCGCGGGTCAAGAAGCTTGAAGACGATCCAGCGTACGACTCCACTCACTGGCTCGCCGCGATGGAAAAGTCACTGCTGTGGGGTGATGAGATCCCGATCGGAAAATTCTTCGAGCGCACCGACGTTCCGACCTTGCACGGTGCCGAGCCCGTGCTGAACGAGGGCCCGCTGGTCGATAGCAGCACGCGGATACCTCCTGACGTTGCCCGCAAGTTCATTGAGGAGTTGATGTAACCCAAGGGCGGCGCCGCTCCGGTACTTGCTGGTCGGGATGCTCCCGTCGATCTTGCGGATCGCCGCGACCTAAGACTTGCGTTCGCTGCTCGCGTAGTACGGAAAGACGAAGGAGAAGTCCGCACCGTTGGTTGCCCGCGCCATGAGGATAAGAAGCCCGCTCCTCCGCCGGAACTGATGGATTTCGTCCATGCATGCCGACGCGTTTTTCTGGCCTGCATTCACCCAATCGAGGGGACTGGGATCCGGTCTTACCCCCCGCGCCCGGCGGGGTCTCCAGTGAACATCTGCTTTGCGGGTCTCCAGGGCGGGCACGGACCTGACCAGGGCACCGCGATATCCCCAAACTGCCGAAATATCGGCGGCCCGGAGGCATACACCGTACGTCACCTACATGCACTTACTCTATTGTGCGCCTAACTGTGAATCACCTGACACTCGGGAGTTAACCTTGGTCTTATTCCGGTTCTGTTTAGGAGCGTATATAATGCAGCCTCCGTTTGATCCTAAGTTGCTGACTGGGACTGCTCGGATGAAACTCAATCGAATCTTAGTGGAGGAGGTTCGCCAACATGTCTGGCAGTAGCCTGGT
>DASQPN010000107.1:0-22222 GCA_035643915.1 Terriglobales bacterium | reverse complement strand
GCTGGCCGCTATCGGACTGTACGGTGTCACGGCCTATACAGTTGCGCGGCGAACCAATGAAATCGGCATTCGGATGGCGCTTGGCGCCAACCGCGCCAAGGTGGTTCAACTGGTGCTGAGCGGAGCGTTTACGCGCGTTCTGGCTGGGCTGATATTGGGGCTGCCGCTCGCCGTCGGCGCCGGGCGCCTGATCTCAGCGCAGCTGTATGGCGTTTCCAGTTGGGACCCGCTCGCGCTGATGGGGGCTGCGAGTGCGCTCGCGATCTCCGCATTGATCGCAGCCATAATTCCAGCCAGCCGCGCAGCCTCTATTTCGCCCACGAACGCACTGAGAACGGAATAGTCCGCCTCAGGCAGAACAGCTCTGAGGCGTAGCAGGCCTACGAGGCGAACCGAAGCGGGCGAACCGTGAACGAGCGGACCGCAGGCGCAATCGCAAAAATGACCACACAACGGTGTGCCGAGTCTATCGCGAAACGACCTGGAATCGGCCCTCAGAACTGCGGTTGCGGAAGGATCATCCATCCCTGCAGTAGCGTTCTTCTCGGGACCCTTAATTCTATGTCGAGCCCAGCTTTCCGATCGCGAGTGTAGCCACAACGCTCGCCGGTTGCGCCCCCCTGGCCAACTGGGCTTATAGCGGACTTGAACCCGTCCCAAACGAAACCTGTTCAACCTGTTCCGGGCTGTCCGCTCGTGGACACTCGAGTTCGGGACCGGACATTAAGAACCATCGCAGGAGGAAGTGGGCGCGCCTATCTCCCTGTCTTTCCAGCACCTTGGCCATCCATGAATTGTGGCTGGCAGGTTGCGCAGCAATTGAGAGATGGACATCGCCCGCCCAGACCTGAAGCGCCAGAAGCGCCGTCGCCAGATTCTTCTGGTGGGTGTCGGCGTAATAATCCTGGTGGCGACCACGATTGGAGTATCGCGGCTAAAGCCGGCCGCACCCTCGGTCGAACGCGGAACGGTTTGGACCGACACGGTGAAACGGGGATCCATGCTGCGGCAAGTGCGCGGACCGGGCTCACTCGTTCCAGTCCAGGAGGCCGTTCGCCAGATCCCGGCAGAAACCGAAGCCACAGTCGTGCGGATCCGCATGCTTCCCGGCTCGCAGGTGAGAGCAGAAACCGTTCTTCTCGAAATGAGCAATCCCCAGGTGGAGCAGGCTGCCCTGGACGCCCAACTCCAGCTGAAGGCGGCGGAAGCCGAATACCAAAGCCTGCGCGTGAGGCTCGACAGCGATCTAATGAACCAGAAGGCGGGAGCGGCTACCGTCACAGCCGACTACCGGCAAGCGCAACTCCAGTCTGAAACGGATAAGGCGCTTTACGACCTGGGCGTGATTTCGGGCCTCGCCTACAAGGCCTCAAAGGGCAAAGCCGATGAACTGACGACCAGAAATGACCTGGAGGGGCAAAGACTCACGATCGGCCAGAAAGCGATTGAGTCGCAACTCGCACAGCAGCAGGCCAAGGTCCAGCAGATGCGAGCCCTGGCGGTTCTCAAGCAGAAGCAGTTCGACGCGTTGAAAGTCCGCGCAGGAATTGATGGCGTGCTGGTGGATCTGCCCCTGCAAGTCGGCCAACACCTTCAGCCCGGAACCATGCTGGCAAAAGTAGTCCAACCGGACCATTTGATGGCGGCGTTGAAGATCGCTGAAACCCAGGCGCGCGATGTGCAGTTTGGCGAACCGGCAGCCATCGATACCCACAATGGAGTGATCGCGGGGACGGTGATGCGCGTGGACCCTGCCGTACAGAATGGAACCGTGACGGTGGACGTCAAACTGACGGGCGAGCTTCCAAAGGGAGCTCGCCCCGACCTGAGCGTCGACGGAACCATCGATCTGGAGCGACTGGACAATACGCTCTATGTGGGGCGTCCGGCGTTCGGGCAGGAAAACAACACCATCAGCCTGTTCAGGTTGGATCCGGATGGCAAGGAAGCCACACGGGTGCCCGTGAAGGTTGGGCGGGAATCGGTGAATTCGATTCAGATTCTCGACGGACTTCGTGAGGGCGACACGGTGATTCTGTCCGACATGTCGCGCTGGGACAAAGCCGACCGCATCCGGCTTGAGTGAACAACCAATCAAAACCACTGAGGGAAAGCTATGACGGAAACAGGCCAGCCACTCATCCAGATCGAGAACCTGACAAAGGTCTTCTACACCGACGAAATCGAGACCCACGCGCTCTCCGGCGTGCACCTCTCGATCCATAGAGGAGAGTATGTGGCCATGTCGGGACCATCGGGTTGCGGCAAGTCCACGTTGCTCTCGATCATCGGCCTGCTGGATACGCCCACGGAGGGGCGCTACTCGCTGAATGGAAAGACGGTCGAGAACCTGGATTTTGCCGAGCGTTCGAGAATTCGCAACCAGGAAATCGGATTCATCTTTCAGAGCTTCAACCTGATCGGCGACCTGACGGTCTATGAAAACGTTGAGCTGCCGCTGACCTATCGTCAGAAAATGTCCGCCCCCGATCGAAAGAAACGAGTCATGGACTCACTGGAGCGCGTGGGCATGGCGCACCGCATCCGGCACTATCCTTCGCAGCTGTCGGGAGGCCAGCAGCAACGCGTGGCTGTGGCCCGCGCCCTGAGCGGGAAACCTTCCATCATGTTGGCAGACGAGCCCACCGGCAATCTCGACTCGCGCAATGGTGAAGCGGTGATGCAACTGCTTCAGAACCTGCACCGGGAGGGAGCGACCATCTGCATGGTGACCCACGACCCCCGCTTCGCCAAACACGCCCAACGGGAGATCCATCTGTTCGATGGCAAAGTTGTGGCGGAAGAAGAACTCAAGAAGCTGATGCAGGAGACGAGCGCATGAATGACCTCGTCCAGGATCTTCGTTTTGCTCTACGGCAACTAAGAAAGAGCCCCGGCTTCACCGCAGTTGCGGTCGTTACCCTGGCTCTTGGCATCGGCGCCAATACTGCGATTTTCAGCGTGGTCAATGCCGTACTGCTCCGGCCGCTCGCGTTTCCCGATGCCAACCGCTTGGTCAGGGTCTGGCATGTTCCGCCGGCAAAGAGCTTCCCAGGAATGACCAAGTTCGCCGTTTCTGCGGCAAACTACACGGACTGGCAAAGCCAGAACCACGTATTTGAGCAGATGGCGATCTGCGCCTACCGCAGTTACAACCTGACGGGTGGTGGTAAGCCGGAACAGGTCGAAGCGAATGCGGTGTCTTCCGGTTTCTTTTCTGCCTTGGGAGTTCAGCCAATTTTGGGCCGCGTGCTTTCTCCGGACGAAGATCAGCCGGGCCGCTCGAACGTAGTGGTCCTTAGTTATCGCTTCTGGCAACAACACTTTGGTGCAAATTCTGACGTCGTAGGTCGCGCGCTCAGCCTGGATGGGCAGAACTACCTGGTTGTCGGCGTCATGCCGGCCGGCTTCCGCTTTCCCGACTATGCCCAAATGTGGACGCCGATGGCCTGGACGGACAAAGAACGAGCCGTCCGAGGAGAGCATCACTATACGGTCATCGCTCGGCTCAAACCCGGGGTTGGTTTGCAGCACGCACAGGCCGAGATGAACACCATCTCCCGCCGCCTGGAGCAGCTCTACCCTGAGGACGACAAAGACTGGGGCGCCGTGGTCCTAGCGTTGCGTGAAGATCTGGTGAATGATGTCCGTCCCGCCCTGTTGGTTCTGCTCGGAGCCGTAGCCTTTGTGCTTCTGATCGCCTGCGTCAACGTGGCGAACCTGGCACTGGCAAGAACGTTCAGTAGACAAAAGGAGATTGCGATCCGAGCGGCGCTGGGGGCGAGTTCAGGGCGTGTGCTCCGCCAAATCCTTTCGGAAAGTGTGCTGCTCGCCCTGGTGGGAGGAGCACTCGGCTTGGCCTACGCTCATTTTGGAGTTCGCCTGATTATGGCTTTCTTGGCGGACAAACTGCCGCGCTCTACCGAAGTCGGACTGGACTGGAAGGTTCTGGCCTTCACAGCGGTCGTGTCCGTACTTACCGGCATCCTCGCTGGAGTTCTGCCGGCATGGCGCTTGGCCAAAGCTGATCTGAATGAAGCGCTGAAGCAAGGCTTGGGTCGAACCGACGCGGATTCAGGCGGACATCGCACGCGCAGCATTCTGGTCGTTTCCGAGGTCGCACTCTCGCTGATGCTTCTGATCGGCGCCGGCCTGATGATTCGCAGCTTCTCGCGGCTGCGTGGCTTGCGTCCGGGTTTCGATTCTCACAATGTGCTGACCATGACTGTCTCCCTGCCCAGGAACAAATTCCCGTTGCCGGAACAGCAAATCAGCTTTTTCGAGCAAGTCTTAGAACGGGTGAGAGCGTTGCCTGGTGTCGAGTCGGCCGGAGTGATTGACGACATACCACTGAGCGGAAACGGTTCGCACCAGCCGATTGCCATCGAAGGCCGCCCGGTTGTACCGATGTCGGAGCAACCGGAAGTCGACGTTCGCCTCGTCACGGTTGGCTACTTGAGTGCCCTGCGCATCCCGGTCCTCCGTGGTCGCGACTTCAGCGCCGCCGATGTTGCTGGAAGGCCAGCAGCGGTCCTGATCAGCCAGTCCTTGGCCCGACGTTTCTGGCCCAACCAGGATCCGATTGGCAAACGTCTCACCATGACCTTCTTCCCGGACGCCGTTCGTGAGGTGGTTGGAGTTGTGGGTGACACGAAACTCGACAGCCTGGATGAAACACGACCGGCGGAAACGCTCTATATGCCCCTGGACCAAGTCTCCGTACCGGCGCTGGGCGGCTGGAATTCGTTTCCGATGAGCCTTGTGGTACGTTCTGCGTCGAATCCATCGGACCTCGCTTCGGCCGTGTCAAATGCCGTGCACGAGGTGGACCGCGAAACTCCGCTGCTGGGCATTCTCAGCATGGACGACCGGGTCGCGGATTCACTGTCCCCGCAGCGATTCAACACCTTGCTGCTCGTCGCTTTTGCCGGACTCGCCGTGCTCCTTACCGCGGTGGGAATCTACAGCGTGCTGTCATACAGCGTGAAGCGGCGTGTGTCCGAAATCGGAATCCGCCTGGCCTTGGGCGCTCAGCTGGGCGATGTACTCCGCATGGTGGTCGTTGAGGGCATGAAGCCTACGTTACTCGGCGTGCTGCTGGGGTTGGCAGGAGCCCTGGTGCTGGGGCGCGCCTTGTCGAGCCTCATCTACGGGGTGACACCGACTGATCCGCTTACCTTCGGCACAGTTGCGATTTTGCTGGCCGGGATCGCTCTCTTCGCCAGCGTCATTCCAGCCTATCGGGCGACCAAGGTCGACCCACTGGTGGCTTTGCGGTACGAGTAGGAGACCAAGATGATCGGACTCTTCCAGGAGGTGCGGTACGCGCTACGCCAACTGCGCAAGAGCCCCGGCTTCACTGCGGTCGCAGTGACCACGCTCGCTCTGGGCATCGGGGCGAACACCGCCATCTTCAGCGTGGTCAACGCGGCTCTGTTGAGGCCGCTGCCTTACCAAGACGCGAATCGCCTGGTCATGGTGTGGGAGCAGAACCGGCATCGCGGGTGGTTTGAGAATATCGTCTCGGCCGCCAACTTCCTCGACTGGAAGAAACAGAACGATGTGTTCACCGACCTGGCGGCGTTCGAGTCTGCCTTCTTCAATCTGACCGGAGGCAGCCAGCCCGAGGAGGTTGCCGGTCAACGTGTGACCACCAACCTTTTCTCGGTTCTGGGTGTTCAACCTGTGCGCGGGCGCTTGTTTCTTCCCGAAGAAGAGAAGCGAGGCAGCGCCGCGGCTCTGATGAGCTACGGGCTGTGGCAGGAGCACTACGGCGGAGATCCTGCACTGGTCGGAAAGCAGATTTCTCTCAACCGCGAGAGTTTCCAGGTGGTGGGCATCCTGCCAGCCAGCTTTGCCGAGGACTACTCTGCCTCCTTCGCACCCCACTCACGAGTGTGGGTGTCGGGACTGGATCTTCAACCGGCCGGGCGGGAATTCCATAACTACCACGCCCTAGCTCGACTCAAACCGGGTGTAACTCTGGCCCAGGCGCGAGCTGAAATGGACACAATTGCCGGCCGGTTGGAACTGCAGTATCCGGAATCAAAAGGGTGGAGCGTGGCCCTGGTTGGATTGCACAATCAGGTGGTCAAGTACGCGCGCCCGGCCCTCCTGGTGTTGCTGGGCGCGGTAGCTTTGGTTCTGTTGATCGCGTGTGCCAATGTTGCGAACCTGCTATTGGTGCGGGCGACGGGGCGTGAGAGAGAGACCGCGATTCGCAGGGCCTTGGGCGCAAGCACCGGGCAGATCGCGCGGCAATTTCTTCTCGAGAGCACCCTGCTCTCCATCGTTGGGGCGGTGGTTGGTCTTCTGCTGGCGAGCTGGGGATCGGAAATCCTGGTAAGGCTGTCTCCACCCGGAACGCCCAGGGTGGAGGACGCCGGAATCAGCGGCTTCGTGCTCCTGTTTGCCGTCGTGCTTGCACTCGGAACCGGAGTCACGTTTGGATTGGCTCCCGCGATGGGCGCGTCCCGACTCAATGTGAACGAATCGCTGAAGGAGGGCGGCAGGGGTTCCAGCCAGAGTGCGACAGGCCGCCGGTTGCGTAACGTGTTCGTGGTCTCGGAGTTTGGGTTGGCTCTCACGCTCTTGGTGGGAGCCGGCCTCATGATCAAGGCGCTCGTCCATCTTCACGGAGTGGATCTCGGCTTTGATCCCGACCATCTCCTCACCATGAAGGTGCCGCTGGAGGGACCACAATATAAGGATACGCCGCGCCAGATCCAGTTCTTCCAGCAACTCCTGGCGCGTATCGAGACGATTCCCGGCGTGGAAGCGACCACCGTTTCTCGCGGGGTCCCGATGCTGGGATGGGCGGGCTGGAATTTCGTGACCGCCGACCATCCCAACCCTCCGGCGGGCGAGGTCCCCGATGCAAACTACCTGGTGGTTGGCCCCCACTACTTCCGCGTCATGGAAATTCCTCTGCGCGAAGGCCGACCATTTTCGGATGCCGACACTCCGGCTTCGGAGCCGGTGGTCATTGTCAGTGAGTCGCTGGCTCGGAAACACTGGCCTGGGCAAGACCCCATGGGAAAGCGGCTGAAAGTCAGTTCAGATGCGAACGACAAAAACTTGCCCTGGCTCTCGGTGGTCGGCGTTGCCGGAAACGTCCGAAGCGAGGGCCAATTCGCGCCCTTCCTTCCGGAACTCTACGTCCCCTACACCCAATATCCCTGGATTCTTCAGCCCCGACATCTCTTGGTCCGCACAGCTTCGAGCCCGTCCGCGATCGTCCCTGCCATCCGCAACGAAGTCGCGACTTTGGATAAGGATGTGCCGGTTTCCGAAGTCAGCGCCATGAAGGAAATCGTGACCGGCCCGGTACGCCAGGGGCTGACCGTCATGTGGCTGCTGGGGACTTTCGCCGGTCTGGCGCTGGTTCTGGCTGCGGTCGGGATCTACAGCGTGGTTTCGTATGCGGTCACTCAGAGAACGCATGAAATCGGTATTCGCATCGCGTTGGGCGCAAATCATCGAGACGTCGCCGGTTTGGTCCTTCGACAGGGTGGCATCCTGGCGTCGATGGGTGTGGCGGCGGGCCTGATGGCCGCGTGGGGAGTAACACGCTTCCTGTCCAGCTTGCCGTTCGAAGTTCGGTGGCTGTTGTTGTTCGACGTCCGGCCGACTGATCCGCTGACCTTCGCGGCCCCTCCCGCGATCCTGGCAGCGGTAGCTTTGCTGGCCAGCTATCTCCCCGCCCGGCGCGCGGCCAAGGTCGATCCCATGGTGGCGCTGCGCTATGAGTAAGAGCCCGATGAACAGCCTCATCCAAGATCTTCGTTATGCCCTGCGGCAGCTGCGACGGAACCCAGGATTCACCGCCGTTGCTTTTCTCACGCTCACCCTGGGCATTGGAGCCAATGCCGCAATGTTCTCCGTGATCCGTGCAGTCTTGCTCAAGCCGCTCGCATACCACGAGCCGGACCGTGTGGTGCTCGTCACCGAGGGAGCCACGCAGGTGCGGGCCGAGGAGATGATGGAGGCGAGTCGATCCTACACCGAGATCGGGACCTTCGCCGTCGGACCTGAGGACATGGCGCTTTCTGGCATCGCCCAGCCCGAGGTGTTGAAGGGCGCGCGGGTTTCGGCCAATTTCCTCCACATTCTAGGAGTAAGTCCCCTGCTGGGACGCAGTTTCATTCCGGAGGAAGACAAGCCCGGCGCGCCGGAGGTGGCGATGATCAGCGCGGAGCTGTGGCAGCGACGGTTTGGCGGAGATCGGTCGATCCTCGGCAAGGCGGTGACGCTCGCGGGGATGCCATACGGCATCATCGGCGTGTTGCCAGCGGGCTTCCAATTCCCGCTTGCCGGTTCGGAGGTATGGGTGACGAGACCGGCGGAGTGGTCGGCGGTCTCGCCTCAGGGAAGGCCTCTCAGTCCGATCTTGAGCGTATTTGCACGATTGAAACCAGACGTGGAGATTCAGCAAGCAACTGCTGAGCTGGCGCTCTTGAATCATCAATATGCGACGGCTCATCCGGGAATGCTGGATGTCAAGCCCAGCTCAACGGAGACAGTACGGCCCTTTAAGGACGAACTGGTTTCTGACGTACGTTCGGAACTGTGGATGCTGTTCGGCGCGGTCGGGTTTGTGCTGCTGATCGTGTGCGCCAACCTAGCCAGTCTGCTGCTGGCACGCGCAACTTCCCGGGCGCGAGAATTTGCGGTGCGGGCGGCAATCGGGGCTGGGCGCGGGCGGATCATCGGACAACTGCTCGCCGAGAGTATCTTGCTGGCGGCGCTGGGCGGCGCGTTGGGCGTGGGGCTGGCTGCGGGCAGTTTGGGCGCCGTCAGAAGGATCACTTTTGTTGATTTGCCGCGGGCTGGGGAGATCGGGATGGATCCTACGGTGCTGGGATTCTCAGTGGCGCTCTCTGTGGTCACGGGCGTGCTGTTCGGGTTGGTTCCTTCGCTCGCTGCGTCCCGACCGGATCTCGCCGCCGTCCTTAGGGGCAGCAGAGAGGCGGCGAGCGCTGTGGGCTCGAAGACGATGCTGCGTTTTGGCGCACGAGGTCTGTTGGTGGTGGGACAGGTGGCACTCTCGATCGTGCTGCTGATTGGCGCGACGCTGCTGATCAAGAGCCTTGCTCGCGTGTACCGAGTGGATCCAGGATTTCGTATCTCCAACCTGCTGACCATGAACATTGCCTTGTCCCCCACGCACTATGACACGGACGGGAAAAAGGCGACGTTTTATGAGGAACTCGTAGAGCACGCAGAGTCTCTGCCTGGAGTCCGTAGCGCAGCGGTCACACTGACGCTTCCGATGACAGACACCTGGGTGGGACAGCCGGTGCAGCTGGCGGGGACACCGCCCCTGAGGCTTAACGAGCGCCCCATCGGGGTCATTCAGAACATCACGCCAGAATACTTCCGCACACTGGCAATTGCGCTGCAGCGTGGAAGGGAGTTCAGCGCGCATGATGACGCACGGTCCGTTCCGGTTGTGATCGTCAACGAAAACCTGGCTCGCCTTTTTTGGCCGCGGTATCCGAGCGGTCCGGATCCCATCGGCCAGCACATCCTCATTGGCTCCAGTCCTCAGCCGGTCGAGATCGTCGGCATATCCGCTAACGTGCGTCAAACAGGCCGCGACCAGAATCCGAGACCGGAAGTTTTTCTGCCCTGCGCACAGAAGCCTCCCCGGTCTGCCATGCTGGCCGTACGCACGAATGGCGATCCGCTGTTGTTGGCGAATGCGGTTCGAAGTCAGGTGTTGGCGATGGATCGCGATCAGCCAGTTTCGGCGGTCGCATCGATGGACCAGCTGGTGGAAGCGTCCGAGGGGCAGCTTCGATTGGTAATGACGTTGCTGGGAACGTTTGCTGGCTCCGCCGCACTGCTCGCGGCAGTTGGACTTTACGGTGTCATCTCTTATTCGGTCGCACAACGGACGAAGGAGATCGGAATTCGGCGGGCTTTGGGCGCGCCAAGAAGCGATATTCTTTCGCTGATGGTTGGACAGGTCGTCAGCCTTGCGCTGGCCGGCGTTTTACTCGGGATCGGCGGCGCGGTCGCCCTGACTCGACTGTTGAGCGACTTACTATTTCAGGTCAGTGCCACCGACCCAGCCACGTTTGTTGGTATTTCAATCCTATTCGTGCTGGTCGGGGTGTCCGCCAGTTATTTGCCCGCGCGCCGCGCTGCCAAAATCGATCCCATGGCGGCGCTGCGCTACGAATAGAGCTTCAGAAAGTGAATCGACAACGACTTATGATCCAGCTGAAAAATATCGACCGCAGCTACAAGACCGGCGCTGGCCAAACCTGGGTGCTGCGTCGCGTGAGTCTCGACATTCGCCAAGGCGAGTTCATCACCGTGATGGGACCGTCCGGAGCGGGGAAGTCCTCCCTCCTCAACGTGCTCGCGCTGCTCGACGACCAGTGGCAAGGCGAATTCTGGTTTCGCGAGCAGGCCGTCCATGAGATGAAACGCAAACCGCGCAGCGAGTTGGCCAGGCGCAATATCGGTATGGTCTTCCAGAGCTATCACCTGCTCGATGACCTCACCGTGCAGGAGAACATTGATCTTCCCCTCTCCTACAAGGACATCCCACGCGGGCAGCGACAGAGCCTGGTGGCGGAGGCTCTCGATCGCTTCCAGATCGTAGCCAAGAAGGGCCTCTATCCCAGCCAGCTCTCCGGTGGACAACAGCAACTCGTGGGCATCGCGCGCGCCGCCATCCACAAACCGGCCCTTCTGCTCGCCGACGAGCCGACCGGCAATCTGCACTCCAGCCAAGCCAAGGAAATCATGGAGCTGTTTTGCGAACTGAACCAGCAGGGGACAACGATTGTGCAGGTAACACATTCGGAGGCGAATGCAGCGTACGGGAGCCGAACGATTCAGCTGCGGGACGGATGGCTAACCGGAGATACCGCCCATCCGACCCTGAGCCAGTCAGCGGAGGTCCAAACATCGTGAGTCTTTTTGGTTCCAACGACTGGAAACGAGGATGCACCGTCGCCGGCCTGTGCGCGATTCTCGCAGTGGCTGCTCAGGCGCAGACCCCCGTCCCATCGCCCGTACCAGGGGCGCAGAGCGCAACCAGCCAGATTGTCACTCCCGCTCGGCTGGAAATGCCAAAATCACGCAATCCACTCAATGCCTATGCGCCGGATCAGGTTCCCGAACCGGTGCTGACGAACTCGCCCCGCCTTGACCGTCTCATTCGGGACGGGAAGCTGTACCTCTCGCTGAAAGACGCCATCGATCTGGCGCTAGAGAACAATCTGGACCTGGCCATCGCCCGCTACAATCTTCCAATTGCCGACACAGACATTCTGCGCACGCGGGCAGGAGGATTTTTTCGGGGCGTGAATACTGGAGTGGTACAAGGGACTCCTGGCGGCGGTGTGGGAGGCTTCGGCACAGGCGCTCCGGGCGCCGGCGCGGGCGGGACTACGAGCGGTGCGGGTGGCGCGGGCGCAGGCGCATCCGGTTTGGTGCAGTCCACGCTGGGCACCGGCACAGCGGTTTCCTCCTACGATCCACTCGTGAGTGCCAGCGGGGGAGTGGAGAGACAAACCTCCCCGGTGGCCAACCGGCAGATTTACGGAGTGCCCTCGCTGCAACTGAATACCGGACAATTCAACGCCAATGTTTCCCAGGCTTTTCCAACCGGAACGAATGTCAACTTCTCGTTCGACAACTCGCGCCAGACCACCAATAGCCCGTATTTCAATTTGTCTCCGTCCCTGACGTCGAGCTTTCGGTTCAGCATTCAGCAGGAACTGCTTGCGGGCTTCGGGTTCGGACCGAACCTGCGCTATTTGCGAATCGCCAGGAATAATAAGAAGATATCGGACATCGCCTTTAAGGATCAGGTGATCGCAACCGTGACACAGATTAAGAATATCTATTGGGATCTGGTGAGCGCTTACGAGCAGACCCAAGTCAACGAACAGTCTTCGGCGTTTGCCCAGCAGACGCTTGAGAATGCCAAGAAACAGTTACAGTTGGAAAGTATTCCCGCGATGGATGTCATGCGCGCCGAAGCGGAGGTCTCGAAGCGGGACCAGGACTTGACCGTGGCCCGCACAAGTCTCCAGCTCCAGGAGACCCTCATGAAAAATGCCATCACGAAGAGTCTGGAAGATCCGGACCTTGAGGTGATGCCGGTCATTCCGACGGACCGAATGGAGGCCGTCCCGCCCCAAGTCAGTCCGTCGATTCAGGATTTGACTTCTGAAGCCCTGCGTGAGCGTCCGGAGTTAGCCGAGTCCGACATCGATCTCGTGAATCGCCAGATCAGCCGTCGGGCAGCGCGCAACGCGCTATTACCGACACTTTCGATGGTCGGGTTCTATGGGGGCGCCGGGCTGGCAGGTCCCTTGAATCCAATCTATAGCCTCGGGGCAAACACCTCGAACGTGCCGGTGGATTTTGCCGGCGCCTTCGAGAGCGCGTTCAACAATTCCTCTCCGGACTATTATGTCGGCCTGAGCCTAAACATCCCGATCCGAAATCGCGTCGCCAAAGCCGACCAGTACCGTTCTGAACTGGAGTACCGGCAGGCGCAGCTGCGAATGGAACAATTGAAGAAACAAGTTCGCATCGAGGTTCGAAATGCGCAATTTGCGTTGGAACAAACCGGCGCGCGCGTTCAGGCCGCACGCAAGGCACGAGATCTTGCCCAACGCACCTTCCAGATCACCAGGAAAGAACAAGAGCAAGGAGCGGGATCGAGCTATCAAACGCTCTCCGCCCAGCGAGATCTCGCGCTGGCGGAATTGGATCTGGTCAATGCCATGACGGTGTATGAGAAAGCCAAGGTTGAACTGGATCGCGCCACCGGGACAACTTTGGAACATAATGAAATCCAGATCCAGGAGGCAGTTCGCGGTACCATCAATCCTGCCAGTCCGTGATCGACCATGCAAACTTCGGCCAGGTCCGGGGAGATTACCACGCTCAAGCCCGCGCACAGCAGCGACCGGCCCCGAGTCTTGGCAGCCGATGACCAGCAACACGTTCTCGAAGCGGTCGAACTACTCTTGCGCCCGCAAGGGTACGAGGTGGAAACCGCCAGGTCCCCCGCGTTGGTTCGCGAGGCGCTGGCCACGGCCTCCTACGATGCCCTGCTGATGGATCTGAATTACACGCGGGATACAACCTCCGGCCGTGAGGGCCTGGACCTTCTTTCTGAGATCGTTGCACTCGATAGCGTTACCCCCGTCATCGTCATGACCGCATGGGCGAACATTGACCTGGCGGTTGAAGCCATGCGCCGGGGAGCGCGTGATTTCATTCAGAAGCCGTGGGAGAACGAGCGGTTGCTCGCGATCTTGCGGACGCAAGTCGAACTGCAACGCGCGCTGCGCAAGGCGGAACTGCTCGCGGCGCAAAATCGGTTGCTGCAGTCCGATGGTCGCCCGGAATTCATTGCGGTCGCCTCCACCATGCATCCGGTGCTGGAGACCATTGCGCGCATTGGTCCCTCCGACGCCAATATCCTGATCACCGGGGAGCATGGCACGGGCAAGGAAGTGGTGGCGCGCACGCTCCATGCGCTTTCTCCGCGGGCGTCTCGCCCCATGATCGCCGTAAACACGGGCGCGTTGCCCGAAGGATTGTTTGAAAGTGAACTCTTCGGGCATGTGAAGGGCGCCTTCACCGACGCGCGTACCGACCGCATCGGGCGTTTTGAGCTGGCTGACGGCGGCACCATCTTCCTGGACGAGATCGGCAACGTACCCTTTCGCCAGCAAGCGAAGTTGCTGCGCGTGCTCGAAACGGGCGAGATCGAGCGGGTCGGCTCGTCTCGTACAAAGCGGGTTGACGTGCGCGTGATTTCCGCGACCAATGCGGACCTGCGGGCGGCGTGCGCCTCTGGCGAGTTTCGAGAAGACTTGTTGTTCCGGCTGAACACGGTGGAGATACACGTGCCCCCACTGCGCGAACGCCGCGAAGACATTCCCGCTCTCGCCGTGCACTTTCTCGCGCGCTACGCCGCCCGGTACCAGCGTCCCGTCCAGGGGTTCGAGGCTTCGGCTTTGCAGCAGCTCATGCAGTATTCCTGGCCGGGCAACGTGCGTGAATTGGAGCACACGCTCGAGCGCGCCGTCTTGATGTGCCATGGGAATGAGATCCAGCAAGCGGATTTGGGCTTGGATTTGCTGCGGCCGCAAAGCCAGAATCTCGAAGAACTCAGCCTTGAGTCTGTGGAGGCCATTCTGATCCGTAAGGCCCTGCAACGCTTCCACGGGAATGTAAGCCAGGCGGCGGAGACGCTGGGGTTGAGCCGCGGCGCGCTTTACCGCCGCATGGAGAAGTATGGGCTTTAGCCCGCACGGCGACGCCAGTCCCGGTGCGCCCAAGCCTCCGCGCAAGCGGGTTCGGCTGCTCTATGAGAAACGCGTGAGCCTCTTCTCCCTGCTGGTCGCGCTGCCAGGGATGGCTGTAAGCGGGGTCTTCATTTGGCTCCAATCCTGGTCGCTTGAATCCAAGCTCACTCTGCTCTTCGTCGAAATCTTCGCCTGGTGGCTGTTGGCGATGGCCCTTCAGGAGCAGACTACTCGTCCGCTGCAGACCCTCGCCAATGTAATCTCAGCCTTGCGGGAAGAGGACTATTCCTTTCGAGCGCGTGGCGCCGCCGCCAACGACGCGCTAGGCGAGCTATCCCTTGAAGTGAATGCCCTGGCTGACCTGCTCGCAGACCAGCGGATTCGAGCCATTGAGGCGACCGCCCTACTTCGGCGTGTGGTCGAAGAAATCGAGGTTCCGTTGTTCACGTTCGACCCTGACGAGATTCTCCGGCTTGTGAACTCCGCCGGAGAAAGGCTGCTGCAACAGCCCTCTGCCCGGCTCCTTGGGCGCACCGCGAAAGACATAGGGTTAGGCAGTTGCCTGGTGGCCGAAAGCGAGACCTTGGTCCCGTTGCATTTCCACGGCCCGAACGCACGCTGGCTGGTGCGCCGAAGTTCATTCCGGCAGAGGGGCGTGCCACACACCCTGATTGTTCTCTCCGATGTGAGCCGCGCTTTGCGCGAGGAAGAACGGAGTGCCTGGCAGCGCCTGATTCGTGTATTGGGTCATGAACTCAACAACTCGCTCACACCTATCAAGTCGATTGCGGGAAGCCTCAGTGCACAGATCTCCAGCGCGGCAATCGATTCTGATCAGCGGCAGGATTTTGAACGCGGCTTAGCCATTATTCAGGCGCGTGCCGATTCTCTTAACCGCTTCTTGCAGGCGTACCGACAACTAGCCCAGATGCCTCCGCCCGTTTCCCGCCAGACTCCAGTGGCTCCCATCGTCGATCGCGTCGCTGGTCTAGAGATGCGACTGCGAGTGCAGGTGGTTCGTGGTCCCACAGTCGAATTGATGGTAGATCCCGATCAACTCGAACAGATGCTGATCAATCTGGTTGGCAATGCGGTAGAGGCCGCGCTGGAACTGCATCCTTCGGCAAACCCATCGCGGGACGGAATAGCCACTTCGCCCCCACGCTTGGATCCAGTGGTGGTGATGAGTTGGGACCTGACCGAGAAGGACTTGGTTCTCACCGTGGAGGATAACGGGCCTGGACTGCTCAACCCCAGCAATGTGTTTGTGCCTTTCTACACCACCAAGCCCGCCGGCAGTGGAATCGGGCTGGTGCTTTCCCGGCAGATCGCTGAAGCGCACGGCGGATCGATTGAACTCATGAACCGAACGGAGAAGAAAGGCTGTCGGGCAAGAGTCGTGCTTCCGCGAGCCCTTTCTGTGACGCAGAAAACTTGAGCCGCCTGTCTTGCCAGCGCGAGCCATCCAATGCTGATGATCTGTATCGGCAGTGCTGCGCTATCTGCCAGCTGCGGCCCAACTTTGTACGGAGGTGCCTCCGTCCATCGCGCCTTTCGTGATGATCATCTGCAGTTGCCCGGCTGCGCGTGGGCGGCCGAGCCCGTGCGCGCGCCGCTTCTGCGGCAGAACGCGGTCGCGCTCCAGCCCCTCGCCGAGCGCAAGGAATGGAAGTTCTTCGGCCGTTCCAGGCGAAGGCGGACCCCGGCCTCGCCGCCACTCGGTGGGCGGCTCTCCTGCGGAGAGTTCGCGATCGCGATGGGCGTCGTCGCCGCCGTGCAACGCGGCGGTCGCTTCGCCGGTCCGTTCGCGTTTGCTGGCGCGATCTTCGTGCTGCTTCAAGTGCTCAGCCCGATTCATCAGGCGGTCAGCGCCAATTTCGGCGGCCGCACTGCCGCATGGGGCTACGACCCTGTCACCGAGGCCTGCCTGCGCCCGCGGGCACGGGGCACGTCGAGCTATCCGGGTCTCTCACCAGCGACCCCACCGTCGCGCGCGACCCTCGACCCTGGGGATGACGGCCCGCCGCGCCGAGAGTTTCTCTAGCGAAGCGGCGGGCTGGCGGTTATCACCAGCTCGAGAGGTGAGCTTCCGCTCACGGTGGTGACTGCCTCCTTGGTCGGAGTTCTCGTCAGAACGAAGGTGAAGGTAGCAGTCGCCTCCTGTCGTGGCTCGCTTGGAGCAAACTTCCATTGCCTCAAGGCCTCTACAACCGGCTGGGCGAAGACTGGATCACCGGACTCGATCGTTACTTCAGCGACGCCGGAGCCATCAATCACGAGTCGCGCGGTGACCACGCCCTGCTTTCTTGTCAACCTGGCGGTCACAGGATAGGCGGGCGCGACGAAATACTTCACGCTCCTTGAAGCGCAAGGTTCGACGGTGCGGACCCGCGCGGAATTGCCCACTGCCTCGCCCTTGTCTGGCTGATCCTCTTCCAGATGACAATTGCAGGGATCTCCCTGAGTACAAACGTAGTGCATTCCCGCTGGGGGCGCCGCATGGTCGCAGGTGCGCCTTTGCGCACAGAATGCCAAGTGGGCGAACAAGACGAGAGCTACGGAAAGAACGTTACACATGGTTGCCTCAATCAGTGACTCATGCCGGCAAGGTTTTCAACCCGCCCCGAATCCGCTGAGCCTTCCTATCGATCGTGACGAGCCACGGTTCTTGCATCCAGCAGCAGAAAATCAAAGAGGCCGCCCCCAGGCGGCCTCCCCAACAAACCGAGATTCTAGTTCAAGTTCAGCAACCACGCTCCCAGCCCGTGTGTGGCTGCGTAGAGCTTTCGCGCGCCTGGGACCATGGTCAGCCCCGGTACCTCCACGTTCGGCATGCCAGGCGCTGCGAGTCTCCAGGAGGGCGTTCCGTCCGAATCCAGCTTTAACACGCTGTAGTCGGTGGAAACGTAAAGGTCACCCTCGACGTTATCGTAAGCGACTGCGTTAAGCGGCACATCGCCCAGATCGTAATCGCGGTTTACCCAAGTCGCGCTGTTCGCCACCGGGTCGAACGTCACCTCGAACACGTGTCCCGGAATTGAGTTCAGCGTAGCGTTAAAGCCGTTGTAGGCAATCCACGCGTGGTTCGGATTAGCAGGATCGACCGCGACGTCACTGATGTAGCGGTTCGGGCTGGTCGCAATATCGATTCGAGTGAATACCACGGAAGATGCCGGATCTGCGTCCGCGTTCTTCGAGATGAACACCCGCCCCACGGAGGTGGCTGCCCATAGCGTAGAGCGGTCTTTGGAGGCGCGCCGCACCGACCCAACATCGCCGCCTGCGCGGTCGCCGTAAAGGGCCGCGGTCAACCGGCCCGCCGACGTTGGATCACCGAGCGGCTGCCAGTCTCCACATGTGACCCTGAAGTCGCCCGTCCACTCGTTGCAGTGCGTGCGGAGTTGATCGACCGTCATACTGCCCAAGCCTTGCGTTTTCGTACGCCAGACGTGCCCGGTACCGACAAACATCGTCCCGCTGACCTTCGGATCGGAAATGATCGGGACGTAGAACTGTTGTGGTTCGGTCAGGAAGATCGGATCAGCAATCCAGTTCCAGTCTATCGTGTCTCCGCTGCTGAAGTTTACATCCACCTGTGCGTCGTAAAACGTGTGGAAGCGGAACTTCTTTTTGGCGATGTCGAACCCGGACTGGCCGCCATCGCCAATCATGGTGTTCAACCACTTTACGGGATTGCCGTAGTTCTCCCACGTGCCATTGTCTTGCGTTCCGCCTTGAAGATCATTGGAATCAAACGGATTCACCGATAAGCTCTGGAACTGGAGGGTCGACAGTCCCTGGTTGACGCTCTGGAGTTGAGTCGGCACACGCGATAGCAGTTGTTGGCATCGATCCAGAGCGGGTGAAATCAAGCCTCGCGAACTGCAGCTCGCAGAGATATCTGCGAACGACCCGCTCGACATGATGATTCCGCCGTCGCTCGATTCCCAGAACTGGTAGGGGTTACTCGGATTCACAACCAGGAAATGCTGATCCGGGTGGATCCCGTTTGGGTGGGTTGGATCGGTCGCATCCATGGTCATATCGGTAAAGGATGTACCGCCGTCGGTCGAAAGAACCACCCCACGGCCGTTCGAAATTCTACCGGTCTCGCCGTATTGGTAGGAGCCCAGCACGTACACGAGATCGGGAGTGCCCGCAGGACTTACCACCAGGTTGTCATACCAACATTGCCCGGTGCACATGTTGTATGCGCCGTACCCGGGATTGGCTGGATCGTTGCTGGAAAGCTGCGTAAAGGTCGGCGAACCGTGCGCGACATCATCGGCCCTGAAGAAGGCGGCCTTGTCGGTGCCATCGTTACCTTCGTTTACATACATCCGCGTTCTGCCATCCGGAGTTTTGTTGACGGCAAATTCGGCACGCGTGACAGTGCTCGCCGAATTCAGCGATGCTTTGATTTGCGTCCAGGTGGTGCCGCCATCATTCGACCGCCAAACTCCGCGCGCATACGAAGATGCATACACCGTGCTTGGGTCGCTTGGATCGATCACCGCACGACGCACTCCACGTGGGGAACAAGGCCCAGTATTCAAATTATCGCCCAAGCTGCACAGTGTCGGATCCGAAGAGCCGTTGTGGATAAACGTCCATGTGGCTCCGCCGTCCGTGGTCTTGTATAAGCCCCACTGGGCTGCGCCCGGAACCACCGAAACTCCGCCACCATCCGTGGAATTCAATCCGCGCACCCCGCGAGTAATACCAACGTAGATCGTATGGGAATCGCCCGGCTTGATGGCTATGGTGCCAATCGCGCGATTGTTGAAGACCTTACCGCCGATGGGCCCCACCCACGTTTCGCCACCGTCCGTTGACTTGTAGAGTCCCACACCGGCGACCGAGTCAGCGCTGGCGTTGGCCTCGCCGGTCCCGACCCAAATGGTGTTGTCGTTTGGATCGTTGGGATCGACCACAACCGACCCCGTTGAGTTGATCCCGAAAGGCGTGGAAAGGTAGGCCCATCGTGGATTGTCATCCAAGGCATGCCTGGTTCGCCACACTCCGCCGCCGGCCGGCCCGGCGTAGAGCGTACAGCGCGAGCGTACACAATGGTTCGCGACCGCCAGCGAAGTTGTACGTCCACTCGCTACATACTCGTTCGGAACGTACAATCCCGAGGTACGAAACTGGAAGAGCGGGTATACCGCATTGCTCGGGCCTACCGACATCCACGCTCCCTGCTGCCCTCTCCCGCGGGCAAAAGGACGACCGTGTATCGACCGCACGTTAGAACGCAATGACTCAAATCGAGCTGCGGGAATATCGATACCCGGATACGCCATGTGTTGAAAGGCTTCCTCTTCGGGGGAACTGGGACCACCGAGCCCTCCATTCCCCGGAAGCGCACGGCGCAGCCTCTCCAGGTGCTCCGCCATCGCTGTCGGCATTCCCTCCGTGTCAGCTTCTGCTTCCCGCGCAACCCGTTTCGCAGCCACACCCGCCTTGCTATCGACGTTCTTGCTTTTCGATTTGTGCTTGGGGATCTTCGGCGCATTTGCCGCCAGCGTTACTCCTGCCAGGGAGAGGCACAGCAACATTCTGCATAGGAATCTCATCGTTTTCGCTCCTTAATTAAAGACGAATCGTTCGTTGACTCAAGGCTTCGGGGGCGCTCACCGTGGCGGCGCGGTTCGTTTCCGGGCCGTGGCTCGTTTCCGGGACCAGAAGAAAGCCGTACATAAACTGCGGGAACCCAGTGCGCGCGTCGCCCCTCACCGCACGCTCCATGGACAGATTCGGATGCGATCTTCTCAAACCGCCGGTTCGCCGGGGCAGTTGCCGCGATGGGCACCTCGGTGGCTGGGTAGGACCGGTTCTCGTAAACCGCGGGCGGTCGTACGACAGGCAGAACAAACCGGACGTTCTGCATAGTCACCTCGAGAAGGGCGCGGGGTGAGATCCCCTGGGATACGGGGCTAGTCGCCGATTTTCCTCTTAATACCCGAAGTGGTCAAGACGTCGCTTGTGAATTTCGTTAGCCTTATCTGTTTTTTGCAGGTCGTCCCTCAAGCTTGCTGTCAACTGCGACCGACATACCGGGCGATCGGCTGATCCCGTTGTCTATCGCGCAGCCGGATTTCCGCAAGAATCCAGGATCGTATATTCCTTGCGCAGCCTGTCGCACAAGCAGGATTGCGTAAGAGTGTTCGGGTCGCTAAATCTCAACCCTTAAGATGGGGGCTTGCGCCTTCCTGGGCGAAGCACGTGAGCATCGGGTCCAAGACTGTCAAGTTTTGTCGCAACGAGTGTTACGACCAAAATGGCCAAATGTGCAACCTGGCCGGTTCGTTTTCAGATACTTTTCACCTTGACTCAATAAGGTCTGTCCCAGCAAAGCTTGGGCCTTTTTACCTGCTTGGGACACACGGTCAGAATCGTCGATGAGCTGGTACGGACGGAGAACATTTCTAGAGAGCTGTTCTAACCATTCTGGTCGTGGTGGCCGTGGTCATCGGGTCCAAGTGATACCTGCGCCAGAAGGAGGCTCCGATGACGAAGACGCATCCAGTTTGCGACCGACACAAGAACATACAGATGGTCCCGTGCTCGCTCAAGAAGATGACAGGCAAGAATGAAAGCCATATCTGCCCGGTCCCCGGCTGCGGCCGCCGACATGGCGATCAGGCGTACTTCGATGGGATCGGAGCAAAACCTTCGGCGCAAGTAAATTCCCAGACGAACCGGCGCGAGGCGGCCCGGGCAGCCATCCTGAAGGCGATCGAGGACCAGCGACCCGCGAATCCTCGCAGATAAGACCAGGGACCAGGTGAGGTTGTTCGGAATCACGGGATGCCTGGTCTCCTTCGCAGGCCACGAATGTACCACCGCACAAGGAATGGGTTGCGCATGTCCATGTTTGTCGGTCGTGCTTCCAGGCGTACCGATTCCCTTTTGTGGCCATCATCCCTGCTCACGGACCGCTACGATCAAGGCGAATTCAAGAAGGCCGCTCATGCACCGCAGTGTAGCTCCCTGGCGGGTGGTGTCCCATCCTGCGAGCGAAGAAGGACGGCTTGGCCAATGCGCTCCGAGCGCCGCAACGGCAAGCGACTGGGCGGCGCGTCGGGTCGAGGATTCCTTCCAGGACGCTTCGGCAATCCTGGAGACGGGCGTAGGTCTGCCCGGGTTGATAGAAGCAGTCCGCGCAAAAGCATTCGAGACGGGCCCCGGCGTCCAGCCCGTCGCGTTGCAGATCGCCGACATGCTGTTTGAGGCGTCGGTCCGAGGGAAGCACCGAGTCGCTGTGGCTTCGCTGATGCTCGATCGGTTGGAAGGCAAGCCGCCGCAGCCAGTCGATTTCAACAACCTCACCGTTCTCAACGGTCGCAACCTGGACGCGATTTTGAATGCAGTGGGCAGACCAGGGGCGCGGCGTCTCCCGCGGGAGAGAAAGAGCGTCCTATGGAGTCTCAGAATGCCCAGAGTGTTAAATCCCGGTCTGCAACTCCGCCGTTGCTCCCCACACCCCTTCTTGAGGTGTTGCCCCATGAAAAATGAGAACCAGCGGTTCCAATCGAACAGGAAACAAGTCCTGCCCCTCGCCTCTCCTCCCTAGTGCGTTGCCAGGTGAGTCCCAGTCACATATCCGAGAGTACCGCCTACCAGGATGTCGGATGCGAAATGCTTCTTCCCTCCGACGCGGGCGAGGCTGACGCCCGTCGCTAGCCCGTAAACACTCCACTTAAGCCAACGCCGATTCGGGTAGCGGTGGGCGATAACGCTCGCGAATGCGAAGCTTGTTGCGGCATGCCCCGAAGGAAACGACCCGCCGCCCTCCCAAAACTCGCCGTGGGTGTTTGGATCGTAGGCGTATTGGCGGTTGGCGGCCGCTTTGACCCCTAAGGTGATCAAGCTCGCAGCGCCCATGGCTTCGAGAGCTACGAAGCCCGTGTTTGCCGTATAGGATGAGC
>DASQPN010000106.1:0-53351 GCA_035643915.1 Terriglobales bacterium | reverse complement strand
ATGCTGTTCAGGTCGCCGTTGTTGAAGCTGTATCCGGAGCGCTGCAGGTGGTCGTAGTCGGCGAAGACTTGCTCGGCCCGGGCCACGTCACGAGGGTCGCCCTCGACCGCAAGGCCATTCGAGCGCAAGTCGATGGTGATGTTCAGGCCGTCTTCGAGAACGTGGAGGTTTTCGTCGCGCGTGCCGAACAGGGTCTCAATGTTGGAACTGACTTCAATCCTCTTCTTCATTCCGATGCTGGTGCTTTCCTCCTGAGGGGCCCAGTTAGGGGACAGGCGCCCTGTCTGTCCGGCCGACCCGAGGGCCGGCAACCTCTCGTGCTCGCTCCATCCCGGCAAGTGCCGGACAAAACTGCACTTGCCCAGGAACCGGACAAACCGGCACCCTTCCCGCTCTTAAGCAAACGATTGGCTTCGGTGGAGATGGAAACAGCCGGAATGCTCGCTCCTGAGGTGCAAGCAACTACCATTACGCCTAGCCTAGCGCGGGCCGGGGTGGGAGTCAATGGGAGGGGCAAGGGGGGAGGGGCAAGAGGGGAGGGCGCAACGTGCCCGGGGTCTGCATGGGCCGGCGAAGAGTGCGTCACCCGGCCATCCTCGAGCAGCGTCTGGTCCCGGTTCGGTAGTGGTTGGTGCGGACTAGACACTGCGATGGCGATCCCGCCCGCTAATCGAGATCCGGCGCCGGGACGCTCGCAGCCTGGTCCAGGAAAGCGACGTAAGCCGCGAGCAGGCGGTAGGTCTGGTAGTAATCGTCGAGCCGGATGGCTGAGAGCTTGTCTTTCGACGTGTGAAGGATGTGGGCGTTCCAGCTCGCCTGGGTTAGCGAGTGAATCGTAATACAGGGGATCCTGCGCTGGGAGAACTGTTCGGAGTCCGTGCTGCCGACCTGCTCCACATTGACACCGCTGACGGGTGCGTTCAGCTGCTTTGCGACGTAAGCGAGTGCACCCGCCAGCCGCTTGTCGGAATGGCTGGCCCAGACCTCGGTGGACGCCAGGCCAAGCGTGTCCATATTTACCATCGCATCGGTCGCAGCAACCTGTTCTTTGGTCATTTGCCGGGAATAGAAATGCGACCCGACTTCGCCCCGCTCCTCGTCGGTGAACCCGATGAAGATGTAGGTGTGCTTGCGCGGCTCAATCTTTACCGCTTCGTACAGGGACGGAAGAAGCGACGCCCCACTCCAGTTGTCGACCACTCCATCCCCTTCCGACACGCGATCGAAGTGCGCTCCGACGATGATGACCTTGTCGAAACTGCCCGGCAGAAAGCAAATGACGTTGGGCAGCTTCGATCCCTTCACCGGTTGTTCGGAAATGTGCTGACCGCCGCAACCGGCTTCAACAAACATTCGCTTGAGCGTCGCCTCACGCTGCTGGTTGTTGCCGGCGTATTTCCCCAATCGGGCTTCGACGACCTCGCGCGAAACCGGATTGTATCGGACGTTCTCGGCAGGGGAGCCGATTGAAGAGTGCAGGAGCAACACCAGGGCTGGAGTGGCGCAAAACTTCGATCGCGGGATCATGCTGGGCATGCGGCTAGGATACCGCCCCGGCTCACCAGCCAAAAGACTGCTGACGATGGGCAGTTTTGAGGGTACCAACGCCAGTCTGCCACATTCTTGCCGTCATCAGAGCGATTCCATTGCGCGGACCCCTCCGCCGGCACAGATCTGGGAAACGGGCTACGCTCCTTCCCCTCTTGCACCTCTTGCACCTCTTGCATTTTCAGAAGACGCCGGCACCGCACGCTGTCGCGCCCATTTCCGCAGAGCCTCAATCTCCTCGGCGCGCGTCGTCGAGAGCGGAACCGTGGCCTGGATGGCATCCAGCAGGTGCTGGGTACCGAGCTGCCCCTTCTCCGAATAGGCCGCGTACAGCGCGGTCTGTACCACCGATTCGATCTCAGCGCCTGAGTATCCCTGAGCTGCCTCCGCCACCTGGTCGAGATTGAACTCCGCCGGGTTGCGCCTCCGCTTCCCGAGCTGAATTCCGAAGATCTGTTTCCGCTCCGCCTGGCCGGGCAGGTCCACGAAGAAGAGTTCGTCGAACCGCCCTTTACGGATCAACTCTGGCGGGAGCGCGCTCGCGTTGTTGCACGTGGCCGCCACGAATACCGGCGCCTTGCGGTCCTGCATCCAAGAGAGGAATGACGCCAGCAGCCGCGAGGAAACGCCTGCGTCCGCCGAGGCTGAATCGGGCCCGCTGCCCGCGAAGACTTTTTCCAGTTCGTCGATCCACAGCACGCAGGGCGCAAGTCCCTCGGCGACCTGAAAGACTTTCTGGATGCGCTTCTCGGTCTCGCCGATGTACTTGTCGTAGACGGCGGCGGTGTCGAATTTCACCAGCGGCAGTTTCCATTCCCCAGCGATCGCGCGGGCGCACATGCTCTTGCCGCATCCCTGCACGCCCAGGATGATCACGCCTCGGGGCGGATCCAGGCCGAAGGCGCGCGCCGGCTCTTCCCAGGAGCCACGGCGCTGCGCCAGAAAACGTTTCAGGTTGTCGAGCCCGCCGACGTTCGCGAGCGTGTCCGAGACCTCGACGAAATCCAGCATCTCCGAGCGCTTCAGCAGCGCTTTCTTCGCTTCGAGCACGTCGGTCACGGTCTCCGGACACAGCGCATAACGCGTCACCAGGGCCTGCGAAATCGCCCGCTCGGCTTCTTCCTCGGTCAGGCCGCGCAGGTTCTCAGCCATCGCGTCCACCCCAGCCGGTTCGAGCCGCCGCTCGAGGGTGTGGGTTTTCGAGACTCGTAGCAGCACCTCGTCGATGATCTGCCGCAGTCGCGGCCGGTCGGGCAAGGGCAGTTCGAGGAATTCCACCAGGCTGGCCAGTTCGGCCGGAACGGAGATCTTGGGCGCAGTCAAAATCACGGTCCGACGGTTGGTCGCGAACTTCTGGCCCACATCCCGTAGGCGACGCACGACGACCGGGTCGTCCATATGGCGCTGCAGATCTTTCAGGATGAACGCCGCCTCAATCGAGATGCCTTCCAGATTGGCCAGCATCTTGGCCGGCTCGCGGCTGTCGTAGAGGGCCTTGGCGCTCTCCCCAAGTTCGTTGCCCTCGCCGCCCCGGTGGCCGCCTGAAACGAGCGCTCCGGCTCCCATGGCCGCGGTTGCCGAGTTTGAGCCCGAGCGGGCCAGCCCGCTGGCGATCGTCCACTCGAATGCCGCCAAATTCAGAGCCGAGCAAGCCGCGCGCACCATGCGAACCGCGCGCACTTCCTCCACCGTCTCGATCACGACGATGGGCGTGGAGGAGTCGATGAGGACCTTCAGGCGATCGAGGACCTTGTCCATATCCGTTTGACCAGCCAGGACTTGCTCCCGTACAATAACGTATTCGGTACCCGCCGGAACATCTCTCTCGTAGAAACGAAGGTAACCAAACGGCATGGCTAATCATTTTTCGGCGCTGAAACGCGCCCGTCAGACCGAGAAGCGCACCGCGACCAACCGCGCCAACAGCTCGCACCTGCGCACCGCGCTGCGCGACCTCCGCGAAACCATGGCCAAGGGCGACAAAGCCGCTGCGGAGAAGACCTATCGCGAGACCGTTTCCGCCCTCGACAAGGCGATTCAGAAGGGCGTGCTGCACAAGAACACCGCCGCCCGCTATAAGTCCCGTTTATCGGCCCGGGTGCGCGCGGTGGGTGGGAAGTAGTTTCGGGATTTCGGATTTCGGATCAAAAACGGCAGGCTTTCGCGTCCTGCCGTCCCACCTCTACCGACGGTTTCGACCACCGAAGTCATCAGGGACGCGGAGGAAAAAGGACGGGGCTGCTCGGGTTGGGGCCTGAAGTCCTTTTCGCTTTGCTCTGGTTCGCTTTGCTCCGGGTCTCGGCGCCTCTGGGGCGAAGAGCCGGTCTAGGGCAACGGCTTATCGCTGACCTTCTTGCACGGATAGTCGCCATTCCACAGGAGCGTCTCGATCTTCCCTGATTTGTCCCGTTTGAATCCCACTTTCACATAGAGCTGCCGGTAGAAGAAAGAATCTTTACCGGTGGCCTCGAGCGGCAGGTAATCCCCGCCGGTGCCCCGCAGGTAGAGATCTGATCCTTCCGCACGAACATCGATCAGGAAAGTCGGACTCACTTCGTACCGGCCGGCGTAGTCCTCGACGTGCGGAATGGATGCACTCGTCTGGGCGCGTGCGGCGGGAGGCTGCGGACTCTCCCCCAGCGCGAGAGCGGCCAGATCATCTGCAATCCCATTGACCGCCGCGTCCTCGAGATTGCCCAGTACGATCACCACCAGATCGTCATCCGGGAAGATAGCAATATGCGAGGCGAAGCCGGGATCGCGGCCGCTCTGCTCGATGTACTTGTGCTTGCTCTTCGTCTCGCGGGCGCCCCAGCCATAGGGATACGCGAGCGTACGGATGTCAAAGAACCGCCTCGCCTGAATCGCGCGGCACCACGCATAGAGATCGCCGGTGGTGGAGTAGAGCGAGCCCGAACCCTTGAGAATCGTCTTGTCGTAGAACGGCGCATTGCGCAGGCCGGGATCTCCCAGCCCCGGCCGGTATCCGTCCGCCCGAGCCGGAATCAAGACTTCATCGCGGAGAGTGCCCGTGTCCTTCATGCCTGCGGGCCGCAGAATCTCCTCCGCGAGGAACTGCTCGTACGGCTTTCCGGATACCTGCTCGATGATGTAGGCCAGGAATCCATATCCCGTGTTGCTGTAGCTGCTCTTGCTTCCCGGCAAGAAGTCCAGGGGCTTGGTCTTCACCCAGGCAATCAGGTCGGGCAACGTCACGCGCTGATATTTCCGGGCGGGATATTCTGGCAGCGAATAGTAGTCCGGCAGCCCCGAACTGTGGGAAAGCATCTGTTCGATGGTGATGCGATCGCCGTTGAGATAGTCGGGAACGTACTTGCTGAGCGGATCGGTCAGCTTGAGCTTCCCTTGCTGTTCCAGCATGACGATGGCAGCCGCGGTGAACGTCTTGGTCACGGATGCGATGTGGAACTTCGTTTTCTCCGTGTTGGGGATGCTCCACTCGTGGTTGGCCATCCCGTAGGACGTCTGAAAAACCACCTGGCCCGCCTTCGCGACCAGGGCAGACCCGCTGAAGTCTCGGTTGCGCACGTAGGCCTGCATGTGGTCGTCGAACTTGCCCCGTGATTGCTGAGAGAACGCGCTTTCCGCGCACAGGATCACGAGGGCGAGGCCGAACATCCGCCCGCCCCAGCGGCGCGCTGCGCGGTCTTTCACAATTTCACTCCGAAATACTGTCGAAGAGCCGCACGCCACTCTCCCTCGTCTTTCAACGTGCGCTCTTCCCGCACCGGACCGGTCGTGCGGATCAGCTTCAAATCGGAAAGCGTGATGCGGCCGTCTGGAGTCGCCAGCGTGCAAATCCGCTGGCGGGTGAAATGCGAATCGGGCGAGGTCTGGTGGTGATGGCACATGCCGGCAAACTCGGCGAGTTGGCGTGGCACGAGCGCGAATTGGTACTGCGCCTTCCACTCCCCATGGGCCTCCTGCCGCTCGACCGTCATCACGCCCTCTGCTTCGGTGATACGGAACCTGCGACTGTGTTGTTCCTGCTCCAGGCCGGCTTTCAGACGTAGCGGCTCCAGAAAGGAATCGCCAAAGCCCACATCCACCAGCCACGGCTCCTCAAGGTCCACCAGCAGCGCCATATGATCGAACTCCGGGCCCGAACTCCCGTCAGCCCGGCGGAAGCGCCCCGAAAGCAAGCTGACCCGGAAGCCCAGCGCACGCAAGAGCGCTGCAAACGCTCCATTCAGCTCGTAGCAGAAGCCGCCCCGCCCGCAATCCACGATCTTGTGCAGGAACCGCTGCTCCTCACAGACAATCGTCCGCTTCGACCAGATATCCAGGTTTTCAAAGGGGACGGTGCGGAGGTGAGCAAGATGCAGTCGTCGAACTGTGTCGAGATTCGGATGGCTGGGTCCGGCGAAACCGATGCGGGCGAGGTAGGGATTCGAATCGAACACGGGGATCAGCCGGAAACGACAGAATGGTTGAGACTACCCGCTAAAAGGCTGAGCGCCATAAACCAAGAGCTGCCCTTTCATCCCGGAAACTCGTCCTGCATCCACGCCGGCTCCGTCCGGGGCTCGGCCGTCAAATCCAGCACGAGTTTCTCGAGCACCAGCCGCTTGGTCGGAGGATTCGAACGCAGGGCGAGGTCCGATTTTGCGATCAGGCGGATGGCGCTGGTCAATTCGCGCTTCGACCTGTAGCGGCGCGCCTGGCGGATGATGTCTTCGGCCGCAAACGGAGGCACGCGGAATCCCTGCCATAGCGCCGCCCACAACGCCCGTTGATCTCGCACATTGCGCTCCAGGATCACCAACATCTGTCGGAAAGTCTTGGCCAACATATAGAGATGTCCGATGGCGGCCTCGTCGCCGTCGCCCGTCGACAGGATTGCGTCCAGCACTTCCAGCGCCCGCACTCGGTCCTTCGCGGAAATCGCGTCGGTCAGCTCGTACAGCGACCGTTGCTTGGCGGCGAGCACCATGGTCTCCACATCGCCCAGCGTAATGCGCTTCTTCTCTCCCACGTACAGGATGAGCTTCTCCAGTTCATTGGAGATCATCATCATGTCGCCACCCAGCGCGTCGACCAGCTCACGCGCGCCGTCGGTGTCCATCTTTACGCCGTGGCTGTTCAAGTACTCGGCGATCCAACGAACCGCCTCGCTTTCCTCGACCCGCGCCAACTCCACGATCCCGCAGAACCGCCCCATGGTTTCGCGGATGCGTTGGTAGCGCTCCTTGTCGGTCATGTCCATGCGGCGGACGTCGGCAGGAATGCTAATGTGGTCGGCCACAAACACCAGCAGCGCGTCGGGGTTCGGGTCCTTCGAGTACGCCTCGATCGCCGCCAGCTTCTCTTCGTTCGAGCCGCGCCCGAACAGCGTCCGCACGCCACGAACAAAGAACACCTGGAACGGCGCCATCAGAGAGCGCGTGCGGGCGCGATCGAGGACCTCGGTCAGATCCGTTTCGGCGAGATCGAAGTCAAACAAGCTGAGATCGCGCAGGTCGCTCGGCACCAGGTGTTCAAGGATCGCCTCCCGAAAGCGCCGCCGGAAGAAGACTTCATCGCCCACGAAAACGTAGGCCGGCCGCAGCTTTCTGCCTTCCACCTCGGAGACGAAGCGTTCCGCCTGGGTAAAGGCTTTCATCAGAAGCCCTCCAGGACGTTGCTGACCAGGGTCTGGGCAAAATCACGGGATAGCCGGCCCAGCGCGGGCGAGTCTTCTTCGAAGAAGCTGGAGAGCTCCTGCGAAACCTGATATTGCTCGCGAAATACGTAGGACGGATTCTGGAACAGGATTTTTCCCTCCCGGTCGACCAGGGACACTTTCATGCTGACCACCACCAGAATACTTTCTGCTCGTCCCGTCCTTGAATCATAGGTCAGGGGAGAGGACGTGGTGGTGAGAATCGTGCCCTTCAGGGTGGCGTCCGCCGCATCGGTGGTTTCAGGCAGGATCTGGTAGTGGGTGCGGGTGGTGAACTCGCGCACCACAGCGGCCGTCAAGGTCTGTTCGATCCGATAGGTTTGCGACTGGTTGACGAACGCCGGGATCGCAAGCGTCTTGACGTTCTTCGGGAGCGTGACGTTGTGGCCTGCGGTGTGATAACCGCAGCCTGCACTGGCGAGCCACCCGAGGGTCAACAGAACAGCCGTCCACGGGTCGAGAGATCGAGTCTCCGGTCGACTCGACCGCGCATCTCGGCTCATTGGATCTTTCCCCGGGGACGGGTCGGCGTCATGGTCTCGGCACACTCCACGGCGGTTGCGGCCGCGATCCTCAGATTGTCAACCGCGGCCCATATCCAGGCTCCGTTCTCGTAATTCTCGTCGCGAGTCAGTGAGACGAGAATGTCGCCTTGTCCAGCGGCGTTGACGTTACTCGGCGAATCCTCCGCCTGGCGAGTCAGCGTGACGTGCTCCCCCGTCAGCGCCTGCGACAACTCCGCCAGGGCCACCGGTTGCTCCATCTCCAGGTGGATCGAGAAGACATGACCGTGGAAGATCGGCGCCTGGACCAGCCGCAGCGAAGGCTGCAAGGCATCCTTTCCGGCGATCCGCTGGTAGTGCTTAAGAATGCGTTGCTCGATGGTTTCAAGGGCCGGGGTGGAATTGGGACCGTAATTGGCTGCCAGGTTGAAGGCGATCTGGGTATCGAACACGGTTTTCGGCAGTTCCTGAAAGGAGAGCAGATTCACCGTCTGCTCGTGCAGTTCGTCCATTCCCTTCTGCCCGTGCTCGGAGGCAGGCTCAAGTACAGTCGCAACCACGCGCCGTATCTTGCCTGCTTTCTGGGCGCGCAACACCAGGAGCGCAAGCGCGAGCGCCGCGGGATGAGCCACTACGCAAGGCCCCGGCTGCAATTCAAGGGCGGGCGTTTGTCCCAGTTGGCGCTCGATCCAGGGAGAGCGGATCGCAGCCGCAGGATCATCCTCGAGCGCGTAGGAAAGGTCTACGATCGCACTGCCTGCATCCCGAGCCGTTTTCCAGTTTTTTCGCGTGCCGTTCTGATCAGAAGCGAAGAAAGTGAAATCCAGGTGATCGAACTGCTCGGTGCGTACGCTCTGGATGAAGGTGATTTCGTCCCCCATCGTTTCCAGCCGACCGAGCGACTCGTCATCATCAAGCAGTTTCACGTCCACAGCCGGGAAATTGCGGTCATTCAGCACTTCCGCGACTTCCTTCCCCTTGAGCGAACTCGCACCCACGATGGCTACCCGGTACAGGTTGCCGCGAATGGTTTCCGTGCCGGAGGCGGTGGCGGGTTTGAACTGAGAACTCATGAGGGCTGGGAAGCCTCCCTGTAGGCGGGAGGGGCCGGAGGCCTGGGCCGGCGCCGGATGATCCACTGCAGCCGCCACAGCACTCCCGAAAACATGTAGATGAGCGCAATCCCGAAAAGGACCCAGCGTGAGAAGAACCAGATCGACACAAAGATCACGGCCAGCAGAAGCATGATCCGAAACGGCTGGCGCGAGCTGAAGTGGATGTCCTTAAAGCTGTAAAACCGCCAGGTGCTGACCATCAGATAGGCAGCGGCCAACACCAGCAGCAGCCAGGTCATCGCCATCCAAGGTGAGACCAGGGGGTCTCCCGAAGTAAAATGCACAACCGCTGCGATCACCCCTGCACCCGCCGGAATGGGCATTCCGACGAAATACTTCTTGTCCGGTCGTCCCGGGTTTGAGGGCTGCGGATTCACCATAATGTTGAATCTCGCCAGCCGGCTGGCGCCCGCAACCAGGAACAGAAAGCTCGCAATCGCCCCGAACTGCCCGAGTTTCGAGCGAAACTCAGGGTTGGCCAGCGGGGGCAGCAAATGGAAGCCCCACATGTAAGCCAGGAGCGCCGGAGCCACGCCGAACGTGATCACATCCGCCAGCGAGTCGAGTTCCTTCCCAAAGTCGCTGCTGGTCCTGGTCATGCGCGCGATTCGTCCATCCAGGCCGTCAAACAGCACCGCAAAGCCGATCGCTTTGGCGGCGAAGTCAAAGTGCCATGCTTCACCAATGCTTCCATGCATGACCTGCAGAATGGCATAGTAGCCGGCGGCGAGGTTAGCCATGGTGAACAGCGAGGGCAGGATGTACATACCCTTGCGCTGGCGACGCGGCGGATGGTCCTCCTTGCGGCGTTTTGGAAGTTCCACGACCACGCGCTCGCCCAAGTCGCCCATCACCGTGCTCCTGCGTTCGTCGTTCCCCTACCGGTCGAAACCAGCTCCTGGCTGGCCCGGGCATAGGCCAGCACACTCGACGCGCCCTTCACGTGATCTCCCACTTTGACCGCGATCTGAACGCCGGCGTCCATGACCACATCCACCCGCGATCCGAACTTGATCAGCCCCACGCGCTCGCCGCGCGCCACTCGGTCTCCAATTTTCTTGGTGAATACGATGCGCCGCGCAATCAGACCCGCGATCTGTTTGAAGACCACCGTCTGTCCTTCGCCCTCGACCGTCACGATGTTCTGTTCATTCTCCTCCGCCGAATTCGCGTTCATCGCGTTGACGAACTTCCCCTTTTGATAACGCACGTCGCGGATCAATCCGCTGATCGGAGAACGGTTCACGTGCACGTTGAAGACGTTCAGGAAGATGCTGATGCGCTTACTCTCGGAGCCACCCACCAGAACGCTGGAGATGTCGGTGACCTTCCCATCGCCCGGAGAAACAATCGCGCCGGCAGCCTCCGGGACCACCCGCTCCGGGTCGCGAAAAAACCACAGGAAAAACCCAGCCAGCAGCACCGCCGGCGCGGCCCAGAGAGGACTCGTAAGCCAGCCAATGAGCAATGCCGCCAACCCTAAGGCGGTGGCGTAGTAGTAGCCGTCAGGGACCATGGAAGACGTCCAGAATTATAGTGCAGTCGGGGCTTTTAACTTAAGTGCAATAAAAAAAGGCGCTTACACGCGCCACATTCTGCAGACATCTAGCCCCGGGCGGCTAAGCCGTGTCCGGTTGGGCGGGATTAAGCGACCTGATTCTGAACCTGTTGCCGGAACTGCCGCTCAATGGACTCCATCTGGTCCTTGAGACGCAGCTTCAGCTTTTTCAGCCGAACCTCTTCCAACTTTTCGTCTTCGGTGAGATAGCGCTTTTGGGTGAGTGATTCGAGCCGTTCTGCGTACTGCGTATGCTCCGTGGCCAGTTTGCGGAACTCATCGTGACTGGCCAGGAGTTGGTCTTTCGGAGTGAGCATCCAGCAGACCTCCTACCGAATTGTGAAGCTAGAAAGTACCACACGCCTGGGGGTGCTTCAATCCCAATTTCTACCTAACCGTATCACTCCCGTCACATGCCGGTGTGACCCAAGGTTGCACCCCTCCTGAGGCAAACTTACGCAAACGAAAACCGGTACCCAACGGCATCTTCGTCCGGCTGTTTGTAATAGCGAATGCGCCTCCCGCTTTCTACGAAAGCCCATTTCTCGTAGAGAGCGCGCGCCCCGCGGTTGGACTCACGCACTTCAAGCCAGACCGCCTGCGCCCCTTCGGCGCGGGCGCGATCGAGGAATTCTCCCAGCAGCCGCGTGCCCAGTCCGCGGCGGCGGGCGGCGCCCGCAACCGCAATGTTCTCGATTTCCCACTCCGGCGCGCTCCCCTGCGCGACCAGAAACCCCTGCAACCCGGCGGCCTCTTCAATCACGAGTGCCACTCGGCGGGGTGAATCCCCGCTGAACACACGATCGTACTGCTCGCGCGACCAGTGCGCGGCGGTCCCCGAGTGCTGCTCCATGCGCATCATGGCGGGAATATCAGCGCGGGTGGCGGGGCGAACGTGCATGGCAGGCTTTCATCGACTGCAGAGGGAATGACCTTCCTGGCTCAGCCCGCGTGACAATCTCAAGTTCCCACAGGAACTCTCCGCGAAATCCGGCGATTCGAGAAGTCGGAGTCATCACCCTGTTCGCGGTCTTGACGGTCTATGACCTGGTCTTGGCAAAAATCTCAGCGCCCGAGCGTCGAATATAGTTCGCCTCAAGGTCCTCGGCTGCAACGGTCTCGCTGGACTGAATCTTCTCCCAACCCAGTCGCACAATGGCGTCGCTACCAGGTTCGGGGACTTCTTCCACCTTCAAGCCGGAACTGCGGGCAGCATCGGCAAGGGCCGGGTCGGGCGTCACCACCACGCACCCCCGAGCCTCCCCAAGGAATTGGTCGAGCGGGATTAGTCGTTCGCTGCGCAATCGAGTCCGCTCTCCCGCCCCATACTCGCCGGCGTAGACTTCGCCTCGCCCCGCATCCAGCACAGACACCCTATTGCCTTCGGTCTTCGCGCTGCGCGCGACCACCTCCAGCAGCGAGACCGCAGCAATCGGCTTCTCGAGCACCTCCGCGAGCGCTTTGATGGCGGCCAAACCCACCCGCAGGCCAGTGAACGATCCGGGGCCTGAAGCCACCGCGAACCCGCCGATCTCGTGCCTCCCAAGCCCGTGCTTCGAGAGCAATCCAGAGATCTGGGGCACAAGTTGGGCGGAGAACGTGCCTCCGGCGAGAGGGACCACTTCGAGCATCTCGACAGATCCGGCCGAGCCGCTGTTCGCATCGTCCGGCACACGCGCCAAGGCAATGCTGCCGTGCTTGCCGGAGGTGTCCACTCCCAGAAGAATCATAACGATTCGGAAAAAGGAATTCTGCCGCTGAGACCGGCCGCCCAGTCCGCGAAATGCAATTAATGGCCCTCCACCAACTCCAGCAGCACTCCACCCGCGCTCGCCGGATGCACGAATACGTAGCGATGTCCGCCGGCGCCTAGCTTGATCTGTTCCGACACCAGCCGGACTCCGTCTTTCTTCAGCGTCTCAACCGCCGCGGCCAGATCCGGCACGCGCATGCAGACGTGGTGCAGGCCTTCTCCGCGCTTCGCAATGAACCTGGCGATCGTCGAATCTTCCGAAGTCGGCTCCAGCAATTCCAATCGGCTCTCTCCCACCGGCACCATCACCAGTCGCACTTTCTCCTGCTCCACGGTCTGTTCCGGCGAGACGCTCAGGCCGAGCTTCTCGTAAATTTCTTTGGCCGCCGCCAGCGATTTCACGGCAATTCCGAGATGGTCGATGCTAAATTTCACTTGCCTGCCTTCCCGACAATTTCCTCCACCAGTGTGTACGGATCGCGCTTGTGCTCGGCTACCTGGGCCGCGTACTGCTCTCCCCGCCCGTCACTCAGTTCAGCGCGTGCCTTTTCGAGCATGGCGTCGCGCAGCATCTCCACCAGTCGCTCCTGCCAGTTCTGAATGTTGCGCTTGAGAACGAGATTCTCTTTCTGCAGATGAGTTTCGTAATCGGCAATCGCTCGGGCCAGTGGCTCGATTCCTTGGCCCGTGCTGGCCACGGTTTTGACGATCGGCGGAGTCCAACTGTCCTCGCGCGTCGCCAGCGACTGCAGGGCGCGAATCTCCCGCTCCACCCGCTCGGCACCCTCGCGATCACTTTTGTTGATGACGAAGATGTCGGCAATCTCCATGATGCCGGCCTTAATGATTTGCACATCGTCGCCCATCCCGGGCACGAGAATCACGATGGTGATGTCGGCCAGCCGCACGATGTCGACTTCGTCCTGCCCCACACCCACCGTCTCAATCAGGATCATGTCCCGCCCGGAAGCGTCCAGCACGCTGGCCACATCCGCCGTGGTGCGCGCCAGCCCGCCGAGAGACCCTCGCGTCGCCATGCTGCGGATGTAGATCCCCGGATCGGCGTAGTGCTCCTGCATGCGGATCCGGTCGCCGAGGATCGCGCCGCCCGTGTAGGGACTGGTCGGGTCGACGGCGATAATTCCGAGGGTCTTCCCGGACCGGCGATAGTGGCGTGCAAGCTGATCGACCAGTGTGCTTTTCCCCGCTCCCGGCGGGCCCGTCAGGCCGAGGATACGCGCCTTCCCGGTGTGCGGAAACAGGGTTTTCAAGAGTTGAGACGATTCCGGCGCACGATTCTCGACCGCGCTGATGGCACGCGCCAGCGCGCGCGAGTCGCCGGAGCGCAGCCGCTCCATCCAGGCTTCGAGGTCGTCTTTCAAGCTCCTCAGTGTAAAGCACCGGCGGAGGCGTTGGGAAACTGCGCCGCCGGGCGGCAGTGGTGCAGTTTGAAATCCATAGCGGTAGCGTCAGAATCCGACCTGCGGGAAACTCTCCGCATGAACAAACAAAGCAGTGCCAGAATCGCCCTGCCCACAGTGGTTGCCCTTTAATTTCAAACTGCACCACGACCCACCGGGCCGTCGCAGATCGCCCCCAGCCCGTCGCAACCAATCCGGCAAGTGAGCCATTACAATCTCAGCTATGCCGGACACCGTGAATCCACGCCTGAACCGCGTGCTCGCTCAACTGCGGCTCTACGAGCATCCCCTGATGAGCTTTGACGCGCGCGCCAAGGGAGAGGGCGTGGAGGTGATCATTCAACTCACCCACTGCACGGTCCCCGTGCACACCTACACCTATGATATGCATGAGCGTGATCTCGACCACCCGCAGTTTGAGTGGCAATTCCAGCGCCAGCTCTACGACGCGCTCCACGACTACTTCGTTGAAATGTTCATCCGCACACCGCAGGACCGGGTCGACCGCCGCGAGAGAGGCCTGTGAGCCTGCGCCAGAAAATCGAGCAAGAGATCCGCCAAAGGGGCTCGATGCCCTTTTCCCGCTACATGGAGTTGTGCCTCTACGACCCGGAACTTGGGTACTACACGCGGAACGTGGAGAAATTTGGCAAGGCCGGGGATTTTTATACCTCGAGCGACGTTTCTGCCGTCTTCGGGCGATTGCTGGCGCGCCAGCTGGACGAGATGTGGCGCGTGCTGGGCTCGCCAGAGCAGATTGAATTGCTGGAACTGGGTCCGGGCCGTGGCCTGTTTGCGCGGGATGTTCTCGATTGGTCGGAGAAGAAGTTTCCCGATTTCTTTGAAGCGCTGCGCTACACCCTGGTGGAGCGTTCGGCTGCGCTGCGCGAGCGTCTGGAAACGAGCCTAAGCCGGCACCTGTCGAGCGGACGAGCGTCGCTCGCGAACCTCGACCCTCGAGAGCGAAAGGGCGGAACTTTGGTCGCCGAGGTCCCAAGCATCGTCTTCGCAAATGAATTTTTCGACGCGCTCTCGGTGGAAGTCCTCTCCGCCAACGGCGCCCTCCGCGTCGACCTGGAAAACGGGCGGTTCCTTGAGAAATGGGCCCCGCCCTCGGCCGCCGAACTCGAATTCCTCGACCGCTATGGGGTTCACCCCGAGCCCGGCGACCGCACCGAGGTTTCCCTCGAGGCGCAAAGACAAATGTCGGCGGTTGCCCGGATCATCCAACGCGGCTTCTTCATCACCGTCGACTACGGCTACACCCGCGAGGAGCAACTCGGGGGGCGTCACCTCGGGACTGTGATGACCTACCGCCAGCACACCGCCAGCCCCAACCCCTACGAGGCTCCCGGAGACCAGGACATCACCTCCCATGTGAACTTCACTGCGTTAGCCGCCGCCGCCGAGCAGCGCGGCATGCAGACCCACAGATTGCTGACCCAAGCCCAGTTTCTGATGGGCATCGGCGAGCAGAACCAATTCGCCGATGTGTTCGAACCATGCCGCCTCCCCCAGGAGCGAGCCAAGGTCGCGCTGCAATTGAAACAGCTGGTAAGCCCCGCAGGTATGGGTGAGACGTTTCATGTTCTGGTAGCCAGCAAGGGAGTGGATCCCACAGGAATAGAACAACTGCGCGGTTTGAGTTTCGCGAGTCGCGAGCTGCCCTTGGAGCGCGGATGATTCCCGCAACTGTCCACCGCGATGGACCCGGGGCAACCGTCGAGCGATGGAATCCGCATAAAGACGGCGCCTTGAGCGAGGCGGCTCTGCGCCGCAAGCTTGCAATCCTCGGCTATGAGGTTCGCCGGTACGTCTACCCGCCCAGCACCGATTTCCCACCCCACAAGCACGGCGTGGAGAAGATGGACGGGGGAGTCGCTGGACAATTTCGAATCCGAATGGCTTCCGAGGAGGTTGTGCTCGGCCCCGGGGATGCCATTCGTGTGCCCCGTGGCGCCGAGCATCGCGCCCAGGTCGTGGGAAAAGAAGCGGTGGTCAGTCTGGACGCCATCAAGCGCTGAATGAGCCCCGCCGCGCATGGCGGGCGGCCCGCAGTTCCCGGTCCAGGCTGAAAGCTGAGAGCCAAAAGCTAAGGGCGGAGGGCTGAAGGCTAACTCCCCGGAGTGCCGGTCTTCTCGCGTTCGTAGGGCTTCTGGATGTATTTCCGCGCCTCATCCCCGGCCCCCTGGGTGTTGTCATTGGTCTGCAACGCCTGCCGGTATTCGTTTACGGCACGCTCGCGCTGTCCGGTGATGTCGAAGATCTTACCCAGCTGTATGTGGCTCCAAACTTCGGTCCAACGCGGCTCGCCATCCCCGTTCAGACATTCCCGATAAGCGTTGGCGGCAGCCTGGTAGTTACGCTGCAGAAAGAACACGTCAGCCACCCGGTAGTGAGCCAGGGAGCTGTTCTTGTTCGCCTCGAGCGCTTTGTTGAACTCGACCAGTGCGCCCGCCAAGTCGCTCTGTTGCACCAGCGCCTGCCCGCGCGTGATCGAGGCGCGCATGCGAACATCGCCCGAGTTCTTGAGAACCCGGTTGTCCGGATCGACGACGATGCGGCGCGGCTTGCCGAAGGTCTCGATGCTGAATGGAGAATTCGTACCCACCACGTCAATGCGCTTCTCCTCGGTCTTGCCGTCGGTATCGATCTTGAGATCGACCGGCATACGGAACAGATCGAGGTCCTGCGCGACCTCCCCCACCACGCGGAAACCCTTGTTATTGCCCAGGCGGTAGACGGTGTACTTGGTCTTGAACTCGGGCGCGCCGGTTGAATCCAGCCACTGGGTGAAGAACCAGGTTAGCTTGTCGCCGTAATCCTTCTCGGCGACCGTCTGGAAATCGGCAATGCTGGCGGACTTCCCCGCGTAATTGGACGCGAACGTCCGCATGATCTTGTAGTACTTCGCATCGCCCACCACCCAGCGCAACATGTGCAGGATCATGGCGCCCTTGTCCGTCACCAGGGTCTGGAACTCGGGCGAGAAGACGTCGAGCTTGTTGGCGCTCGACAACGGCACGGTGTCGTAGGCTAGCGCGCCCACCGACATGTCCTTCACCGCCTCTTCCAGGCCCATCGTGCCCGCGGCCTGTTCTACGTACATCGCTTCGGAATAACGCGAGAAGCCATCGGTGATCCACCAATCGTCCTTGCTTGCCGGGGACACCGACGAGCCCCACCACTGGTGCGCGATGGTGTTGGCGAGCAGGCGGTAGTTGGTCTTTTCCGTGACGGTCCGGCTGGCCATCGCGGCGACCTCCGGCGCCCACACCGTTGGCACCGTGTCGTCAGGCAGTTCGACGACCCGCAGCGTGGGCGATGGAAGCGGACCAAAAGCCGTGATGTAGTAGGTAAATTCCTTGAGCGCCGCGTTCGTGTACTCCGGCGCCACCTTCTGATGCAGGGGCTTGAAAAACACGTGCAGGTCCACGCCCGCATCGTCGCTCTTGGTCTCCTGAAAGACTCCTGCGATGATCGTGCCCGGAAAACTCGGCCGGTCACTTACGAACGTGTAAGTCTTCCCGGCTAGAGCTCCCGGCGTTTTCTTGGTTAAAGCGCTGTCGGCCACCGTCATCTGGCCGCTGCCGATGGCGACCATGTGCGCTGGAATCGTGATGCTGATGGTCGAGGTAAAACGATTGAGCCCGTATCCGTTGACTGGAAACCACCGGCCCGCATAGAGCAGGTAACTGGTGTCGTCGCCAATCGAGGCCAGCTTGAGTCCCTGCACCGGGCTCTCGTCGGCGGAATCGAGCACGCCCTCGTATTCGAAGGCCAGGGCGGTGCTGGAGTCTTTGGGCAGGACGGCCCCCAGCGGGATGCGCACGCTGGAGTCCTGGGTCACACGCTCGGCCGACAGGGGCTTGCTGTTGGCATCGGTGACCTTGGTGAGGCGCAGGGCGTTGTTCAGCTCAAACGTGGCCACGCTGAGATCGTCGAGCGCCGTGAACTTCACTTTGGCGTGGGCGCTGATCTTGTGGCTGTGCGGGTTCAGTTCGGCATCGATCTGGTAGTCGTCGACCCGAAGGCGTGTTTTTTCCGCCGACCAGACCGGCAGCGACACCAGACACAGCAGCAGGCAGACAAGGCTTAACTTCGCACCCGGACGGTAGCGCCGACGGTGAGCACGCATCTAAAACAATCTCCTCGAAATCAACCCTGAACCCTATGATGAAGATTTTGACGCAAAAGATGCTGGCGGGACAAGGGCTCGGGAGGTTTTGGTGAGGTTTATTTTGGAACGCCAACGACTCAGGGACCGCTAGAAACAAGCGGTATGGGGAAGGGGCGCTTCGCGCCGACGACGCGGGACGCCCGTCGCTCCACCGGCGAAGGGGCTCTCAGGGCACAAGTCTAAACCACCGGCATCAGGAACCCCGTGGCAAAAGTGCTAGAACCGCATGGGCGGCGCGATCGGCCGCCGAGCCGGCGTCTTTGGAGTCGGGAGCGCGCAGACGCGCCTTCACCCGCGCCAACCCTTCCAACATGGCGTTCCGGGACAATCCCTCCGGGAGGATCTCCCTTAGCTTCGAAACCAGGTTCTCGGCCGTGAAGTCAGCCTGCACCAGTTCCGGCACCACCTCTTTCCCGGCGATGAGATTCACCATGGCGAAATGCGGAACCTTGATGCGCGGTTTGCCCAGAGCATACGTAAGCGGTGAGACGCGGTACACCATGACGAAGGGCGTCGACATCATGGCGGCTTCGACCGTGGCCGTACCGCTGGCAACGATCCCTGCGCGCGAATGCCAGAGTGCCGGGAGCGACTCGGCCACCAGCGTGATGCCTCGTCCCATGGTTCTTTCTTCGAACAAGCCTCGATCGAGCGTGGCTGCAACCGGCAGAAGAAACTCGAATGCCCCGCCCAGTTTTTGGACAGCGTCCAGGATTGTCGGCAGGTTCATGCCGACTTCCTTCACCCGACTGCCGGGCATGAGCGTGATCCAGTGTTTCGCAGGATCGAGCCTGTACTCCCGGGCATAGGCGTCGCGCCGAATCGCCGGCTCAGGAAGTTCGGCCAGCGGATGCCCTACGAAGGTCGCGTCCACGCCGCGGTCCCGGTAGAATTTCTCCTCGAACGGAAAAATCACCAGCGCCTTGGTGATGTGGTTGCGCAGCAGCTGCACGCGTCCCTGCCGCCAGGCCCAGAATTGTGGCGCGACGTAATACACCACCGGAATGCCGCGTTTCTTCATCTGCCGGGCAACGCGCCAGTTGAAGGCTGGCGAATCGATCACGACCGCCAGGTCGGGACGACGGCGGTCGGCTTCGCGGATCAGCGTGCGGAACAGGCGGTAGATCTTGGGAAGATGACTCAGGATCTCGGTGATGCCGACCACGGCCAGATCCTTGGCGTCCACCACGGTGTCGCAGCCCGCTTCGCGCATGCGCTGCCCGCCGACACCGAAGAACTCTAGCGCGGGGTTGTGGCGCCGGAGAACTTCGATGAGCTGGGCGCCGTACATTTCACCGGAAGCCTCCCCGGCGGAGATCAGGATTCGCACGGGGACATTGTAAAGGCTGGTCCTCGGGCGCCACTCGGGACACGCGTTTCGATGGCGTCGAACTCAGTCGTCCGCGCTGGCGGTCACTTCGGGCGGGCCGCTCGCAGAGACCGATATCTCCTGATCCTTATACTGCAGCTGGTACAGCTTGAAATATACCCCCCGTTGCGCCAGCAACTGCTGGTGCGTCCCCATCTCGCGGACTTTGCCCTTGTGCATCACGATGATCTTGTCAGCCCGCTGCACAGTGGAGAGCCGGTGCGCGATCACCAGCGACGTCCGGCCTTCCACCATGCGACTCAGAGCATCCCGCACCTTGAACTCGGTTTCGGTGTCCACGCTCGAAGTGGCTTCGTCCAGAATCAGAATCTGCGGATGGTGCGCCAGTGCGCGGGCGAAGGAGATCAGCTGCTTCTGCCCGGTCGATAGCGTCGAGCCGCGCTCCCGGACTTGTTCCCCGAAACCTCCAGGCAGCGTGCGAATGAAGTCGGCGAGATTGACTTCTTCCGCGGCACGCTCGACATCTTTGTCCGCGATCCAGTCTGATCCCAGCCGGATATTGCTGCTCACTGTCCCGCTGAACAGGAACGGATCCTGCAACACCACGCCGAAGCGTCGCCGCAGGTCGTTGAGGTCCATGTCCTTGATGTCCACGCCGTCGATGCGGATTGCGCCTTCCTCGACGTCGTAGAAGCGCAGCAGCAGCGAGATGAGCGTGGTCTTGCCCGCGCCCGTATGGCCGACAATCGCCACCGTCTCGCCCGGCTCGATCGCGAACGAGACATCACGCAGCACCCAGTCGGGCTCTGAAGAACCCGAGCTTGGGCCGGCCTGAACCGGGGAACCCGTCCCCCCAGCACTCTTCCCGAGAGTGTCGGAAGCCGTTCCGCGCGTTCCGTAGCGGAACCAGACGTGCTCAAACTCGAGCCGGCCCGGACCCTCGGGTTTCCTCGTGACCGCCCGAGACTGGATGTCCACCGGGGTATCGAGCAGCTTGAAGACCCGCTCGCTCGACGCCATGGCCCCCTGCAGGATGTTGTACTTGTCGCTCAGGTCCTGAATCGGCCGGAAAAAGCGCTGGGCATACTGCATGAAAGCGACCAGCACACCGAGCGTGGTCGCCGCGGGAACCACGTGGAGCGTCAGAAAGTGTGGAGTCCGACGAATGATCAGCGTGTCGGTGGTAACGCCTTGAATGACGTGATTGCCCCCAAACCAGATGATCGCAGCCACGGCGATGGCCGACAGGACTTCCACCACGGGGTAGTAGACCGAGTAGGCCATGATGGCGTCTTTGAAGGCTTCCATGTGGGTCGCGTTGATGTCGGAAAACTGCCGAAAGGCCCGTTTCTCACGGTTAAAGAGCTGCAGCACCAACATGCCCGAGATCGCTTCCTGCAGGTACGAATTGATGCGGGCGATGGCCACGCGAATTCGCCGGTAGGAGTCTCGCACCTTCACGCGGAAGATCATCGTCGCCCAGAAAATGAGTGGCAGCACGGCGAAGGTGATCAGCGCCAGCTTCCAGTTCATGCACAGCATGATCGCCAGAATGCCGGCCAGCACAAACACGTCTTCAAAGATCGAGACCACGCCGGCTGTGAACATCTCGTTCAGCGCGTCAACGTCAGTCGTGACGCGCGTCACCAGCCGCCCCACGGGGTTCTTGTCGTAGAAACCGATGTGCATCCGCTGCAAGTGCCGGAAGATCTGGCTGCGCAGATCAAACATCACCTTCTGGCCGGTCCACTGCATGTAGTAGGTCTGCAGGAACTCGCAGAAAAAACTCAGCACCAGCGTGCCCACGTAAATACTGGAGATTTGCGCAATACCCAGCAGTGGCTGGGAACTGAGCACCGGATCCAGGAAAGAGGACGTACCCGCTGAGTGGGCCAGGTACTTGTCGATGGCAGTCTTGGTGAGAAATGGGCCGAGCACATCCAGCCCGGCCTTGAGAATGATCGACACCAGGGCGACTGCCACCTGCCACCTGTAAGGGCGGAGGTAGGCGAGCAGCCTCCGCATGAGGCGGCCGTCATAGGCTTTGCCCAGTACCTCTTCTTCCTGATTGGCCATCGATCCGACTTAAAGAGTACCTGAAATAGATGGGGATGGAGGAGGGGAAGATGGAAAAGCTTTTGGGGAGACTAGGGCCGGGACCGTTCCTCGGGCCCGGGGTTGCGCGCGGGGCCGCGGGGGAGTGCTTCGACCGGGCGATCCGGTTCGCAATTGCGAGCCGGAGCCGCTCGCTCAGGATTACATTTTGTTGGAGGAAGGGCTCAAGACACCTTGCGCAGCACTAACGCCGAATTCTTCGACCCAAAGCCCACGCAGTTGCAGATCGCGTGTTCGATCCGAGCCCTCCGGCCAGCGTCCGGAACATAGTCGAGGTCGCAGTGCGGATCAGGCTGGTCCAGATTGATGGTGGGCGGAATCTGGCTCGCCCGCATCGCGATCAGGGTAGCTGCCAGTCCGGCAGCCCCGCATGCGCCCTGCGCGTGCCCAATCTGCGATTTCAGTCCAGACATCGGAATCTTCCCCGCCTGCGCTCCGAGCGCCAGCTTCAGCGCCTGCGTCTCCACCCGATCGTTCATCTCGGTGGAGGTGCCGTGCAGGTTCACATACTGGATGTCTTCCGGAGCGATCCGCGCTTCTTCGAGCGCCAGGGTGATCGCGCGGGCCGGTTCCTCCGGCGAATCGCTCATGCGGACACGATGGAAGGCTTCGCAAGTGGCTGCGTATCCCCCAATCTCGGCGTGGACGTGCGCCCCCCGGGCTCGGGCATGTTCGTACTCTTCCAGCACAAACATCCAGGACCCTTCCGCCAGCACGAACCCGTCACGATCGGCGGAGAATGGGCGCGAAGCACGCTCCGGCTGGTCGTTCCAGGACTCGGTCAGCGCGCGCAGCAAAGAGTATCCCTTGACGATTCCGGGAGTGATGGGCGCATCCACCCCGCCCACCAGGAACATGGGCTGCACGCCTGCCTGGATGTGCTGGTAGGCATATCCCAGAGCGTCGCTCGAAGAGGTGCAACCGGCCGTGACCACGTGGCTGTAGCCGCGGAAGCCGAAGCGCATGGAAACTTCACTGGAGATCGTCCCCATGGTGCCGCTCGGAATGCAGAACAGGCTGACCTGCTTGACGTGCCCGGAGTGCCACAGACGATATTGCTCTTCGGAAAATTCCTGCGCACCCCCGCCGGAGCCGAGAATGACGCCGATCTCGCGCTGCTGTTCCAAAGACATCGACGCGTGCTCCAGTCCGGCGTCCTGGAGCGCCTCGGCGGACGCCGCGATTGCGAGCGGCACTACGCGGGAGACGTGCTTACGCTCGCGGGGGTCCACCCAGGCCAGTTCGTCGAATTCCGGGATCTCGCCCGCGATGTGGACCGGCAGACAGCAGGGATCAAAGCGCGAGATGCGCTTCACACCTGACTTGCCAGCCAGAGTCGCATCCCTGAAAGCATCCTTGCCGATACCATTCGGGCTGACCACGCCCATGCCGGTGATGACGACGCGGGGGAGCATGCTGGTTTCAGTGAGATGGAGTGATGGGCCGATCTGTTGCAAAAGAAACCAGCCGCCAAGAGCGTAGTGGGATAATCAAACGGAATGCCTCTCGGCCTGTATGTTTCGGTTCCCTTCTGCCGCACGAAGTGCACCTACTGCAACTTCGCCTCGGACGTATTTTCGCGCGCCCTCTTCGAGCATTACGTGGACCGGGTGTGCGCGGACATCCATAGTACCCCACAAATCGCCGAGCAGATGGGCGGCCTGGTCGACCACGAAGTCGATTCCGTCTACCTGGGCGGCGGAACGCCTACGATACTAGATTCCCGGCAACTGGAACGACTGTTTGTCACCGTGGGGCAACATTTCCATCTGCTGCCGGAGACCGAGATCACGGTGGAATGCGCTCCCGGGACGCTGACGCCCCCGGTGCTCGAGACTTTGCTGAAGTGCGGGGTTAATCGGGTAAGCCTCGGAGTGCAATCGTTTGTGGATCAGGAAGCCGCGTCCGTGGGCCGGCTTCACAAGCGCAGCACCGTTCTTGAGGACGTTCGACGCCTGCGCTCGGCGGGGATCCGCAACATCAACATCGACCTGATCGCCGGGCTGCCGCACCAGACCGCGCAGAGCTGGCAGACTTCGTTGCTCGAAACCCTGGGAACGGAAGCACCGCATTTGAGCGTGTATATGCTCGAAGTCGACGGGGACTCGCGACTGGGGCGTGAACTGATCGCCGGCGGAACGAAGTATCATGCACACTGCGTGCCCGATGAAGAGCTGACCACGGAACTCTATGGGAGCGCCTGCCAACAGCTTGAGGCGGCAGGGGTGAGGCAGTACGAGATCTCGAACTTCGCGCGCGAGGGGTTCGAATCCCGACACAACCTGAAATACTGGACGCGCCAGCCGTACTTGGGTTTCGGCGTGGATGCGCACTCGATGCTGAGGTCGTCCGCTGGAGGAGTCGAGGCGGTACGCTTTTCGACGTCGGATTCCTTCGACCAGTACGCGGCCGGTGCGCCGCTGAACCGAACGAAGGTTTCCACCCAATCGGCCCTGGAAGAATGCTTCTTTCTGGGCCTGCGCCTCGCGCAGGGTGTTGACCTGGCCGAACTCGCGGCAATCTTTGGGGAACCGGTGCTTGCCCAGCACTCTGCGGCCATTCGTGAGTTCGTGCAGGACGGATGGCTCGAACGCGCGGGAGATTTGATTCGGCTGACCCGGCGAGGACGGCTGCTGTCAAACGAAGTGTTTGAAAGATTTGTGGCCGACCCATCCAGCGCCCGAGCAGAGCGCACGAAATCCACCTAGCGGATGCTTTTTTTCAAACCGTTCGGTCGGTCGGTGGCACTCACACCATAGCCCTCAACCCCGCCATCCATACGGTGTTTGGCGATTCCTGGATCCAATTCCCAAGGTAACTTCTCCCTCCCGCGTCAGCATGCTCTAATCAAAGGTTCGCGCTGCGATTGCGGCCGCAAGAGTTGGCAAGCGCCGGCGCCCAGAGCAAGGTGCGTGTTACGAACCGGGGAGGCATGTTTGGATTTCCAGCTCAACGATGAACAGCTCCACCTGAAGAGAAGCGTACGCGAGTTCGCCGAGCGCGAAATTCTACCCAACGTGATGAAGTGGGACGAGGCGTCCGAGTTTCCTCTCGCGACCATCAAGGAACTGGGCAGGCTCGGCCTGCTGGGAACGATTTTCCCGGTCGAATACGGCGGGGCCGGCATGGGCTACGTCGAGTACGTCACCGCGATCGAGGAACTCTCGCGCGTCGATGGCTCCATCGGGATCATCGTCGCCGCGCACACATCGCTGTGCTCGAATCATATCTTCCTGGCGGGGAATGAATCTCAGAAAAAGAAGTACGTCTCGAAGCTCGCCACGGGCGAGTATATCGGCGCCTGGGGACTGACCGAACCCTCCTCCGGATCCGACGCCGGCAGCGCGCGTATGACGGCCGCGAAATCAAAAGGCGGTTGGGTGCTGAACGGCACCAAGACTTTCTGCACCAACGGCCACTATGCCGACGCGTTGGTCGTGATCGCGGTCACCGACCGCGCGGCCCACACTCACGGACTCTCGGCATTCATTGTCGAGAAGGGCGCGAAAGGCTTCCGCCCGGGAAAGAAAGAGAACAAGCTCGGTCTGCGCGCCAGCGATACCGCCGAATTGATTTTTGAAGACTGCTTCGTTCCTTCCGAGAACCTGCTGGGTCTCGAAGGCGACGGTTTCATCGACGCCATGCGCATCCTGGACGGCGGCCGCATCTCGATCGCCGCGCTGTCCCTGGGCATGGCCGAGGGCGCTTATGAAGCTGCGCTGAAATATTCGAAGGAGCGCAAACAGTTTGGCAAAGCGATCAGTGACTTCCAGGCTATCCAGTGGAAGCTGGCTGACATGGCAACCGAGATCGAAGCCGCGAAACTGCTGACCCTGCGCGCCGCCTCGATGAAGGACGCCGGCATGAAGACGACCCTGGAGTCGTCCATGGCCAAGCTCTACGCCAGTGAAGTGGCTGTGCGCTGTGCCAACGAAGGCGTGCAGATTCACGGCGGTTACGGCTTCATCAAGGACTATCCGGCGGAGAAGTTCTATCGTGACGTGAAGCTGTGCACCATCGGCGAGGGGACGAGCGAGATCCAGAGACTGGTGATCGCGAGGCAGCTTCTGAAAGACTGAATCCCTAGGTCGCGGCTTACTAGTTCCGAGCCGAGCGCGAGCCTCGGCAAGAATGCGAGCGGCAAGACCTGAGACCCAAGGCCTGAACTCTACTCGTACCGCAACGCCTCAATCGGATCCAACCGCGCCGCCTTGATCGCCGGCAGCATTCCGCTGACAATCCCCACAAAGCTCAAAATCACCGTGGACGCAAGCAGCGTGCTCGCCTCGATCTTGAGATGAATGTCCCCTTCGCTGGCGTCTTCCATGAACGCACTCCAGAGAGTCAGTGACCCCACCGACCACGAAACCAGGTAAGCCAGCGCCACGCCCGCCAGCCCGCCCAGGAAGGTGATCACCAGCGCCTCGGACAGGAATTGGAACAAGATGTGCCATCTCCGCGCCCCCAGGGCCTTCTCCACACCAATCTCGCGCGTTCGCTGGGTTACCGACACCAGCATGATGTTCATCAGGCCCACACCGCCGATGCCCAGAGTCAGCAAGCCGATCAAGCCCAGCAGGACTTTGATTCCGGTCGTGATCACGCGCAGGTCAAGCAAGTCGGCGAACACGTCAAAGACGAACACCGCCCGCTTGTCCTTGGGGTCGAAGTTGTGATGGAACGCCATCGAATCCCGCAGAGCCTTCACGACCTTGGCATGGTCGCCCTCGTACTCCATGACGATGGAGTTGAGGTAGTAGTTGTTCTTGACGTCCGTGATGCCGCTGAACGGCACATACACGTGACCATTCAGGTTGTCGTCGCTATTGTTGATGACGTGCTTCAGCACGCCCACCACCTGGTAGGAGATCCCATCGACCCGAATGCCCTCGCCAATCGCGTTCTGGCCGGAGAACAGCTTCTGCTTGACGTCGGCCCCGATGAAGGCGACCCGGGTGTGGGTAAAATCGTCGGCCTCGCTGAAAGCGCTTCCCTCCGCGAACTCCATGCGCCGCATGCGCGGATAGTTGGCATAAACTCCGCTGACCCCGTAGTTCCCGCTGCGCGCGCCATAGGCCACGTTGGACTGCTTGAAAACTTCTGGAGACATGCGCTTCAACAGAGGCACTTCCGCCCGAATGTGTTCCACGTCGTTCATCGTCAGACGCACTTCGCTCCCTGCCTTGGTTCCGCCCACCTGCATCGAAGTGCGCCCCGGAAACACAAACACCAGGTTGGTACCGAACGACCGGAAGGCCGCCCACAACCCGCGCTCGAAGCCGGAGCCGTAGGCCAGCAGCAACACGACGGTGGCAATGCCCCACCCCATGCCGAGCATGGTCAGCAGACTGCGGCGGCGGTTGTGTCGCAGCGCTTCGTAGGCTTGTCGGAAAAGATCGGGGATCATGGTTACTCCTGCCGCAGGGCTTCGACCGGGGGCAGCAAGGCCGCCTTGCGCGCGGGATAGAGTCCCGCGCTGACCCCGGCGATGGTCAGCGACAAAATTGCAGCCACTGCGGAGAGCGGCACAATCCGCGGCGTATCGAACCCTTCCGGCGACGGCAGCATCGCCAGCACGGTCACGAAAGCAATCGTGATGGCCAGCCCGATCGCGCCGCTGAAGGCCGTGAGAAAGGCGCCTTCGATGAAAAACTGCGTCATGATATTTCGATGGGTGGCGCCCAAGGCCTTGCGCAATCCAATTTCTTTGGTGCGCTCGGCCACCGAGACCAGCATGATGTTGATGATCCCAATCGCACCCAACCCGAGCGTCACCAGCCCCACCACGCCGAGGAAGTAATCCATCGCGTTGAAAATCTTGTCCACTTTCTGCGAATTCTCGATCGTGTCCCAGTCTTCAAACGCGTCTTCCAGTTTGGGATTGAAGTCATGCCGGCGGGCGATGATCTGGTGCACCTCGTTCTTCGACGCCAGGTGCTCGGCCTTGTTCAGGGGCCGGTAGTTGATGAATGAAATCGCATTTTCCGCGTTTTCCCCTTTGAGGGGAAACAGCTCGCGCATGGTCTCGATCGGCACAAAGATGCGGGCGTTGGTGCCGTTGTTTCCATCCTGTCCAACCTTGGCGAGAACACCGATGACATCGAAGCGGATGCCGTTGAGCAGCATGGTCGCTCCCACTGCGGGACGTCCCGGGAACACGTTCTTGAGCAACTCCCAACCTACGACCGCCACCCGGCGGTGCTCACCGCTGTCCTGATCACTCAGCCAACGGCCGGTACCCACGGGAACGTTGCGGATCTGGTTGTACTCCGACGCGACGCCGAATACCTGTCCGTTCGTAGAGCCATAGTCGCTGACCGCGCGGATATCCTCGCGATTGATGACCGCGGAGACCGTGCGCAGCGTTCGCGCTTCATTCCGCAACGCCAGGTAGTCGTGATAGGTGAAATGGTAGGTCTGTCCCGACTGCAGGCTTCCTTCGACTGCGGGAATCCGCCCGGGAAAAATGAACATGATGTCCTGCCCCAGATTGGCCAATTGCCTCGCTTGCCCACTGCGGAACCCTTCGCCCAGCCCGACCAACAACAACAGCGAGCCGACGCCCCACGCGATTCCGAACATGGTCAGAAACGACCGGAGCTTGTGCGCCCACAAGGTGGCCAGGGACTGGCGGATGATGTCGAGCAACATTCTCATACAAGGGGTGTGCCCCCAAGCCACCGGGCAGCGGGTTGGGGGCCCCGGGTTCAGGTCGGGCAGGCGGTCTCATGTCCCGCCCGTTGCCCATCTGTTTGAGATACGCCGAGGCCAGGTGGAAAGTTCCGCAACCCGGAACATTCCCCGGCAGTTAGACGGCCTTGCGGGGGAAAGGGTTAGCCGCGGGCGGCAGGGGATAAGTGGGCCATGCGCGCCGCAAACCTGGTGGCGCCAGAAACAGGGCGCCACTCACGCCCCCTCCTTCACGACACTTTCGCCAGCGTCGATCCACCCTGTCTTGCCCCTCAACCGCTGCTCACGTTGTCCCCGGTCGAGCCGTCTAAGGTCTTCGTGCCGAGGACCGGGCGAAGTCTGCCATGGTCTCGCAATTTCCGTTCTCATTTTTCGCATACAGCTCAGAGGAGGAATCCCTGTGTACAAACACCGTGTCCCCGTTGTGTTCGGATCTCTTGTACTGCTGACCGTTTCCACCTGTCTTGCCCAATCCACCCAGTTGAACCTGCCCCGCGACAGTCAGCGCGCCTCGGTCACGCAGCGCATCGGCATCACCGACATCACCATCACCTACCACCGCCCCCTGGTGAAGGGCCGTACCATCTGGGGCAAGGTTGTACCCTACGGACAGGTCTGGCGGGCCGGAGCCAATGAGAACACTACCATCCAGTTCGCCGACCCGGTGCACATTGAAGGCCAGCCGCTCGACGCGGGCACCTATGGCGTGCACATGATTCCGGCGGAAGACCAGTGGACCGTCATCTTTTCCAAGGTTTCCTCCGCCTGGGGCAGCTTTACCTACAAAGAGTCGGAAGACGCGCTGCGAGTGACAATCAAGCCCCAAGCGGCCGACTTCCAAGAGGCGCTCGCCTACGATATCGATCAGCCCACAAGCGAATCCGCGGTCGTGACGATGCGCTGGGAGAAGATTGCGGTTCCATTCAAAGTCGCCGTCAATGTGAATGAGATGGTTGAGGACAGCCTGCACAAGCAATTGCGCGGACTCTCGCAGTACACCTGGGACGGCTGGGATGACGCTGCCAACTACCTGCTGGCGCACAAGGTGAACCTGGACGAAGCCCTGCGTTATGAGGATCAATCGATCCAGGTGGAGGAGCGGTACGACAACCTGATGACCAAGTCCCAAGTCCTCGACGCGATGGGCAAAAAAGACGAGGCCAAAACACTTCACGCCAAGGCTCTCGCCATCGCCTCGCCCGTGCAGCTGCACGCTTATGCCTTCCAGCTGAAAGGGGAAAAGAAGGACGAGCAAGCCTTCGCGGTCTGGCGCAAGAACGCCAAGGACCATCCCGACCTCTGGTTCACACACTCCGGAATGGCGCGGGTCTATTCGTCCCAGGGAGACTTCGCCAATGCTCTCAAGGAAATGAAGATCGCAGAGGCGGGCGCTCCCGAACCGAACAGGCCGTTCATTGAAGCGTTCATCAAGCGGCTCGAAGCCAAGGACGACATCAACAAGTAGCTTGAGAAGCAGAAAACGGGCGGTCGCTCAACCGAGGGACCGCCCGATACCAGGCCAACTCTTCCGGCAAGAACTTATCGGCCGCGCCCCGCGGCTGAAGTTTCTTCCGCCGCCACCTTCGCCACCGGCTCCGGATACTCAAACACCCCACGTCCTGACTTGCGTCCCAGCCGTCCCGCCTTCACGTATTGCACGAGCAGAGGCGCGGGCCGGAATTTTTCTCCCAGCGTCTTATGCAGGTATTCGAGGATGTGCAGGCGAGTGTCCAGTCCAACCAGGTCCACCATTTCAAACGGCCCCATGGGGTGATTCAACCCCAACTTGAGCGCCTTATCGATGTCTTCTGCGCTGGCGACGCCCTCCTGCAGCATGTAGAAGGCCTCGTTGCCGATCATCGCGTTGATGCGACTGGTGACGAAGCCGGGCGATTCCTTGATCACAACCACTTCCTTGCCCATGCGCGTCCCGACATCGACCGCGGTCGCGAGCGTGTCGTCGTCGGTTTCAAGGGCGCGCACGATTTCCAGCAGCTTCATCTTGTGCACTGGATTGAAGAAGTGCATGCCAACGATCTTCTTCGCTCGGTAGGTTACGGAGCCGATCTCCGTCAAGCTGAGGGAACTGGTGTTGGAAGCCAGAATGGTCGTGGGCCGGCAGATCTTGTCGAGCAGAGTGAAGATCTCGATCTTTGACTCCATCTCCTCAGGAACCGCCTCGATGACCAAGTCGGCCTGGCGCGCAGCCTCCTCGACTGATCCGGCGTATTGCAAACGGGCAAAGGCGGCATTGGCATCCCCGGCGGTCAGCTTGCCGATTTCAACTGCCTGGTCCAGGTTCGCGCGAATCTCCGACCCCGCCCACCGGAGCGCGTTCGGCAAAATATCTTCCAGGATCGTATGGTAACCGCCCAGGGCAGCCGCATGCGCGATTCCGCGGCCCATGGTTCCAGCGCCGATCACGGCGATGGTCTTGACCTCGGTCACTAGCGTCCATCCTTTTCGAGGTGCTGGAGCAACTCCTTGAGTCCCGCGACCGCCGAACTCATGTACTCGGACAGGCGTTTGCGTTCCTCGTCGGTCATCGTGTCCATGGTCGAACTGATGCGGCGTAGGGTTGAATTGATGTCGTCCACGTAATTCATCAGACGGATGAGTTCACCGGTTGCTGGCATATTAAGGGCTCCTGTAGCCGCGGCTCGAACGTTTTACCGCACAAAACCACGGCAGCGACATCGACCGCAAGCGAACTTTCCATTTTCAATGGTGCGAGGAGATTAGTAAAGCGGAGGCCGGAGTGTGTACGAATCTGCACATCCTCGAATGGCGCGCCGATTGGACACCCGGCAGGATCTGCTGGTCCCGCGTTTTACCGAGGCCCTCGGAGCCACAGATGTTGGATAATCGAGCCATGCTCCGCGACAAAAACCTCGTCCCGCTCTCTCGCCAGCACCAGCACGCCCTCGCGCTATGCGTGCGCATCAACCGGGCCGGACTCTCCAGTCCGGCAGAACTCCATGCCTGGCAGGCGGAGATCCAGCAACACTTCGAGCAGGAAATCCAGTACCACTTTGCCGCGGAGGAAGCCGACCTGTTCCCGGCTGCCAGACGATACCCCCAGTTAGCTGGTCTGGTCGAAGAACTGGTCTTGGAGCACGCGCTGCTGAGAGACTACTTCGGGAAGGCCGCCGCTCGCAGTCTGGATCGACAGGGACTGCGTCAATTTGGGGAAGTGCTCGCGACGCACATCCGCAAGGAAGAGCGACTGCTGTTTGAAGGCATCCAGAAGCTGCTGAACCCGGAGGAACTCGCAAAAGCCGGACTGGCCCTCGACCAGTCTCTCGCGGCCGCGTCGGAGGCCTGCATCGTGCCCGCCCAAGCAGCCCTGCGAGGCCCTAAAACAGACCTTTAAACCAGCCCGTGGAAACGCCGGAAGCCGGCCGCGCCCTCGCGACCCAGGTACCGTTGCCGGAGCAGACGATTCACGGTGACCACACCCGCAGCGATCAGGATGGGCGGCGGGCCTCCTCGCCCATCGACGGCGCGAGGTCTACGGATCGCGAAATCGAACTTTCGGGCCCTCTTTATTTAGGCTACAAATTCATCCGGGCCCAGCGCAGCGATGGGTTCGGGCAGCCGATCGGTAACTTCTGCTAGATGAGCCAACTTCTCCGCCACTCCCGGGTTCAGCGCGCCCGGTTGCAACCGCCACTTCCAGTTTCCCCCGTGCAGGCTCGGAGTATTCATGCGCGCCTCGCTGCCCAATCCCAACACGTCCTGCAGCGGAACCACCGCCAAACTCGCCACCGAAGCTTGCGCCGCCCGAATAAACGACCAGTGGATTCCATCCTCGGCCCGTCCGAGATAGGCCTCGGCATGGCGCCGTTCCAGTTCGGAGGCACCGCTCGCCCACCAGCCCACCAGCGTGTCATTGTCGTGCGTTCCGGTGTAAACCACTTGGTCGGGCGTGAACTGCTGGGGCAGATAGATGTGGGCGCCGGCATCCCCAAAGCCAAACTGCAACACGGCCATCCCGGGAATCTGCAACCGTTCCCGCAAGGCGTGAACTTCCGGCGTGATGTAGCCGAGATCTTCGGCAAAAAACGGCAATCCCCCGAGCGCCTCCCGCACCTTCACGAACAAATCGTCCTTGGGACCATCTACCCAATGGCCGTGCATCGCGGTCGGCTCGCTCGCGACGATCTCCCAGAATTGCTCAAAGCCGCGGAAGTGATCGAGGCGAATGTAGTCGCAATTCCGCGTAGCCCAGCGCAGACGCTCGATCCACCACCCGTATCCCTGTTCCTTCATGACATCCCAGCGATACAGGGGATTGCCCCAGCGCTGCCCGGTGGCGCTGAAGAAATCCGGGGGCACACCGGAGACCACCTCGGAATTCCGGTTCGCATCCAGCCGGAATAGCTCCGGATGCGTCCAGACATCGGCGCTGTCGTAATTCACGAAAATTGCCAGGTCGCCCACCATCCGGATCGACCGCTCGGCACAATACCGGCGCAGCGCACGCCACTGCTCGTAGAAGCCAAACTGCATGGCTCGCCGCATGGCCAGGTCGTCAGCCAGCTCCCGGCGAATCTTGTCCATCGCCTGAGGCTCTCGCCGGGCCAACTCCACCGGCCACTCGTTCCAGGTCGCCAGCCGGTAACGGGACCGCAATTCGTCGAACAGCACGAAATCGTCCAACCAGGACTGATTGTCCCGGCAAAACTGTTCGAAGCGAACGCGCGCGTTGCCGCTCGAATGCCTTGCGAAGTGCCGGGCCGCCTCCGCGAGCAGAGGCATCTTGCGCCGGAACACGGATTCGTACTCGACCGGCGCCACCGGCTCGGAGGAATCACCGATCCGCGACCGGTCCGTCCAGCCATGATCGGCCAACCGTTCCAGGCTGATCAGAAGGGGATTTCCCGCAAAGGCGGAGGTGGAGGAGTAAGGGGAGTTGCCGTAGCCCAGCGGCCCAAGCGGCAGCACTTGCCAGAGGCCCTGGCGGGCCGACGCCAGAAAGTCGGCAAACTCGTAAGCCGCAGGGCCGAAGTCTCCGATTCCACCGCGCGCAGGCAGCGAAGTTGGATGCAGCAGAATGCCTGTGGCGCGAGCAAAGGGCATGCAGTTACATCGTTTTCCACCGAGTCTGAGACGGAGCCGGGCCGCAGAGAGCGCGCGGCCAACTCCCCATCCGTGTCTGGGACCTCAACCTTAGACGCCCTCTTCCCCGGGCTGGCCCTTTGTCAGGCTCTTCATCTCCTGCTGGTTGATCTTGATCTTGCCCGATTTCTCCATCTGCTGGCGAAGATTCGCCAGGAACAGACCGAACAAGTCCTGCTGTTTCGTGCGCACCAGGGAGTCCCGAATCTGGTCTTTCTTGGCGGCGAAGTCCTGTTCGGTGGGCTCCTGTTTTTCGAGCACCGAGAGAACAACCCCGTTGCTCCCGGCGGTGAGCGGTCCGCTGATCTCGCCCGGCTTCAGCGTGAATGCCACCGCCGCCTGCCCCGTCATGCTCCCGATATCCGGCACCTGTCCGTCCGGAAGGACAAAGTCGCTCGTCTTGATCGTGGCGCCCAGTTCCTTGGCGGCTCGCTTCAGGTCGTGCTCGGTCTTGGCGCGATCGGAAAGCTCCTGGTTTTTTTGGGAAAGCAGAATGCTGGCGCGCTCATTTTTGAACTCGTTTTCCACCCGCTGGCGAATCTGCTCGAAAGCCGGCGTTGCCGGCGGCTGAATCGCGAGCACCTGGAAGACCACAGACCCCTGAGACAGCTGCGCCAGATCGGGCGGCGCCTTCTCGCGCTCGGTAAAAACCGCATCCATGAACTGCGGAGTTACGCCGATTCCCGGCAACACGTCGCTGCGGCCCACAAAATCGGTGGTCACGACGTTCAGACCCTTCGCGGCAGCCGCTTTCTCGAGCCCCCCGCTGCGCGCCTGCTCGAGCAGCGCGTTCCCGGCGTTCTCCATCATCCTACCGGCCTTCTGCTGCTTGATCAGCGGCTCGATCTGGTCCTTGACTTCGTCGAGCGACTTCAGGTGCGCCTCGTGCTTGTCTTCCGTACGGATGATGTGGAAGCCATACGTGCTTTTCACCAGATCGCTGAGTTGGTCTTTCGGAAGCGAAAAGGCGGACTTCTCAAATTCCGGTACGGTGCGGCCCCGGCCAATCCAGCCCAGTTCTCCGCCCTGCTTGCCGCTGCCCGGATCCTCTGAATACTTCTTGGCCAGATCCTCAAACTTCGCCCCCGCCTTCAACTGCTTGAGCACGTCTTCTGCTTTCTTGCGCGCTTCCTCGACGCCCTTTTCGTCAACCTTGCCATCCGCTCCGGCCGAGGGCGTCTTGATCAGGATGTGGCTGACCTTCACTTCTTCGGGCACCCGATATTGGTCCTGGTGCTGGTTGTAATAGGCCTTGACATCGTCCGGCGTGACCTCGATCTGCGCCAGCACTTTGCCTTTCTCCAGGAACACGTACTCGATCTTCCGCTTTTCCGGGATGGAGTTGTTGTACGAGGCCTGGTTGCGCTGGTAGAACGCCTTCAACTCCTCGTCGGTAGGATGCAACCCTTTGCGGATGTCATCCTGGGACAGAACGGCATATGCAAACTTCACCCTGGTGTTGCTTTTCTGAAATTGCTGCCGGATCTCAGCGGGGGATACCCCCGCGCTGCCCGTCACCAACGTCACAAGTTTTTGCTGCAGGATGTCGTTTTTCACGTCCCGCTCGAACGTCTCGACCGTCAGGTTGTTCTGCGAGAGCAGGCCTTCGTACGCCTCCTGCCCGATAAACTTCCCGCCCGGGAACAGCGTCGCCGCGTAACGGCCATGCTCGAGTTCGTCGCGCAGATCCGCATCCGTCGCTTTCAGGCCCAGCCGCTCAGCCTCCGCCACAATCGCCTTGCCCGCGATGAGCTGTTCTACGGCGCGCGGCAGGAACAAAGGAAGCAGCTGGCTGGTCATGGCGCCGCCCTGCGGAAATTGTTGCTGGACCATGGCCTTGGCGCGCTCTTGAACTTCCTGCGTGGTGATGTCTTGGCCGGCCACCTTGGCGATCACGCCCCGGGTGGGCTGCCCCATCAGGTCGGAACCGAGGCCGCCTGGGATCAGCGTAATCACCATGGCGCCACAGAAAACTAACAGGATCCCGCTCAGGATGATCTTCTTGACGGGACCAGGGGTTTGCAGAAATCGGATCATTCTCTTATCACTCTCTTATCACTCCAGAGTTTGGGGGCGGAATTGTAGATTATAAACTAACCGTGCCCGGACATCCGCGGGTCGAGGCGGCCGGACCCAAACTGGGAAAGGCGCAGGAGAGGCGATTCCGGGAAATCGCCGCGGGCCCGGGAAATCGTCGAAAAACACCTATTGAAACGAATCAATAAAACGTGTTATCAAGCTGCGCGACCTTTTTCAGGTCCCGGTGAGCGCCGCGGTTCCGGGGTCGCGCCCGCAGCGCCCGCACGGGCTCGCATTTCTTCATATTTTCAAAGGGGCTCAACGATGAAGGTCCGTATCTTTTTCCGGGTGGTTTTCGTGCTCGTCGCCCAGTTCGCAAGCGCACAACACACACCCCCTTCTTCCCCGCAGATCTTGAAGCTCCCCCTGGCCGAGGGCTGGACGCTCGCGTCTTCGAGCAAGGTGGATCAGTCGGGTGAAGTGCTCTCCAAGCCCGCTTTCCAGCCCAGGAATTGGTACACCGTCAGCGTACCGACCACCGTGGTCAGCGCCCTGGTGAAGCACAAGGTTCTTCCCGACCCGTTCTTCGGCATGAACCTGCGCCAGTTTCCGGGAGTCACCTATCCCATCGGCGCCAACTTCTCCAACCTCCCGATGCAGCCCGACAGCCCCTACGCCCCCTCGTGGTGGTATCGGAAGGCCTTCACGCTTCCCGCAAACTACCAGGGCAAAACGATCTGGCTGAATTTCCGCGGTATCAACTACCGCGCCAACGTCTGGCTGAATGGAAAACAGATCGCCAAGTCCGACGACGTAGCCGGCGCCTGGCGCACCTACGAATTCAACGTCACCGATGCTGCCAAGCCGGGCGCAGGAAACGTCCTCGCGGTGCAGGTCTATGCGCCCACCGACACCGACCTCGCCATCACCTTCGTCGATTGGAACCCCGCCCCGCCCGACCGGAACATGGGACTGTGGCGCGAAGTCTACCTGTCCGCCAGCGGCCCCGTCGCGCTGCGTTACCCGACCGTCGTCGCGCGCGTCGACGGCTCCAACGCCCAACTCACCGTGACTGCGCTTCTGAAGAACGCCACCGGTCAAGTGATCAAAGGCACGCTGAAAGGCAAGATCGAAAACGTCGAATTCTCCCAGGATGTCGAGCTTGGCTCAAACCAGAGCAAAGACATCGCCTTCGAGCCGGACAAATTCTCCCAACTCAACTTCACCAGTCCCCGCCTCTGGTGGCCCGCGCAGATGGGCAAGCCGGAGCTTTACCCGCTCAGCCTGGAGTTCCAGGTAGGCGACAAAACCTCCGACCGCGCGGAAACCCACTTCGGCATCCGCCAAGTCACCTCCGAGCTGAACGAGCAAAAGAGCCGGGTCTTCTCGATCAACGGCAAGAGAATCCTGATCCGCGGGGGCGGCTGGTCGCCCGACATGATGCTCCGAGAGAACTCCGAGCGCCTTGAGGACGAATTTCGTTACGTGAAAGACCTGGGCCTGAACACCATCCGCCTGGAGGGAAAACTGGAAACGGAGGAATTCTTCAGCCGCGCCGACCGCGAAGGCATTCTGGTCATGGCCGGATGGTGCTGCTGCGATCACTGGGAGCATTGGGCCAAGTGGAAGCCTCACGACTTCGAGATCGCGAAAGCTTCCCTCACCGACCAGCTCTACCGCATGCGCAATCACCCCAGCCTGGTCATGTGGCTCAACGGCAGCGATGGCCCGCCGCCACCGGATGTGGAGCAGATGTACCTCGACGTCGAACAGCAGCTGCGCTTCCCGAACCCCATCGTCTCTTCGGCGTCGGGCGAGTCGACATCGGTCACTGGAAGCAGCGGCGTGAAAATGAGCGGCCCTTACGAATACGTCGCTCCTTCCTATTGGACCGAAGACAAGATCGACAGTACGTATCACTGCAAGCTCGGACAATGCGGGGGCGCGCATGGCTTTAACACGGAGACCAGCCCCGGCCCCGCGGTCCCGCCGATCGAGAGTCTCCGCACCATGCTGCCCAAGGATCACCTCTGGCCCATCGATGACTGGTGGAACTTCCACGCGGGTGGCGGTGAGTTCAAGGATATGCACGTTTACACCGAGGCCCTGACTGCTCGCTACGGCAAGGCCGACACCCTCGAAGACTACACGCTCAAAGCCCAGCTCATGAACTACGAGGGCATCCGCGCCATGTTCGAGGCCTACAGTCGCAACAAGTACACCTCGACGGGCGTGATCCAGTGGATGCTGAACAATGCCTGGCCGTCGATGATCTGGCACCTCTACGACTTCTACCTGCGTCCTGCGGGGGGATATTTCGGAGCCAAGCGCGCCCTGGAACCGCTACATCCGGTCTACGGCTATGACGACCGCTCCGTGTGGGTGGTCAGCAGTCAGTATCAGAGCGCCCAGGGCCTGAAGCTGATCACCAAGGTCTACAACCTCGACATGACGGAGGAACTCACGCAAGAGACCGCCGTCGATGCGGCCGCGGACAGCACCAGCAAAGTGCTCACCCTCCCTGAACTGCACAACCCCAGTCCCGTCTACTTCCTGCTGCTGCGGCTCGAGGACAGCGCTGGAAAGCTGGTCGGCTCGAACTTCTACTGGCTGTCCGCCAAGCCGGAAACGCTCGACTGGGAGAGATCCAACTGGTACACGACGCCCACCGCTTCATTCGCGGACTACACCGCGCTCAGCCAGTTGCCGAAAGTGAAACTGAAGGTCAGGGGCCGCTCCGAACGCAAAGGAGAAGAAACGGTCACCCACGTCACGCTTGAGAACCCGACGAAGACGCTGGCGTTCTTCGTGCGTCTGAAGGTCAACCGGGGCGCAGGCGGCGAGGAGATTCTCCCCGTGATCTGGCAAGACAACTATATCTCCCTGCTTCCTGGTGAGAAGCGCGAGATCACCGCGACCTATCGCAGCAGCCGGCTGGGGACGGCCAGGGCGGCGGTGGAAGTAAGCGGCTGGAATGTGCAATAAATGCGGCGGAGAAAAACGCCTGCGGGTGGAGCGACGGGCGTCGACGCCCGTCGACGCGGCGCAGAGCGCTGCGCCTCATCGGTATGGACGATCGGGTCGTGAGTGAACCGGGCCCCATGCGACCCACTCCGTCTACGAGAAAGTTCTTGCGCCCGCTCCATGGCTTTGTTATGGTTCCGCGAATTCCAATCATTGCTTGTGCTCTCGCTTGCTCCCGACGGAGCAGCCTTTCCCCGGAACCCCATCTCCGCCTCGGCGGATGGGGTTTTTTGTTGAGCTTCGTAGCCAAGGAGCAGGATGGCCACTGACACAACCACTCGCGCACCGCGTCTTAAGCGCACCCTCACCCTGTGGGACCTGATCCTCTACGGAGTGATCGTCATTCAACCCGTGGCGCCGATGTCGGTCTTCGGGGTGCTCAGTGACCGTGGCCGGGGTCACGTCGTTACAACCATTCTCATCGCAATGGTCGCCATGCTGTTCACGGCCTTCAGCTACGGCCGCATGGCCCGGGCCTATCCCAGCGCTGGATCCGCCTTCACCTACGTCGGCCAGGAAATCAATCCCGCGCTCGGCTACGTCACCGGCTGGAGCATGGTCATGGACTATATGCTCAATCCCATGATCTGCATCATCTGGTGCAGCCAGCAGGCCAACGTCTTCGCTCCAGAAATTCCCTATTGGGGATGGGCCCTGTTCTTCGGAGCCGTATTCACGTTCCTCAATATTCAGGGAATCAAGACCTCCGCGCGCCTCAACACGTTGCTCGCGGCCGGCATGGGCGCCGTGGTGGCCGTCTTCTTCATGGCCGCAGCGCGCTACATCTTCAGCAACCCGCACGATGGCGCCGCCTTCTTCACGCGTCCCTTTTATGATCCCCAGCTGTGGAATTCCAAAGCCGTGCTGGCGGCCACGTCGATCGCAGTGCTCAGTTACATCGGCTTCGATGGCATCTCTACACTCTCTGAGGAGGCAGAGAATCCCCGCCGAAACATTCTGCTCGCCACCGTCCTTACCTGCTTCGTGATCGGCATTCTGTCGGCCTTTGAGGTCTATGCGGCGCAGCTTTTGTGGCCCGCGACCCAGCCGTTTCCAAACGTGGACACCGCCTTCACCTTCGTGGCCGGCCGCGCCTGGAAGCCCCTTTTTGCCATCGTTGGATTCACTTTGTTGGTGGCGAACTTCGGCTCCGGCATGGGCGCGCAAATCGGCGCCGCCCGCTTGCTCTACGGCATGGGACGCAGCAAGGCTCTCCCCCAATCTTTCTTCGGCGTGGTCGATCCCAAGCGGCATGTGCCGCGCAACAACGTGTTCTTTGTCGGTGCGATCGCGTTGGCGGGAGCGTTGCTGGTGAGCATCGGCCTCTTCAGCTACGGCCTGGGCGCGGAAATGCTCAACTTCGGCGCGCTGATCGCCTTCATGGGCGTGAACCTGGCGGCTTTCGTCCGCTACTACGTCCGCGAAGGCGGCAAGCGTCCGATCCCGCCCTTGGTACTCACCGCGGTGGTGATCGCGCTCGTGCTGTGGCCGACATCGAACTGGGCCGTTCTCGCGGTCGCGGGTGGGTTGTTGGCCATTCTGGCCGTTCTTGCGCCACCGCTCGCGGGCTTCACCATCTGCTTCTTTCTATGGAAGAACCTCAGCTGGAAAGCTTGGATTGTCGGTGGCATCTGGATGGCGGTGGGCATCGCCTTCGGGGCCATCAAGACCAGGGGCTTCCGCGGAGATCTGGTCGATTTCGAACTGCCTCCGGAAGAAGCCCAGTAAAGATCTTCGAATCCAGGCACGCCTTTTGAGGCGTTGCTGAAAACCGGTCGATGAACGCGCCTCCAGGCGCTAGGTACCGCGGAAGGAATCTTTCGCGTGGCGTGTTGAGGAACGTTAGGAGGTCCTATGCGCTGGTCTCAACTCTCGACCAACATCTTGCTCGCCCTCTGCGCCGCCCCGTCTCTCGCCCAAACTCCCGCCCGAACCGTTCAGGAGCGCCTCGGGTACGTCCCCACCGCGCGCCTGCTCGTAATCCACGCCGACGATTTCGGCATGAACCACTCCGTAAACCGCGCCACGTCCGAAGCTCTCGAGAATCACTGGATCACCTCCGCCAGCATCCTCGTCCCCTGTCCCTGGTTTCTCGAAGCGGCGAGCTTCGCGAAAACCCATCCCGACGCGGATCTCGGCATTCATCAGGCCCTCAACAGCGAGTGGACTCCCTTCCGCTGGGGACCCGTAAGTTCGAGGGACACAGTGTCGAGCCTGCTCGATGCCGACGGCTACCTCCCTCTTGAAACGCCGCAGGTAGTCAAGAACGCGAAGCCCGCCGAAGTCGAGACCGAGTTACGCGCACAAATCGAGCGCGCACAAAAATTCGGTGTCCACCTGACCCACCTCGACACCCACATGGCCGCTCTGTTCGGTAACACCGATCTTTACAAGATCTATCAGAAGATGGGCCATACCTATAACCTCCCGATCCTCGAAGAGTGGCAGGGCACGCACGGCCCGCTCGGCATCACTCCGCCAGCCGAAGAGGTGCTGATTCAGAAAGTCGTTTCCATCGAGCCCGGTGTCGACGCCCGGGACTGGACTGCCTGGTACGAGAAGGCTCTCGCCGGCCTTGGCCCCGGCGTCTACGAAGTGATCGTTCACCTGGCCTACGACGACGACGAAATGCGCGGCGCCACCTTCGATCACCCAGACTGGGGCGCAGCCTGGCGCCAGCACGACTTCGACATGGTCAAGAGCTCAGAATTCCGGAAATTCCTAAAAGACCAGGGATTCGTGCTGGTGGGTTGGAAGGATCTCGCGAAGGCGCTGCCGAAAGACTACGGCAAGAGTGGGGGACTGTAGCGGTCGCAGAGATCAAACCATCAACCACCAGGACACGAAGGACCACCGCGAAGGCTTCGACCATGAAAACCGCGCTCCGTGGTGAAGGGCTTTCCGCCCCTACTTCTGAGGATACTGATAGCCATACCCCCGCGCCTCATTCCCCGAAACATGCCGCGTGTTGTATTCGAGGAGATAGTCCACGTGCTCCCGGTCCAGCGGATACGTCTTCGCCGGATACGGATAGCTCCCCATCGACTTGAAGGGCAGCGGTTCCAGGGTGAATCCATCCGCCGCGTAAAAGTCCATATCCTTCTCGTACCCTTTCACCAGGAAGAAGTAATCACGAGTCCAGCCCGAAGGCAGCGCCGGAAGCTTCGCCGGATCAAACTCCAACGCAATCTCATCCCCCGTCCCGAATACCACCAAGCGATCGTCGAACTTAGTCAGCAAGGGCAGTACATCCCCGTAGCGCGTGTAAGCCCCCGCCTGCCGGGCAAACGGCCCGGTCGGACTCACCTCTTCGTAAACATACTTCACATTCCCCGGCGGCCGATCTTCGATCTGTCGCGGATGTCCGTAAAAATCCAGATTCGCGCTCGCCAGCGGAACCGGCGTCAGGCGCACTTGCCCGTTCTGCGGACTGCGATCGATCAGAATGCTGTCCCAGTAGACCTGTAGATTCGTCCGGATGCGGATTCGCCGCGTGCCGATCGGCAGCTTCTTCGTCAGGTCCGGAGTCGTGGTGCGCGGACCACCCGCCGGGAATCCCATGTCGTCGACGACGCGCGCCCAGTTGCCATGACTATCGAGAGCTTCCAGGTAGGGCGCAATCGCTTCGACCTTCGCCTGGTGCGCCGCGTACACGCTGGTCGCGCTGAAGTATTCGGTCTCCCCGTGCATCAACAGGACAAGCGGCCCGCCGCGGTACGGCTCGCCCAGGTCGAGTTCCAGCGTGTGCATCTTGGTGAACCCGTGAAACGCCAGCAACTCAAAGTCCCCGAAGTAACGACCCGCACGCAGGTTTGGCATGAGGTCATGTCCGTGCTCATCCCAAGCCCCCGCCGGCAGCTGCGCCTCACGGCTCTGAACCACGCGAAACGGCGGAAACGGCGGGTTGCTCGCGAAATACTCATTCGGATAGACGTCGAAATCGCGCGGATGATCGACCGCCAGCACTTTCACTTCGTCGAGATAAACTGCCTCCTCCATCGGCTCCATGAGCCGGAAGCTCAGCTTGCCATCCTTCGAATGGATCGTGTCACGATCCACCTTGATGTACTCCGCCGGACGCGGGACGTTGCGCTCCCCGGGCCCGACCCAGTGCCCCACCACTCCGGCCCCGATCATGTCTCCAACGAGTTCGTAGTGATGCCCGTCCCACACGAACAAAGTTGGACACGAACTCCCCCGCCGATCGAGTTCCAGGTAAGGCTGCTCGCGGTTCGCGGCAACTTCGATTTCATCCTGCAGGACTCCGGTGGGCCACAGCATGCGCACCACGTCCGCCTGTTTCGCCTGTCCAAGACCCACGACCAGATCCGTTGAGTTCTGTCCCAAATATCCGGACGACCCGTAGATCTCGAACTTCTGCCGGTTCGCGCCGGCAAACACTTCCACCTTCGTCCCAATCGCTGACTTGTTATCGTTCAGTCCCTTCAGAGCCAGGCGCAGCCAGTTGTTTTTGTTGCCGCCCTGGTTGCGCAGCAACAGCGCCGGCCCGTGGCTCTGCGTGATCAGCAGGTCGGTGGCCCCATCGCCGTCATAGTCGCCCGTGAGGATTGCGCGCGGATCCTGCAATGCGATTTTGTCTAGGCCGACATCAGCGGTCACGTCCTTGAACCCATCCGGCCCCAAATTGCGGATGAGCCGCACTTCGCCCTTGCCATCCTTGGTCTCGCCCACAGCCACCAGATCGACCCAGCCGTCGTTGTCATAGTCAATGGCGGCAACGCCGAAACCGTCGACCCAATCGGTCTTTGGAAGTGGCGCCTGCTCGAACGTGCTTCCCCGGACATTGCGCCAGAGCGTCAGGCCAGGGGCGCCGCGGTGCGTGAACACGGCATCCATCCAACCATCGTGATTGAAGTCAAGAACGGCAACGCCCACGGTCTCGCTAGGAAGAATGCCCACCCCTGGATCAGGGGAAGGCCGAATTGACCATGGCCTGCGCTCGAGGAACTTCCCTTCCCGGGGGTTTTCAAGAACGCTCGTATCCCAACCGGCGAGCAGAATGTCTATGGCACGATCATTGTTGTAGTCGGTTCCAACCACGCCAACTGTGGGCGCCCGCCCTCTAAGCCCAGCCGTCTCGGTCACATCCGTAAAAGTCCCGTCGCCGTTGTTACGCCACATGACGTTCGATCCGACCGCGTTGGTATCGACCGCCGACGTCTGGCGTGGATCAAAGACAGGCTTGCCCGTGTAGCGCACCGCGTACAAGTCGAGATCGCCGTCGTGATCGTAGTCGATAAAGTCAACGCCCAAAACCGGCCCGGTTGACTTGAGGCCAGCGCCGCTGGTGACCGTTTTGAAGGCACTGTTCTTCTCGTTGTGGAATAGAGAAACGCCGGCCTCGCTAGCCACCGCCAAGTCGATCGCTCCGTCGTTGTCATAGTCGCCAGCAGTGCATCCCAGGCCGTGCATCTTGGGATCAAGACCTGCCTGGACGGTCACGTCCTCGAACGCTCCACCGCCCAAGTTGCGATAGAGCCCCATCCCGCTCTGCGGACCACCATCCGCGAGGAACACGTCCAACCGGCCGTCGCCATCGTAATCAAGAAAGCACGCACCGGAGCCCAGGGATTCTCGAACATGGGTGACTTCGCCGGACGAAGGTTTCGTCACAATGCCGGCCCGCCCCGTCATGTCCACAAATCTCACCGCAATCGCCGGCGGTACCTTTTCAGCCGCCCCCGCCGACTCCTCCGCGCGCGAATATTGTCCCTGCTCCCCATAGGCCAAGCTCATCGGCGAGCCCAGCTTGTTGTCCTTGATGTACTGGAATTTCTTCAAATGCTCGCGCGCGTGATCGGCATCACCCGACTGCTGGTAGGCGCGCGAAAGCCCGAACTCCGCCGAGGCGTGCAACGGATTCAGTTGCAGGGCGTGCTGAAACGCTCCTATCGCCGCCGGATACTGTTTGGCCTGCGCGTATACCGTGGCCAGGAAATACCAGGTGTCGGCGTCGCTGGGATCAATCTCGGTTACATGTTTAAACGCCGCAATCGCATGATCCGTGTCGCTTGTGTTCTTGTGGAAAAGACCCAGATTGTACCAAGCGTGGGCTTCCTTCGGATCCTGCTTCACCACGTCCTCCAGAATCGCCTTCGCCTCATCCACGCGCTGGAGGTTGAGCAGGGCCACGCCACGATTCATCCGCGCAATCGTCAGCATTGGATCTTGCGCGCTGGCCGCTTCAAACGACTTCAGAGCCTTCTCGAACAGCTGCTGGTTCATATAGGCGACGCCAATATTGTTCAGCCGCGCCGCTTCCTTCGCTTTGGCGGCGCCGTCCCCCTCGGACGCGCGGTAAGGAGCGCCCGCGAACCAGCCTGCTGTCCCCAATGCGACCGCCGCAATCAACGTGATACGAATCGATCTCATGACCCGAATATGCTCCGTCAAAGCAGGTAGCCCACTCAATTTTGGCTGAGGAGAGTTTACGCCACGCAGGGACGTCGCGACCTACGCTTTGGAATCCAGAGACGAAGGGATTGTCATCCCGAATCCGCCCTCAGCCGGTGAGCAACCGGCTGGTTCTCGCGGACGAAACCACGTCTGGTTGGTTGCGCCCTTCACCGCGCCCGGTGCTACGACACGCTTGCCATAAGCCCGCGCCGCTCCCACACCTTACCCTTCTTGAAGGGTGACGGTCTGATCGGTGGCAATGGCAGAGAGACCCTATCCGCCTGCCCGCTCGGCCATTGCACTTCGATGGAATGCGCCTTTGTCTGCGCGCTTAACGCCGCGGCAGGGCGACCGCGCCCACCGCCGCGGTCACGTTGCCGGGCCGTAACACCGCGGCGCAGAGATACTGTTTGGCTTCGTGGTTGAAGCTGACAAAACCCATCACCGGGAGGTAGCACCAGGTGTCGTAGTGTCCATTGAAGAACGACCACTGCTGCGCACCGTGGGTGGGATCGTCCGTCGGATCCAGATCGATGGTGACGCGATGAGCGCGATGGTGCAGCCGCTTGGCGTGGCGCCGGATTACGCTGCCGGCCAGGAACTCGCCCAACCGATACAGCTCCTTGACCCCAACCCCGTTCTCGAAACGCGACAACGTCGGCTGCGAAGCCAGATCGCGACCCTCAATCGGATCGCGCTCCAGGAGCAGTTTGTGAATCGGATCCCCGGACAGGCGGTGTCAGGCAAGGAAAAACCGCATCGTCGAGGCGTGTTCAATCTTGAACATCTAGACGGAGTTCGCCCTGGGTGGGTACGATTGCCGTCGCTGGCCAATTTCTTGATTTGATTGCGAGTCAGATCCGAATGGCAAGTAAGCGTACTCCCGGCTTGAGTGCCACAGCTTTCCGCAAAAAGTTCCGTACTGGAATGACGGTTCGGAACTACCGAGACAAAGAGATCGTCTTTTCGCAAGGGGATACAGCTGATGCTCTTTTCTATATCCAGAGCGGCACAGTGAAGCTCACGGTGGTCTCCGCGCGTCGCAAGAAAGCCATAATCGCCTTCCTGCAGCGAGGTAGCTTTTTTGGTGAAGGCTGTTTAGCAGGGCAATCTCTGCGGATTTGCACGGCGAGATCAATTGGGGCTTCCAATATCACTCGACTGCGAAAGGACATCACGGTTCGCACGCTCAGGCGAGACCCGCAATTTGCAGCGCTGTTTGTTGAATATCTGCTTGCCCGGGTTGTTCGAATCGAGGAAGATTTGGTGGATCAATTCTTCAATTTCAGCGAAAGGCGACTGGCTCGGGTTCTGTTGCTGTTTGGGCACATCATCGAGGAATCAAAGCCGGACAGCCCCCTGAAGGTGAGCCAATCGACCCTGGCGGAGATGGTTGGTACGACCCGCGCAAGGGTAAGTCATTTTATGACTCGGTTCAGGAAGAAGGGCCTCGTCCGCTACAACGGCGGCTTGCAAATAAATAGCGCGCTGGTCATCGGCTTCCTGCAAAGTCGACCCATGTCGGTTGTCACGAAAACGTAGACCCGGCGAGATTGCTCCCGCTTTCGGCAGGAAACTCGTCATCCCCCCGTCACCCCAAACTAGGCATTTCGGAAGCTGTTTGCACAGCAATTGCCGCAGATCACGACTCGGCGCCCCGATCTGCGGAAAACGATCTTCCAGCATCAATTTCAGAGCCAACTGTGCATCCTGGCGATCCGTTTTCTGCTTGCATACTCGCTTCGTACGGATCTCGGCGGCGTCCCCGATCCACAACTCACACTTCAACTCACTGAGCAGTCGTTCAAACCCGCGCGCAGGCCCGCTCGCCTCCATCCCTACGCGCACCTTCATTCCCTGTGGCGCGAGCTCAGGGAGCGGACGGCAGGCCCGCTCAAACTCACCGCTGGAGACCAACCTGGCGCCCTCACCTCCAGCACCCGCCCCTCGAGTCGCCGCGCCCCGAGGATCACCGCTAGACGATTCATCATCAACGTTTCGCCGCGCTCGCGGCCAGCGGTTCAAGCTCGGGTGAAACCTTTACCGTCCCGGTCGATGTCTTGAGCTTCCGCTCCCACTTGGCATAGCCGGTTTTCGTGAGCTTGATCGCGTGATCTCCAGGGTAGACACCGACGGATGACGGGGTATTGCCAATGAAGCTCCCGTCCAGCTCGATGTCTGCTCCTGGCGGCGTTGAGGAGATTTCCAAGCTCACCTGAGAAACCGGTGGGCCCTGGGCGGGCGCAGCTGTCGCTACTGCTCCGCCACTCGCGGAGGATTGCGGATCGAACTTTGCCGCGTCCAGCGGGAAGTTGCCATTGATGTACGCCGTAATCTCAGTACCCTTCGGAATTGTGACGTCTTTGCCGTGCATGAACAGAAAAAACGGCGCAGCGGGCCAAACGATTAGCGAGGCGGCAACAATACCGCCCGTCATTGCTCCCGTATGGCCGCCTCCCTGTACGTCTTTGACGCCCCGGAGAGCAGCCTTCTCACTGTCAAGAAGACGCACCGCGTCAATGGTCATGTTCAATTTGCCCCCCCGCCCCATTCTCTTCTTGGGCTCGGCGTCGGTCACGGTGCCCCAAGCGACGCCACCCTTGGAAATTACCAGCACATCTCCGACTCTGACCTCTTCGAGCACTTCGAAGTCAACGGTGTCTCCCGTCTTGGAGTCCGCGGATGATAGGTTCCGAGATAGACGCAATTTTACTGGCGTTGCGTCTTCCAGCACCAGTTTTGCGGTGACCTGCGCTGATACGGCGGCGTCAGGTTGAGTCTGTTGCGCGTAAGCAGTGACCGACAGGGAGAGTACAAGAAACACAGACAAGAGGCGGAGCAGGTTTTGAGTCCCCCTGGTGCCAAGTTTTTTGGAAGACGCCGGCTCGCGCATTGTCACAACGGTGCAACCGGTTTGTAAATCACCGACACGCCGAAGGACGGGCCGCCATTGCGGGAAGCCTTTGCGCTTCATTGAGGAAGGCAGTGGGATTTTCACAGGATCTCCTCCCGAGCCCGGGACCGACCGTTTGTGTCTCTCAGAATCCTGATGAGCCACGCTAGCTCGGACCATAGCGGGCGCCGACTGAATCGAGGTCAATCGCCCCGCTACGGCAGCAAGAGCGTGCACGCAAGACGCCAAAGACCCGGGGGCGTCCATCGCATGCAACCGATAGATTGTATGGGGAGAAGTCGCGGGCAGCCGACGACTGGATGCCGGAATCTCCAGCGATCCAGTTAGGAGTCCTATCCATTCAGATAGGAGTTCGATCGAACGGTCGCGAGCGCGACATGGCAATTCATCCATGGGTAGATTTCCGAATGAAGTTGCCGGTGGAGTGTAGGGAATGGTTTGCCGGATTGATCCTATTACGCGTGAGCAGTCCAATCGTTGTTCATTGCAGAATATTGCCAGAACATTACAGGAGAGGGCCAAGGCTACTTCTTCGAAAATCACACCCCTTCGAGGTTGTCTGTTCACCTGGCAAGTAACACTCGTCCTCGACTACACGGAATTTTCGCTAGGAGCACTTGTCGTGGCGCCCCAATCATTCAATTCCGTAATCCCTCAACTCGGGTTACCATTCTATTTTGCCGGCCTCCCCCTTCGCGAGGCACCGCCGGTTGCTCGACCGAGGAGACCGGGACCCGTCTCGGAATCCAGGCGATGGCAGATATCTTCCTCAGTTACGCCTCGGAAGAGCGCGCGCAGGCTCAAGCGCTGGCGGAAGCGCTGACCGCCCATGAGTGGTCGGTTTGGTGGGACCGGAAGATCCCGCTGGGCAAATCCTTTGACCAGGTGATCGAGAAAGCGCTAGCCGAAGCTAAGGCTGTGATCGTGCTTTGGTCTGCGGTCTCCGTCGCTTCGGAGTGGGTGAGAAACGAAGCGTCGGAAGGGAAGCGGCGTGGGATCTTAGTACCAGTGTTTCTCGAAGCCGTTGACGCGCCTCTCGCATTTCGGTTGCTGAATGGCGCCGATCTCAGGGACTGGCGCCCTGGTGTTCCAAATACTGAGTTCACCAAGCTAATCGAGCAGTTGTCTTTGCAGGTGTGCGCCGCACCGCACGGAAACGACGTCCAGAATCAGCAACTCCGCGCCGTTCGGGTAGCGAAACCTTTGCCACGGTGGCGTTTCGCACTGGGAGGCTTCGTGCTGCTTTTGGCCGGGTTGGGCGGGCTAACCTATTATCTGAAGACTCGACACCCTGAAGCAGCCAGGCCAGCGCAGGCTACAGACGTCAGCCGGGCCTCCCCAAATGGAAATCCAACATCAGCGTTCGACCGTTCCGAAACGAAAAAGACAGGAACCGAGCTCGGACATTTGTCAGGTGAGCAGGGATCAAACCTTAAGGAAACGAGCTCCAGCAAATATGGGAAGGCCGCGGGGCATTCAACCCGCAAACTTGTGAAGCCGGGAAATGCCGGCGGCGTTGCGGCAGGTGCGCATTCCGACCAACTGGAGCGCACGGGCGGAATCGGCAGCTCGACTGCAGGCGACACCTCACAAGAGGCTGCATCCCAGCGAGTCCGGTTGCCTCAGGGCGCAATCCAGAGCCTCCTGATTCGTCGAGTGCAACCGATCTATCCGCAACAGGCACAGAAATCGGGCGTTAAAGGAACTGTTGCCTTGCTCACCGTGATCGGCAGGGACGGGACCGTCCAGAGTGTGCGCTTGATCAGTGGCCACCCTTTGCTCGCGCCAGCTGCGATGGGGGCCGTAAAACAATGGGTATATCGGCCATACATTCTGAATGGGATACCGGTGGAAGTAGAGACCACTACCCTCGTCAACTTCACACTGAGTCGTTAGACCTGCAGCGGGATGTCTCCACCCCCCCGACTCAGAGGAGAGGTTCGCTTAATCGGAAAGCCCGAAACACTTGATGCTAGGAGGCCTCCGAAACCAGCCGCACAGATTGGGGCAACTCGGAAGCTATGGAGGGAGCAGCGGGATGGAAGACACCCCAAAATCGTTTCGTTTTACCTTATTCAAGCGGCGGTTTCCGGAACCCTCCGCACTCCCTCTCCACTTCGGTTGCCACTGCGAGAACCAACTCCTCCTCCCATGGCCGCCCCACGATCTGCACGCCAATCGGCAAACCCTCCGCTGACTGCCCGACCGGTACAACCGCGCCGGGATTCCCCAGCAGGTTGAACCACTCGGTGTAACTCCAGGCGTCCAGATACTTCACCGTCTTGCCTTCGACTTTCCAAACGCGCTCCCCGTGTCGAAATGCCGGTATCGCTGCTGCCGGACACAACAGGATTGGGAACACCTGCATCTGCGCCAGGATCTGGTTCCGTAGTTCGTCGCGCAACAGCCATGTATAAAGCAAGGTCTGTCCCGTGTGCGGTGGTTCGGAGGCGACCCAGTTCAGAAATTCTTTCAGGATGGGCGAGATTTCCGATTCCTGCCCCTTGGTCAGCGGCCCAAGGATCATGCCTCCGGCGGTGCCAAACAGCTTCCACCACAAGTCCCGCGCCTGTTCCAAGCCGTCCGGACGAAAGGGCACGACCTGCAATCCCGCGCGCTCCAGGGCCTCGGCGGCAGTTCGCACCGCCTCACGTGTCTCCGGAGTGACCGGGGTTCGCCCATCATCCTCGAAGTAGCCGATCCGAATCTGTTTCAAATCGTCCCGCTGAATCTTGTGCAGCGGCACCGGCGCCGACGAGGGATCACCATCGTCGGGCCCCGCCATCACTTCAAACAAAACCTGCAAATCTCCCACCGTCCGCGCCATCGGACCCACCACGCCCAACAACGCGAACGGTCCCGCCGAAACCGGGTAATGCCCGGTCGAGGGAATCCGCCCCGGAGTCGGTTTCAGCCCACAAATCCCGCTGAAATGCGCGGGCACTCGAATGGAGCCCCCGCCGTCACTCCCCACGCCTCCCGCCGAACAGCCCGCCGCGATCGCCGCCGCTTCCCCACCACTGGATCCGCCCGGCGTTCGCGCAACATCCCACGGGCTGTTCGTACGCCCATAAAGAAGGTTGTCGGTCTCCCAAGCCATCAGCAGTTCCGGCGTGTTCGTAATCCCCAGCACGATCGCTCCCGCAGCCTTCAGCCGTGACACCAGGACAGCATCCTTTGCCGCAATACGCCCAGCGCGCAACTTCGTCCCCGACGCGCAGCAAAGTCCTGCCACCTCCAGCGAACTCTTTATGCTGACCGGAACCCCGTGCAGCGGCCCCCGAAATTCCCCGCGCACCGCTGCCGACTCCAAAGCCTGAGCGTCTCGCCGAGCCCGGGCGTCGTCCACCTGCACGAAAGCATTCAGCCGGGGATTGAGGTTCGCGATCCGCGCCAGGTGAGCGTCGAGCAGTTCTAGCGGAGAAATCTTCCTTTGCCGGATTTGTTCTGCCATGGATAGGGCAGAATGAAAGGTCAACTCACTCATGCAGCGATCTCACCTCGCATCAGAATCGCGAGTTTAGCATGCAGGAAACGCCGAGTGGATCAGTGACAGACGTCTTCCAAGCGGGTCGAAAGGTGGCGCCATCCCAACCCTTGTGTTTAGCAGTTCGCGCTCGGCGTGGCCCTTGCCTGAGTGACGGCGACTCCCACCAGCGCTTCATCTTCTACCCTGAGCACTCGCGCGTGAACCCAGCGGTTCGGTTGGTGACGTCCTTCGAGGTGCAGCTTGAGGTAGTTGTCGGTCAGGGCCTCGGTGACCTCGCCCTGGCCACACTCATTGCGAACAGGGGCGTCCCTGCCACCCGCACGCAACGTGATCGCCTGCATGGTGGTACCGACAAATGACCGCATGAAACCCCGTTTCTTCGTCGCGGCCAATTCGCGCAGCACACGGTTACGTTCGCGGGCTTCGGGAGCCGGCACGTGCTTCGGCATGTGGGCGGCGGGCGTGCCCGGCCGTGCGGAGTAGGTGAAAACGTGCAGGTAAGTCAGGGGCAGGTCTTCAACCGCACGACGGGTCTCTTCGAACTCGGCGTCGGTCTCGCCGGGGAAGCCGACCATGACATCCGCACCGATCGCGGCCGTCGGCATGGCCGCGCGAATCTTCGCAATCTTCTCGCGGTAGTGCCACGGGCGATATCTGCGGTGCATTCGTCGCAGAACGGCATCGCTGCCGGATTGCATGGGCACGTGGGCGTGTTTGGCGATGCGCGGAGACTTCGCCACCAGAGAAATCAGCTCGTCGCTCCAATCCATCGGCTCGACCGAGCTGAGACGGAGCTTTTCGAGCGCAGTCCGGTCGAGAATGGCACGAATGAGGGTCGTCAATCGAAGGTCGTCCGTAGGCTGCGCATCGGCCTTCGCCCCGAGTTCACTGACGACGGACGACTGATGACTTCCGACTGACAGGTCTCGTCCCCAGCGCCCTAGATTAATCCCTGAGATGACTAACTCACGGTAGCCCGCCTCCACCAGATCATTCGCTTCGCCGAGAACGTCCTCGAGCTTCAACGACCTGCTCTGGCCGCGGACGTAGGGAATAACGCAGAAAGAGCAGCGGTTGTCGCACCCGTCTTGGACCTTCAAATTGGGGCGGGTGCGTTCGTTGGCCGCATCAAAAACGGGCGCGGCCAGAAGTTCGGTATGAGCAAAGATGTCCGAGACGTGAATCTGGTTCTCAGTTCTCAGTTCCCGGTTCTCAGTTGTCAGGATTGAGAGGGGGAGAAAAGCCCCGTCGGACGACCCGCCCGGGACCGGTGCCTCAGCGGCACGGAAGGGCTCCACCACGGCGCCGACGCCCGGTTCGAACCGCGGAGGCACTGCAATTTCTGCCAGCTGATGCTTGTGTGAGTTACCGATGACTTCGGTGACGCCGGGAAGCGTGACCAGTTCTTCGGGAGATCGTTGCGCGTAGCAACCGGTGACCACGATCCGGGCGAGCGGGTTTTCGCGGTGGACTCGGCGGATCGCGGCGCGGGCGTCCTGGTCGGCGGCGGCTGTGACCGTGCAGGTGTTCAGGACAACGATTTCTGCTTCCCCGGCCGCAGAGGCGCGCTCCAGACCGCGCTCCTCGAATTGCCGCTCGATGGCAGCACCGTCGGCCTGAGTCGCACGGCAGCCAAAATTTTGTACGTAAAAACGTGCCACCGTAATATAGTAGCAGCGCAAGCGGGCCCCAAGGACAAGTGGACCGAGTCCCCGCCACTGTGCCGGTGCCATTGTGCCGGCGCCATTGTTTGCGACGAGGATGTCCCGCCACCAGTTTCGCGGTCTTCCACCTTTTTCAATTTCGAGGATGTTTTACGATGAAGCGGCGCGTGTTGCTGGTAGACGATGACGCTGCAGTGCTGTTGACGCTGAAGGCTGTGCTTGAATTGAACCGCTTCGACGTCGAGACCGCCGCCTCAGGTGCCGAGGCGCGGGAAAAACTGAAGGCGCATGAATACGACGTGGTCATCACCGACGTCCGCATGGAGACCGAGGATGCCGGCTTCGAGGTATTGCGTACGGCGCACGCGCAGCGCTACCATCCCGCCACGGCCATTCTCACCGCGTACCCTCCGCAGGATGATCGCTGGAGGAAGGAACCAGTGGAATCGTTCCTTGTGAAGCCGATTGCGACCAGGCAGCTAGTCCAGCAACTGGAGACTCTGCTGGCACGCCATACGGACACACAGACACAGCAGCGCGGCAAAACCTCGCCCTAGGCCCCGGGCGGGTTTCTCTCGAGAGAGCCAGGAAGCCCGAAAGGCCTGCGGCCTTCCGGAAGAATCCGCTCATGCCGTGCGAGACGCCCCAAACCGTCTCGCCGGCGCTTTCCGAAATCCTACAAAAACCTGCTTTCAGGCAGTAGCCGCTTCCTGCCGCTTCTGCTGGAAGCATTCCCGGCAGAAGACCGGCCTTCCTTGTGTAGGCTTGAAGGGAACCGTGGTGTCCTTGCCGCACTGCGAACAGGT
>DASQPN010000105.1:0-5137 GCA_035643915.1 Terriglobales bacterium | reverse complement strand
CTTGGGCGCGAACTGGTCGCGGGATCCGCTGACCAACAGCTTTGGCTTGGTGCAGGTCTTCAGGACATCGTAGTCGTAGGTGCGCTCGTCGACCGGCGTGATGGGCGTTCCCAAGGCGATCACCGCTTGCACTCTCGGGTCGGGACAGGCGGCGCGCAGTCCTACTGCCGCGCCGAACGAGAAGCCGGCGAAGATCAGGGGGAGATGGAATTCCTGGTCGAGCCAGTCGAGCGCGACGCGGACGTCGTCGACTTCTCCGGTACCGTGGTCGTGCTGGCCTTCGCTGAGACCGGTGCCTCGGAAGTTGAAGCGGAGCACGGGCAGACCCAGCGCGTTCAGGGCCTTCATGGCGTGGAAAACGACTTTGTTGTGCAGGGTTCCGCCGTAGACGGGGTGGGGATGGCAGACCACGGAGGCGTGGGTGGCGTCAGGGGCGCCGGTGTTGAGCAGAGCTTCGAGGGGGCCGGCAGGGCCGTTCAGGAAAAAGGAGCGGATGGCGGAGGAGGGCGCGTGCACGCGTACAGGGTACAACGAGCGCGGCCGGGATTGGATGTGAGCTCTGGCGCTTCGCGCCCAGCCGGCCGAGATCGGCCGTCCCCAACTGGTTCAGGTATCCTCTGTCCATGGATGTCGTCGCGCTTACGCGCCTGCTGGTGGATATCGAGTCGACCACTGGGAATGAAGCGGCGGTGGGGGAGGCTCTCTACCGCGAATTGCGCCGGCTGGGGTATCAGGCCAAAAAAATGGCGGTGGAGGGCAATCGCTTTAACGTGCTGGCTACCGCGCACGAGGAACCGCATCCGGCGGTGGCGTTCTCGACGCACATGGATACAGTGCCGCCGTTTATTCCGTCGTCGGAAGACGAGCAGCGCGTGTACGGGCGCGGGTCGTGCGATGCGAAGGGGATCATCGCAACCCAGATTGCGGCGGCGGAAAAACTTCGGCGGGAAGGAATTCGCGTCGGACTGCTGTTTCTGGTCGGGGAGGAACGCGACAGCCAGGGCGCGAAGGCGGCCAACGAACAACCGATTGGGGCGCGCTTCCTGATCAACGGCGAGCCGACCGAGAATCATCTGGCGCTGGCTTCGAAAGGGACGCTACGGGTGGAGTTAACCGCTTCGGGGCGGATGGCGCATTCGGCGTATCCGGAACTGGGCGATTCGGCCATCGACAAGCTGATCGTGGCGTTGACGCGGTTGCGGGCGATGCCGCTGCCTGCCGCGGAGGGCATCGGGGGGTGCACGTTCAACATCGGGCTGATCGAGGGCGGGCGCGCCCCCAACGTCATTCCGGATCACGCCAAGGCGCACTTGCTCTACCGGCTGGTAGGCCCGACGGAGGAGTTGCGGCGGCAGATCGTGGAGACGGTGGGGGATCTCGCGAACGTGGAGTTCGCGCTCGAGATTCCGTTCATGCGGTTTCTTGCCCTCGAGGGACTGCCGACCATGGTGGCGGCCTTCACCACCGACATTCCTGCCCTGACGAAGTGGGGCGAGCCGCTGCTGATTGGGCCGGGTTCGATTCACGTCGCGCATACCGACGGGGAATGCGTGGAGAAGAAGCAGCTGGCGGAGGCGGTGGAGGTGTATTGCGGGATTGCGAGGAAGTTGGTCGTTAGTCGTTAATCGTTGGTGGTTGGTGGTTGGTGGTTGGCCTTTCGCATTTGGTTGCAGGGCCGATGATCACACTGATTTCCGACTGGCCATGCCGCTGGTCAGCCGCAGGGCTTGCCCCTAGTCTTCCGCTCCGGCTCCGTGTTTCTGCTTGCATCGCTTACACGGCGTCGCTGGTTCGGAATTATCCACGTGATGCTTCACGCTCTTGAGGGCGCGCAGGTAGGCGAACATCGCCTTCAGGTCATCGTCGGTGAGGTCCTTGTAGACCTTGATGGGCATGATGGGATTCAGCTTGCGGGATGTGTGACCTGGCTGGCATGCATGATCTCGAGGAAGAGGGCTTGGTCGTAGTAGGAGATTCCGGAGGCATCGGGCGCGAGATTCGCGCGGCCGACATTGCCCCAGGGCCGGAGAATGCGAATCCACCAGCACGCCCGCCCTCCAGGCGTTGGGGCGTGCGCCCAAATGTTCGGTGGGAGAGCGCTCGCGTCTTCGGGGCCGAGGAATGGACGCCAGCCGATGGTCAGAGTGACGCAATCGCCAGTAGAACTGCCAGCGCGGTAAGGCCGACCCCAAGCCATTTCCCAATCCGTCTCAGGGCTGATCCCCCGCAAAACAGGTGGGACAATCAAAGATAGCAGGGTACCACCATCCGGCGCGGACCCTCCCTGCCCAAACGAATTACACTGGTAGGCGCCATGTCTTCTGACTCGCCCAATTCCCTCGTTCAAGCTTCCTCTGCCTATCTGCGTTCCGCCATGCATCAGCCGATCCGCTGGCACGAATGGGGCGAGGAGGCCTTTGCGGCGGCCAAGCGCGATAACAAACCGATGCTGCTCGACATTGGCGCGGTGTGGTGCCACTGGTGTCACGTCATGGACCGCGAGTCGTATGACGATCCGGAAGTGGCGCAGATCGTGAATGAGAATTTCATCGCGCTGAAAGTGGATCGCGACGAGCGGCCGGATATCGACAGCCGGTACCAGGCCGCGGTGAGCGCCATCAGCGGGCAGGGTGGGTGGCCTCTGACGGCGTTTCTCACCCCCGACGGGAAGCCGTTTTATGGCGGAACGTATTTTCCGCCGGAGGACCAGGGGGGGCGGCCAAGCTTCAAACGGGTGTTGACGTCGATTGCCAATGCTTACCGCGAGAAGCACGCGGACGTCACCGAGCAGGCGAAGATGGTGGAGCAGACCATCTCCCATGCGGAGTCGTTCACGGGGCGCAGCGGGCGGTTCTCGCCGCGGGTGATTGAGGCCATCGTGAAGTCGGCGGTGGGGATGTTTGATGCCAAGAACGGTGGCTTCGGACAGGCGCCAAAATTTCCCCATCCGGCCGCACTCGATCTCTTGATGGAACACTATGCGCGCACCGGGGACGAGCAGGTGAAGACCGCGTTCGTGACCACCCTCGAGCGCATGGCGAAGGGCGGCGTGTACGACCAGCTGGCGGGCGGGTTTCACCGCTACTCGGTCGACGAGCGCTGGGTGGTCCCACACTTCGAGAAGATGTGCTACGACAACTCGGAACTGCTCAAGAACTACGTACACGGGTACCAGGTTACGGGGACGGAGTTTTTTGCGGACGTGGCGCGGGACATCATTCGGTGGATGGATGAGTGGCTCAGCGACCGGGAGCGCGGCGGTTTCTACGCTTCGCAGGATGCCGACTACTCCATGGAAGACGACGGCGATTTCTTCACCTGGACGCTCTCGGAAACGACTGCGGTACTCACAAAGGAGGAAGGCGCAGTTGCGCGTCTGTATTACGACATCAACGAAATCGGGCACATGCACCACAATCCGGCGAAGAATGTGCTTTCTGTGAGAGCGTCGGTCGAGGAGATCGCGGGCCGTCTGAAGGCTTCACCCGAGACGGTGCGCGAACGGCTGGAATCGGCGAAGAAGAAAATGTACGCCGCACGCCTCGAGCGGCCGACGCCCTATGTGGATAAGACGGTGTACGTGGGCTGGAACAGCCTGTGCGTGTCTGCTTATCTCGAGGCGGCGAAGGTGCTTCGACTCCAGTATGCCCGGCACTTTGGGTTGCGATCGCTCGACCGGATCCTGGGCGAGGCCTGGCGTCCCGGGCAGGGGTTGCTGCACGTGATCGCGTACTCGGATCCGAAGGTGGCGCGGCGAGAGGTCCGCGGGCTACTGGATGACTATGCTTTCTCGGCGATTGCCTGTCTGGACGCGTACGAGGCGACGGCGGCTCTCAGCTATTTCAAGTTCGCGAAGAGCATCACGGACGACATGGTCGAGAAATTCTTGGATCCGCTCTCCGGCGGTTTTTTCGACACGGAGGTCGCGCCCAGCGACTCTTCCCAGGCCTTGGGAGTTCTGTCGGCGCAGCGCAAGCCTTTCCAGGACTCTCCGACACCGGCGGGCAATTCGATGGCGGCGATTGCGTTGCTACGCATGCACGCCTACACCAACGATGTAAGCTATCGCGACAAGGCCGAGCAGACCATGGAAGTCTTTGCTGGAATGGCGGAGCAGCACGGAATTTTCGGAGCCACCTACGGAATCGCATCCGTTTACTTTTCGCAGCCCCACACCCAGGTGGTGATTGTCGGATCGGGAGAAGATGCGGAGCGGATGTTGGCGGCGGCAGCCGCGGGCTTCGCATTTAACAAGACGGCGCTCAAGCTCACACCCAATGAGGCGGTCGCGCAGAATCTTCCACCGGCGCTGGCTGTAACCATTCCCCCCTTGCCCGCCATTCAAGGGAAAACGGCTACCGCGGTGGTGTGTTCCGGCTTCCGCTGTCAGCCTCCAGTGTCGGAACCGGAGCAGCTCACCCGGACTTTGCGCGATGCCCTGACGAGGCCTGCGGCGTAAGGCCGCGCTCGGATCCGAATCTCGTACGAATCGGATCAAACGCCTTTGACGGGCGGCTGCGCCCGCCGCTCCATCGAAATGCCGGACCCCTTCGGCGACCGCCACGCGAAAAAAATTATTCTCTCGACGTCGGGCAATCGTTGTGAATCCGCGCGCCAAAAAGAGGGCCGACGAGAGTGATCAACTCCCGTCGGCCCATAGATCTCAATAGTTCGATAGTACGTGTTACCTAGCAGTTACTTCGGTGACCTTGCAGTTTTTTACCGCAAACTGCAATGTGGTCCTTTAGCGGGTGGGCACATCGGTAGCGGTCCACCGTCCGGAGCGGGAACTCTGGGGGCGGCGGCTGCTACATATGTGCTCACAAACGCAAGCATCAGGAATAACGCCCTGATACGTTTCATTGGGTTCTCTCCTTGCGCGCAAGTCACCTGAGTTGCCGGTGACCAGCTCGCGCACGAATTATACGCGCAGAGTCAACTGTCTTAGGTAATATTCGTCAGTTACCCTCCGGCCTGTCCCAAAACGGCTCCACCAGGTTTCCTCGCATGCCGACCAAAAGTAGGGTTTGGGCAATTCCCTGGGGAATTGCTCGAGTTTCCTTGGACGGATGAGGGCAGCGGGAGTGTTCCAATTTTCGAACTCCCGGCTTCGCGAGTCTGGTTTTCGGACAGACAC
>DASQPN010000104.1:0-54055 GCA_035643915.1 Terriglobales bacterium | reverse complement strand
CCGACCTTTCGGTGCGAGTGTGGGGCATGTCCGCCAATGGGCAGACTTTCTCCCAGCACGTTCGTGCGCGCAACATAAGCAGCTCGGGAGCTTTGTTTGTTGGGCTCGACCATGAACCGAAGGTCGGCGATGTGATTGGTGTGCAGTATGGCGATAAGAAGTCACGCTGCAAGGTCATTTGGGTCATGGACGGCGGCCCCCTGCATGAGATCCAGGCCGGCGTGCAGATTGTGGCCGGCCAGGATTCTCCATGGAGGAGTGAGTTGTCGCCCGACCAGCTTGCCCCACCCATTGACCCGAACAACCGCCGGCGCTTCGCACGCCATCGCGTCTCCTTCCCGTTGGAAGTGCGCGACGAGCGGGTGCAGACTCCGATGCGCGTCAATGCCACCGACGTTAGCGGCAACGGCTGCTATGTCGAGACGATTCTTCCCCTGGCACGCGGAACGACGCTCCGGGTGGATTTCTGGATCGACACCGAAAAGATTTCGACTTCCGCAGTGGTTCGCACGAGTGACCCCGGGGTCGGCAACGGGGTGGAATTCACTGGCATGACCCCTGCTGCGAAACAGCGCCTGCAGGTTCATCTCGACAAGATCGACCCACTCCTGATCAACACCTTCGAACCCAATACCTCTGAGTAGTCCTCGGTTTCGTTCGTTGACGGGAGACGGCGCCTGCGTGAAGGTGTGGAGGCGGGCGCAAAATCTGAATCGCGTGCGCCTCACGGCCATCGAATCGAGAGGCCTCCTGGAGAAGGCGGAATGAAGATCGGGATCACCTGTTATCCTACCTACGGCGGCAGCGGAGTAGTGGCCACGGAATTGGGCCTGGAACTGGCGCAGCGCGGGCACGACGTTCACTTCATTTCTTACGCGCAACCCATCCGGCTTACGGAACCGCAGCCCCACATTCACTACCACGAGGTCGAGGTCTCCCGCTACCCATTGTTCGACTACCCCCCCTACGATCTCGCGCTCGCGACCCGCATGGCGGAAGTGGCCGAACTCTACGAACTGGATCTTCTGCACGTGCATTACGCGATCCCGCACTCCGTAAGCGCCCTGCTCGCCCGACAGATGCTGGCGGCCGGCCCTTCGCACCGGAAACTTCCCTTCGTCACCACGCTCCACGGCACCGATATCACGCTGGTGGGCCTTGACCGCTCCTATCTGCCTATCACCCGCTACTCCATCGAAGAAAGCGACGGCGTCACGTCGATCTCACAGTACTTGCGCGAGAAGACCCTAAAGGAATTCGATATCAAGAACCACATTGAGGTCGTCTACAACTTCGTCAATTGCGATGTCTATGTGCGGGATGTGGGCGCGGCGAAGCGACGCGAGGAGTATGCGTCCCCGAATGAAAGGGTGCTCGTGCACCTCTCGAACTTTCGTCCCGTGAAACGCATCACCGATGTGGTGGAGATCTTCGACCGGGTCCGCAAGAAAGTGCCGGCGAAGCTGTTGCTGGTCGGCGATGGACCGGATCGTTCCAAGGCCGAGTGGCTGGCCGTGCAGAAGGGCATTCACGATCATGTCATCTTCCTCGGCAAGCAGGACCGGGTGCAGGAAAAGCTCGCCATCTCGGACGTGATGCTGTTGCCCAGCGAACTGGAATCGTTCGGCCTGGCCGCACTCGAGGCGATGGCCTGCAAGGTGGTTCCGATCGCGACCCGAGTGGGCGGAATTCCGGAGGTCATCGAGCATGGGAAAAGCGGGTATATGGCCGAAGTCGGGGACGTCGACACCATGGCTCAATACGCCATCGAATTGCTCAGCGACGAGGCGCACCTGACTCAGATGGGCCAGCAGGCGCGCGCGATGGCGCAGGCGCGCTTCTGTGCCAGCAAGATCATTCCGCAGTATGAGGAGTTTTACCGGCGGATACTGGAGCGCTCCTCGTAAGAGCGGCGGGAATCCCGGATCCTTCCTGGAGCAGCGGGAGCCTCAGTCGCACCAGAGTTCCCTTCCCGCCGTGGCTGTCGATAGTCATCTTGGCCGTGTCCCCGTACAGCACCTTCAGCCGTTCCGCGACATTTGCCATACCGATCCCGGTACCGCCGAGGCCGTTCGGCTCTTCCACGAGTTGCGCGGCGCCCATGCCCACGCCGTCGTCCTCGACTTCGACAATCAGCTCCTTAGCACTCAGTCGGCCGCGGAGGTAAATACTCCCGCCGTCAACTTTAGAGGCTAAGCCATGCTTGATCGAGTTCTCGACCAGCGGCTGGAGAAGCATCGCGGGGACCATCACATCCAGCGACTCCGGATCGAGTTCCTTCACAACCCGCAGCTTGTCGCGTCCAAAGCGGATGACCTCAATATCGAGGTAGTTGTCGATGAACTCTACCTCCTCGCGCAGAGGAACGAAAGAATCCGAGCTGTTCAACAGCCGCCGGAAGATGGTCGCCAGCTTGACGATGAGTTCGCGGGCGGTGTCGGGATCGAACCGGACCAGCGAGGAGACAGAATTCAGCGTGTTGAAGAGAAAATGCGGATTGATCTGGTTCTGGAGGGCTTCCATGCGGGCCTGCAGCAGGAGCCGTTCCTGCTCTTCCAGTTTTATTTGGATCCGCACTCCACTGAAAATCTTCAGCTCGGTTCCGATCACCATGATGGAGGTGGCATAGATCGCCACCTCAACCCACCGGTTCGGACTCTCCAGCGTGAAGGTCGTCCACGGGAAGTAGTGCGCCAGTTCGCCATGCATGAACCGCAGGGCCACGATCGTGATGAAAAACATGATTTGCCAGTCAAACAGTCGTGGCTTGGGCAGGTTGCGGCGGATCCAACGATAAAGGCTCAGATCGATAAACGGCGAAAACGACCAGATATCTTCCTTGTCGGGCGAGTGCCTTCGCAATTGTCCGGCGATGAACCCGCACAGAACGTTAAAGGGCATGGTCGCCCATTCGCCATGCAGCAGGGCCGGAAATGCGATCAGGCCCCCGCCCAGCACACCCGTCAAACGACCGCCAATCACGCCCAGCAGCAGGGTTGTCTCAAACGACAGATCTCCGGCAAAAAAGCTTTTCTGAATGAAACGAATCCAGACCCCCAACGCGATGGGAATGCCGAACCAAAGCACCAGGTAAATCTTCTGCGCGGTGCTACGCTCCTCGCGGAACAGAAGTTTCTTGAACTCGAGCGACCGGACCAAGGCGCTTGACACGGCCGCGGCCACGCCCAGCTTGAGGAGCAGGTTTACGAGGATGAGGCGTTGTTCCACCATGGAATTCGCTCAGGGAAATGTAGCACGAAGAAGACGCAGAACCCGCGGCGCCCGAAGATGGCAAGCGCAGCGACGGTAGACAGGCACCTTGAGGGGTCTCGCACCCAGCCCAATTTATGTCCGCAGTCGGACCGCAAGTTTCTCGAGCACCACTTCCAGACCCTCGGCCTTCGGAGCACCGCCTTGCGCCATATCCTTACTACCACCGCCCCGCCCGCCGAGTTCGGCCACGGCCTCTTTCAAGAGCGCTCCCATGTCGAACGGCATTCCCTTGGATTGCGCAAAGACCAGGGACACCTGTTCGGACGCTGCGCCTAGCAACACGACCACGCTCCCTTCCAGCCGCGTGAGTTTCTGCGCAAGCAATCGGATGAATGCAGGGTCGCGATCGGAATCGACACGCACGATCAGCTTGCGCCCATTCACTGGAGGCGCATCCGCCAGCAGCCTGAACGCCTGCAGTTCAGCCAGTTCTTCGAGCAGGTGCTCCCCTGACTTGCGTACGGCCCTGACTTCCTCGAGCGATTTCCGCACCTGTTGGGGAACATCCCAAATGTGAGCGGAGAACAACCCAGCGGCTTCCGTCAAGCAGGTGTAGTCGCGCCGTACCGTCGCGACCGCGCGCTGGCCGCAGACAAATTCCACGCGCCAGCCCTGCCGCACCTTTTCCGTTTTGCGCAGAAGGATGCAGCCAATCTGGCCGGTGTCGCGGACGTGGGTTCCACCGCACGCGGACAGGTCGAAGTCCTGGATGTCGATCAACCGCAGTTCTTGCTTGTCCGCTCGCGGCACTTTGCGCAGGCCAAGGTTCTGTGCCTCCTCCTGCGTGACGAACTTGATCTCTACCGGACGGTTTTCCTGCACGATCTGGTTTGCGAGCAACTCGGTTTGCTCGACTTGCTGCGCACTCAGCGAAGGCGTGTCCAGGTCGATCGAGCAGTAGTCGTCTCCCATGTGGAACGACACGGTTGGCATATTGAACAGGCGAATGAAGGCAGCCGACAGCACGTGCTGGCCCGAGTGCTGCTGCATGTGGTCGCGGCGACGAGCCGAGTCAATCAGGCCGCGAATGCGCGTTCCCCGCCCGGGCGGCTTGTCCGCTTCGAGGTAGTGGACGACTCGGCCATCTTCCGCCTCGACGACTTCTGTGACTCGCAGCTTGGTAGGATCACTATCGCCGGCCAGCGGAGAAATCCATCCCGTGTCATGCACCTGTCCGCCACTGGTAGGGTAGAATGCGGTGCGATCGAGAAACACGCCATGCCGTCCGTTGATTTCCGCCGCAGGAACCACTTCCGTGACCTCGCCTTCAAACTCGTATAGGAAAGGATCGTGATAGTACAAGCGCTCAGTCATAACAGGAATCCACTCACGACATTTTGAATGCGCGCAGAAATCGGGTTGGCTGAAAGGCGATCGCCGAGAGCTGAAAAGCTTCCTTCAATACGGCCCGATAATCCCCGCAATCTGCCGCGACGCGGGCAACCGGGCACGCAACGGCTTCTGCGCCTCCTCGATCGTATCCAGATACTTCAGCCCTGTGCCTGTATTAAAGAGGACGATCGTATCTTCGGGAGAGAAGAACCCGCTCTCGCGCAACTTCCGGTAGGCCGCCAGGGCTGCCGCTCCTTCGGGAGCCGCAAAGATGCCTTCCACTTGAGCCCAGCGCCGCAGCGCATCCATGATTTCTTCGTCGGTCACCGCGATGGCCGTGCCTCCGCTCTTGCGCAGAATGTCCAGGATGAGGTAGTCCCCATAGGCCTTGGGGACGCGTAACCCCGCTGCTTTGGTCGCAGCGTTGGGCCACGTCTCCGACTCAGACTGACCTTCACCCCATGCTTTAACGATCGGCGCGCAACCCGTTGACTGAACGGACACCACCTGCGGCCGCTCCGGGCCGATCAAGCCCAGCTGCTCCATCTCGTCGAACGCCTTCCACATGCCGATCATCCCTACTCCGCCGCCCGTCGGATAGATAATCCCCCGCGGCATGCGCCAGCCCAGTTGCTCGGCCACCTCATAACCCATCGTTTTCTTCCCCTCGACGCGAAAGGGCTCCTTGAGCGTGGAAACGTCGAACCATCCTTCTTCCTGTTTCAGCTCACCTACCATGCGTGCGCAATCACTGATCAGGCCGTCTACCAGAGTCACGCGAGCCCCGTAATATTCCGACTCGATTCGATTGGCCATCGGAACGTCTTTGGGCATGAAGATGTGCGCTTCAAGTCCGGCGGCGGCAGCATAGGCAGCCAATGCTCCGGCCGCGTTTCCAGCCGAGGGAATGGCGAGCTTTTTCAGACCGTAATGCTTCGCCATGGTGACGGCCGCCGAGAGCCCGCGAGCCTTGAATGAACCTGTGGGGTTCAAACCTTCATCCTTTATGTAAACGTTGAGATACTCACGGCTGGGCAGCATGGGAGTAAAGCCCTCGCCCAGAGATACCGGCTCCACCTCGGGCAGCACCGCGGAATAGCGCCACATGGTGCAGGCGCGCCCCGTCCACCGCCCCCCAGAGAATGTGTCCTTAAGGCTGGTCAGGTCGTATTGCGCGTAAAGGACACCGCCGTCTTTGGGGCACACCGTCTGCGGAATGTTCCCATTCAGCGCTTGCCCACACTTGGTGCATTGAAGGTGCGTGACGCGAGCCATGGAAGATGGAAGTTTAACATCCGCGAGGGCAACGCTAGCCGGCGCTCAGCCGCTTCAGAAGTCCGGAGGCCTTGCGGAACCAAGGCCGCTCCCGGCGGCGCAAATAGCCCGGCATAGTGGGTTTTTTGGCGAGGATTTTCTGGGCCCATTCCCTGGCCTCTGCAGTTCGTCCCAGTGCCGCCAGGAAGGTCGCGTAGTTGTAGTAAGTCTCGGAGAGCGTCGAGATCACGGTTGCCTGCTCGAATAGCTTTTCAGCTTTCTCAGGCTGAGCGGTATTCGCGTACGCATGTGCCAGGAGACCCCGGGCGCGGTGAAAGTCGTAGCCCGGATCCTGCTGGACAACTCGCTCCAGATCCAACACGGCCGCGGCAAAATCTCCCAACTGGACCTCACACACACCCCGGCGATAGAAGGGATCGGGCGAGTCCGTGCGCGACGAGATTGCCTGGTCGTAGCAAGCGCGCGCTCTCGCGAAGTCCCCATCTTCCATGTAGAGATCGGCGAGTTCTTCGTAATTGCCGGCGGAGGGGTTGTCGAGGACGGCGGCCTCCAGTTCATGGATGCGCCTTCTTCGGGGAAAAACCTTGAACGACTGGCGCAGGAGCCCCAAGTCGGGCAGAGCCTCGACCAGGAGATAGATGGCCGCTCCAAGCGGCCCGAGGAACAGGATGATGTAGATCCAGTAAGTGTCCGGCCGGCGCCGGATGAAGTGGATAATCGCCAGCGCGACCACCAGAAAGCTCCACGGATTCAGGAATGCACTGAAAATGCCCATGCGCGTGGTGCAATATAGCACGCAAGCGCGGGGCCGCCACGGCCAGGTGGGGTCGGGAGTGTGTTGTGCGATCGGGAGCGAGGCGTCCCGCCCGCTCGACCGCCGCCGGGACGGCGGCGCTGCAGATTCCGGGTGGTAAAATCTCCTGTGGTCACGCCTTCTATCCGCTTGCTGGCGCTCGATATCGACGGCACTCTACTCAATCCTCAATTTCAGATTTCGGGCGCCGACATGTCTGCACTGCAGCGCGCCCGCGAGTCTGGTGTTGAAGTGCTTCTGGTCACCGGACGGCGTCACGACTTTGCCCTGCCCATTGCAAAGCAACTCGGCTTTGATCTGTGGCTCATCAGTTCCAACGGCGCAATAACCCGGTCCCTGCAGGGAGAGACTTTCTATCGTGACCTTCTGCCCGCCGCCACCTGCCGTGACCTCTGCCAATCCATGGTGCAGTTTCGAGGCAACGCGGTACTCACTTTCGACAAGCGCGGAAAAGGCGCCATCGTGCTCGAACATATGGACGAACTGGAAAACAGCATTCGGCGCTGGCTGGAAAAGAACCTCGAATACATCGACTTTGTCGTTCCCGTGGAAGACTCCCTGGTAACCGACCCGGTACAGGCCATGTTTTGCGGGCCCATTTCGCGGATGCACCAGGCACTTGCGGCTCTTCAGGCATGCCATCTGGCCTCGGAAATCACGGTCCTGCGCACGGAATACCCGGCGCGGGACCTGTCCATCGTCGATGTCCTCAATAAGGACTGTTCCAAGGGCCACGCGCTCGAGCGCTGGGCCAACCACCGGGGCATCCCCCGGGAGCAGGTCATGGCCATCGGTGACAATTACAACGATATAGAAATGCTTGCCTTTGCTGGATACCCGGTTATCATGGGGAATGCGTCCGAAGACCTGCGAGGCCGGGGCTGGAAGGTAACCCTGCCAAACGACCAGAACGGCGTCGCCGCCGCCCTGGAACCGGTACTAAGTGGGCCTGCAGTACGGACTTAGGCAAGGTGTTTCTTGCCGGTGTTTCTGCGTCGTCTCCCCCACGTGTTTCTGCAACCTGGCTGTTCTATGGTCGATGATTGATGGGCACGAAAACAAAACTCGGTTTCGCTTTACTGTTTTGCCTGATCGCCGCAGCGGCATCGGCCTCCGAGGTTGCGGTTCTGCGCAACGGTTTTACGATCCGCCACGAACGCCGCGTCTTGATCGGGGCAAACACGCGCCTCTACCCGAGTGCGGCCGATGAAACCAGCTACGTCGATGTACCCACGGCGGAGATTGATCGGATCGAGCCGGACTTGACCCCTGCACCCGAACCGCCGCCAGCCTCAGTGGTCCCCACGACGCCGAGCGCAAAGCTAACTCCACCTGCTCCCGTGGATGTTCATCAAGCCGTGGCCGATGCCAGCGACCGGTATCGCCTCGACCCCGACCTCCTGAACAGCGTCATCCGAGCCGAGAGCGGCTTCAACCCGCACGCGCTCTCCCGCAAGGGCGCGCAGGGTCTGATGCAACTGATGCCGGACACTGCTTCCAAACTGGGAGTGCCGAATGCCTTCGATCCCGAGGCCAATGTGGACGGCGGTACGCGCTATCTGCGCGAACTGCTCGAGCGCTATAACTTCGATCTGATCAAGGCGCTGGCCGCCTACAATGCCGGACCCCGTCGGGTTGAGCAATACGGCGGGGTGCCGCCGTACCGCGAAACCCGAAAGTACGTCGCCAGCATTGTCCGTGACTTCAATCGGAAGAAAATCGCGCAACAAAAAGCCGCCAAGGCCGCGCCCAAGAAGCCGCAGGCCCAAGCCGCGACCAGCACCAAACACCCCGCACAACCCACCGGAAACTAACCCGTAGGGCCGTCCTTGCGTTGACCCCTGCCTCTGAGTCGTTTACCTTGTGTTGTGCTCCGCGGTCGCCAACCATAGAAACCACTCCCGGGGTCTCTCTCTTTCATGGACAAAAAGCGCGCTCTTCTCACCGGAATCGCGTTCGCTGTGCTGGCGGCCCTGATGTATACCCAATTCCGAACCTGGAAGAACTTCGACTGGGAGCTGTTCCTTAGTCAGACCCACAACGTCAGCAAGTACCACATCCTCCACGGCGTCGCGCTCATCTACATTGCTTATGTGCTGCGTGCCGTGCGCTGGAAAATCTTCTTGCGCCCGGTCCGGCCGGATGCGTCCATCATTCAACTGGTGGCGCCCACCATAATCGGCTTTACTGGGCTGGCTCTGCTGGGTCGACCCGGAGAACTCATCCGCCCGTATCTCATCGCGAAACGATACAATCTCCCCTTCTCCTCGCAGCTGGCCGTGTGGGCGGTTGAGCGCATCTTCGACATCGGTGCTTTCACCTTCCTGCTGGTTCTGGCTGCTTTCTTTGCCACGGCTCCGAAACGGCTTGCGTACTACGGAAGCTTTCAAAAGGTTGGCCTCATATTCACGGCTCTGGTGATCGTGCTGACCCTGGGAGCCATCGCTGTTCACCGCAGCGGCGACGCGCTGGCCAGCTGGGTCGAGAAGCGTTTCTCGCACGTGGCCTCCAACCTGGGGCGTCGCATCGCAGTGCGCATCCGCGAGTTCCGTGGCGGCCTGAACACCATTCATAGCACTACATCTCTGCTGCTTCTCATCGGAGTTTCTGTGCTGATGTGGGCCATGATTGCGGTTGCCTACAAGGAAGTCACTCATGCCTACGGTGCGGAGAAACTCGAAATCCCCCAGACCCAGGTTCTCCTCCTGATGGGCTCCAGCATGGTGGGTTCGCTGATCCAGTTGCCCGGAGTCGGCGGTGGGTCGCAGCTAGCCACTATCAGCATGCTGAACCATGTATTCGAGGTCCCCCCCGAACTGGCGGCCAGCTGCGGCATCATGTTGTGGCTGGTGACCTTTGTCGCAGTGATCCCACTGGGCCTTCTGCTGGCCCATCGCGAGCGGCTCTCCTTGCGAAAACTCTCTGCGGAAAGCCACCAGGCCGAAGAGGCTACGGTCGCTTCTGACAATCCGGCGGCTTGAAAACACCCGGTCGTCCACTGATTGCCGCCTGGTTTCCGGCGGATATCCCGCACGTCCCCGCCTGCTACAATGCAAAGTTGCTGAAACAGAAGACTTAACCCCGGTTGATAGGCTGCCATGAAGTGTCCCTTTTGCGGGCATCTGGAAGACAAGGTCGTGGACTCGCGCGAAAGCAAGGAAGCCGAGTCGATTCGCCGACGCCGCGAGTGCCTGAAGTGCGGCAAGCGCTTCACCACCTATGAGCGCATCGACGAAATTCCCTACATGGTGGTCAAGAAGGACGGCCGCCGCGAGAAATTCGACCGCCAGAAAGTGCTCAACGGCCTGTTACGCGCCTGCGAAAAGCGCCCGGTACCGATCGGCAAACTTGAGCAGATCGTGAACGAAGCTGAAACCTTCGTGATCGAGTCTCCCGAGCGCGAGCGCAAGACAAGCGAAGTCGGCGAGTTGATCATGAACCGCCTGCGCCGGTACGACAAAGTGGCCTACGTTCGCTTTGCTTCGGTCTACCTGGACTTCAAGGACGTGCAGGAATTCATGTCCGAACTCAAGGACCTGCTTAAGACCAAAGACATCCCCGAGGCCCGCGCCAAGTCCATCGTCAAGAGCTGACGAGGGATCGCGTAAACACGCGCGGCAAGCCCGGGCGGCGGAATCAGAATGTATGGCTCATCGCATCACCCTCATCCCCGGTGACGGCATTGGCCCCGAAGTCACCCACGCCACCGTGCGCATCCTCGAAGCCACCGGCGTGAAGTTCGAGTGGGAGAGCTTTCAAGCGGGCGCCGAAGCTTTCGCAAAATATAAGGAATACATCCCCAGGGAACTGAACGATTCCATCGAGCGAACGCGGGTCGGACTAAAGGGTCCGGTCACGACCCCCATTGGCGGCGGTTTCTCCAGCATCAATGTGGAATTGCGCAAACGCTTTGAGCTGTTCGCCAATTTCCGGCCGATCCGGAACCTGCCGCACATCCCGACGCGCTATCCCGATGTCGACTTGGTTATCGTGCGCGAGAACACGGAAGGGCTTTACTCCGGGATCGAGCATGAGGTGGTGCCGGGAGTGGTCGAGAGCCTGAAGATCATCACCGAGAAGGCTTCGACGCGCATCTCGCGCTTCACCTTCGAGCACGCCCGCAAGAACGGCAGGAAGAAGGTTCACTCCATCCATAAGGCGAACATCATGAAGATGTCCGACGGGCTCTTCCTGCGCTGTTCGCGCACTGTGGCCAAGGAGTATCCGGAAATCATCTACGGCGAGCACATCGTGGACAACACCTGCATGCAACTGGTGATGAACCCGTATCAATACGACATCCTGCTGCTCGAAAACCTGTACGGCGACATCGTTTCCGACCTTTGCGCGGGGCTGGTCGGCGGGCTCGGGCTGGTGCCGGGCGCTAACTTCGGGCATGAATGCGCCATCTTCGAGGCGGTGCATGGATCGGCACCCGATATCGCCGGAAAGAACATCGCGAATCCGACCGCGGTGGTGCGCTCAGCCCTGCTCATGCTCCGCCACATCGGCGAGCCCGAAGCTGCCCTGAAAATTCGCAACGCCCTGGAAAAGGTATATCGCACTCGAGATAGGTTGACCCGCGACGTGGCCGGCAAGGCGGGCACTTCCGAATTTGCGGATGCTGTCATCGAGGAAATGCAGTCAACCGGCGCAGAGCAACCGGCCACGGAGTCTTCGCGCTCTTGATGCAGTTCTGCGCGGTGCAAAAACTTGCAAGCGAACGTTGACGCGCTGCCCTCAAACGAGTTAACATCCGCTCGCCTTCTGGGGAAACTGTGGGGATGTCACAAACTGAGAGGTGCTTGGGGATAGTCCTGTTCCAGCTCGGCGGACCCGACACGCTGGAGGCCATTCAGCCTTTTCTTTTCAACCTTTTCTGCGATCCTGACATTATTGACTTCCCATTCGCACGAATTGGCCGTCGACCACTGGCCAAACTGATCGCCACCGCTCGCACCAAAAAGGTCCAGCACCATTATTCCGTCATCGGGGGCGGCTCTCCCATCCGGAGATTCACGGAGATCCAGGCCCGAGCCCTGGAAGCCAGGTTGAACTCCCTGGGCCTGCCTGCCCGATGTTTTGTGGCCATGCGCTATTGGCATCCGTTCATCGCCGAGGCGATCGAGCACTTGCGGGCCTCGAACTGCGACGAAGTCGTGCTTTTGCCTCTATATCCGCACTATTCCAGCACCACGACCGGAAGCAGCCTGAATGAGTGGAACCGGCATTTCCGCAGTGACATCCCCGTGCGTCGGGTCGAGACCTTTTACCGTGATGAACTCTATCTCGACGCCCTGATCGAAAAAGTCGACAAAGCTCTGTCCCGATTCCCGGCTTCGAGCCGAGCAGAAATCCTTTTCAGTGCGCATAGCCTTCCACAGTCCATTATCGACAAAGGCGATCCTTACCAGCGGCAGATTGAGGAAACTGTCCATCTGCTGATGCAGCGTGGAGGATGGCCCAACCCTCATCGACTCTGCTACCAGAGCAAGGTCGGAGCCAGTAAATGGCTGCAGCCGTCGCTCCATCGCACGCTGCGCGATCTGTCCGCGGCAAAAGTCCGCGACGTCTGTGTGGTGCCCGTCTCGTTTGTGTCGGATCACGTGGAGACGCTCGGTGAGATCGATCATGAAGCCCGCGAAGAGGCTCACCGCCTCGGCATCCGCCAGTTCGAGATGACCGAAGGTCTGAACGAATCCCCCAAATTCATCACTGCCCTGGCTCACCTTGTGTTACGCGCTGTGGGCGAACCCCTAGATACTGCAGGAGTGAACCAGGAGAAGGTACCCGCCCCGCTCATGGCTGCCGACTAGGACGCACCAGAGCACCAGGCGTGTTGCAACGGAATAGGAGGAACTCAATGGCGGGTTCGGAGACCGATCCTGTCAAGCAGAATCCGGAGGCGACCAAGGCGCCCAGCAGCGCGCCGGCGAACAAATACGTCGGCACACCCGCGGTGGGAACGTCGAAAGCGGCGGCTGCGGGTGGCATCGCTGCGGTAGGACCACAGAATTCCGCCGTCGATCAGCGCCGCCGCCGCCTGGCTTGGATCGGGATTGGGGCCTTCCTGGGCGCATGGTTCTTGGCATTCTTTCGTTTCTTCCTGCCGCGCACTCTTTTCGAACCGCGCACTTCGTTCAAGATTGGATATGCGTCCGACTACGCGCTGGGTGTCGACACCAAATGGCAGCAGAAGTACCGCATCTGGGTCGATCGCACACCCGATCGTCTGTTCGTCATTTACGCCCGCTGCACCCATCTGGGCTGCACGCCTGACTGGAAACCCAGCGAAAACAAGTTCAAGTGCCCGTGCCACGGGAGCGGTTACGACAGCGAAGGCGTCAACTTTGAAGGTCCGGCGCCACGCCCGATGGACCGCGCCCATGTCGAGTTCACCCCCGACGGCCAGATTCTGGTGGATGTCGCCAAGCTCTACCAGTGGCCCAAGGGACAACCGAGCCAGTTTAACGATGGCGACGGCGCCAGCGGAGCCTGGTTGCGAGCTTAGGGAAGCAGCGCCGGCGTCTCGCCGGCGGTCGAGAGGGCACCTTACCCTCGCCGTTTGTGTATAACGGCAGGTTGCAAGGAAGTACGAGGACCGAATGGCGGAAGACAAGCAAAACGGAAAAAACGGCGGTCGCGTCGGCTTGATCGATAGGGTCAAGGAGGACGTGCAGTCCCTCAAGACTGAAATCCCGGCGAAGGCTAAAGAACAGATGGAGGGTCTGAAAGATCCGACCAAGACCCAGGTCTATACCTCGATCTTTCGCCACAAGCACGACGATACGCCGCGTAACCGCGCGCTGGGCGTGCTCTCGAATGTCTTCCTGCACCTGCACCCTGCGAAGATCAATCGCGATGCCGTTCGGTACAGCTACACCTGGGGCATGGGCGGAATCACGTTCTACCTGTTTATTGTCCTCACCTTCACGGGCGTTCTGCTGATGTTCTACTACCACCCGTCGAAAGTGCAGGCCTTCCGCGACGTGCTCTATCTCGAGCACGACGTTCCTTTCGGCAAACTGCTGCGCAACATGCACCGCTGGGCCGCGCACCTGATGGTGATCGGGGTGTGGCTGCACATGTTCCGCGTATTCCTGACTGGCTCGTACAAGAAGCCGCGAGAGTTCAACTGGAATATCGGAGTACTGCTGCTGGTGTTCACGCTGCTGCTTTCCTTTACCGGCTACCTGCTGCCCGACGATCAGCTGGGATTCTGGGCGGTGACGGTGGGCACGAACATGGCGCGTGCCACACCGCTGCTCGGTCATGAGGGTCCCTTCGGCCCTCTGCTTCACATGACGCCCTACAACGACATTCGTTTCGGCCTGCTGGGTGGGTCCATCGTAGATGCGAACGCGCTGCTGCGTTCCTACATCTGGCACTGCATTGGCATTCCAATCGTTGCCTCCGTGCTCATGATTGTGCACTTCTGGCGCGTACGGAAAGACGGCGGCATCTCCGGCCCCGCGCCGGTGCTGCTCGAAGCGGAAGCCGACAAACCCCGTCGCGGCCCGAAAGCGGCGGGAGAATAGGTTCGCGGGGGGACGGCCATCCTCCGGCCCTCTGATGAAGGTTGGTAACGAGGAGCACGCATGGACTGGCGTCAGCTTTGGGAAATCATCTCAGCCCCGGATAACGTCCCGATCGTCGGCCTGATTCCCCTCCTGGGCTTCTACATCTACCTGGCCTGGAAACAGGCCCATGCCAACGACCAGCTCATTGTCCAGCTCGAAGCCGATCCGGTACTCGCCAAGACGCATCACCGCAAGACCTGGCCCCTCAAGGCCGGATGGCAAAAAGAAGTCCACGTGTGGCCGTTCCTTCTGCGCATCGAGTTTCTCGCTGCCATTATCGTCACCATCATCCTCATGATCTGGTCGATTACGCTGAACGCTCCCCTGGAGGAGCCCGCGAATCCCAACCTGACCATGAATCCGGCCAAGGCCCCGTGGTACTTCCTCGGCTTGCAGGAAATGTTGGTCTATTTCGATCCGTGGATCGCCGGCGTGGTCATGCCGACCCTCATCATCATTGGCCTGATGGTCATTCCCTACATAGACACGAATCCAATGGGCAGCGGCTATTACACCTGGAAGCAGCGCCGCTTCGCGATCTCGACGTTTCTATTTGGGTTTATCGTCCTGTGGGTGGCGATGATCATCATCGGCACTTTTATTCGAGGGCCTGGCTGGCAGTGGTTCTGGCCGGGGCAGACCTGGGACCACAATCGCCTCATTTATGAGGTGAACCGCGATTTACCCGACCTCTTCGGAATTGCCTCCAACCTTGGAAAGGCCATCTTCGGCGCCGTCGTGGTGGGAGGGTATTTCGCGTTGGGCGGTTTCGCCGTGTTCTCATTCTTCCGGCGCTACATGCCGAAAGACTTTTCGCGCATGAGCCTGCTGCAGTTTTCCATCACGCAGGTCTTCCTGCTGATCATGGTGGCGCTGCCGCTGAAGATGCTCCTGCGCCTTTTATGGCATATCAAGTACGTGTGGATTACACCCTGGTTCAATATCTAGTCGTTGCTGTTGGTCGTTGGCGAAGACCCACGGCCGGTAGCGAGTTATCAAGCACCAGCCAGCTACGACTCACAGCCAACGACTGACTTCGGAGGAAGCGGTGCCCGACAAACCAGTCCCCGAGAACGACCCGATCGTAAACAAGTCGTACGCGTGGCACTACATGATCGCCACCGTCATCCTGATGGCGACCTTGCTGTGGGCGCTGTGGGACGAAGCCTTCGGGATGCGGCCGTGGAAGGCCTACCAGCACGTTTGGAAGCAGCGCTACACCGCGTTTCTGAACACGGCGCGCTCGAAGTCCGCCGCCTCGCAGAAAGAGGTGGAAGACAGCTCTGACTATCAGAAGCTGAAACAGACCCTGGACCAGGCCACCCAGCAGGCGTCACCCCGGGTCAAAGAGTTGCAGAAGCAAATCGGAGATCTCAGCGCCAAGATTCAAAAGGTGCAGGAGGTCTTCACGGATCGCCGGGCCTATGTGAACGCGCTCAACTACCAGATTGAAACCAGCACCAGCGCCTCGTCGAAACAAGGCATCCAGAGGGACCTTGACGGTTATAAGGGTGAACTCGCGACCGTCGAATACCCCGACGGCAGCAAGCAGAAATACAACTTCACCCAGTTGGAGGAAACCTACAACGATCTCAAGGATCAGCGCGCCAAGCTCAACGCCGAACTGGGAGAGACTCTGAAGCCGGTGACCCAGGCCAAAGCGGCCATGGATGATTACGTCGCCGATCATATGGTCGACCTCACCCCGGCGCAAATCTCCGGGCTTGAAAAGAAGACCGAAGACCTTGACCCAGCAATTCTGCAGATCAACGTTGCCGAAGCCAATATCGTCGATCGCTGCGAGTCCTGCCACATCGGCATTCGTGAGCCCTTGAAACTCACCGCTGCCTCCTTGGCTCCGAAGGGCGCGAAAGAGCCCGATGACTACGCGAAGGCTTTTGTCAGCCATCCCGCCAAGGATCTGCTGCAGGTGCACGACCCGGATAAGTTCGGCTGCTCTCCCTGCCACCAGGGAAATGGCCGCGCCACCACCAGCGTCGAGAAAGCTCACGGCACCTACGAGCACTGGTTGTGGCCCCTGTTCGTCAAACAGAACGTAGAGGCCGGCTGCCAGACCTGTCACGCAGCCGACATGTTGCTGGTTACAGGCCAGGTGGGCTGGACCATCAGCCACGGTAAGGACCTCTTCCGCCAGCGTGGTTGCATGGGATGCCATCGCTACGAGGGCTACGACAAAGAACCGGAAGAACTGCAGTCCCTCAACCAGCAGATCAAGCAACTGGAGCAGGAAAAACGCGATAACGTAAAACAGTCGGCCTATCTGATGAAGCAGGCCGATTCGGCCGAGACCAACGAAGAAGCGAATCGCATGAACGATCAGGCGGTCGGACTTCGCGTCTCCAGCAGCAAGATCGACGGTCGCCTCCAGCAAATCGACTTCCGGTCGCATAGCCTGATGCAGGACATGAAGAAGGTCGGCCCGAACCTGAAGGACATCCGCCTCAAGCTGAATAGAGACTGGATCCCCGTCTGGCTCAAGAAGCCGAGTGATTTCCGCCCCACCACCAAGATGCCGAACTTCCGCCTGACCGACCAACAGATCAAGGCGATCTCGGCGTACTTGTGGCAGTCAGGCTTCACGGATGCCCTGCCCCACGAGAAACCCGGCAACGCCGACCACGGCAAAGAGCTTTTCGAAACCCGCGGTTGCCTCGCTTGCCATTCCATCGGGGAGGGCGACGACCTGCAGGGCGGCACCTTCTCCGCGAATCTCACGCGTGTCGGAGAGAAGGCGAACTACGACTACCTCGTGCGCTGGATCCACAACGCCCGAGAGCGGACACGTCCGTATTGCCCGTACGAGAAGAAAGACATCGGACCGGAAGATTACGCCAAGAAGGGCTTGGCCTACGTCTTTGACCTGAAACACAGCCACTGTCCCAACGACGGCCACGAACTGCAGGTGCAGAACATGACCGTGATGCCAAGCCTGCGGCTGAGCGTGGAAGATGCGCAGGACATCGCGACCTACCTGCTCACACAGAAGAAACAGGAACCATCGTCCTACGCCGACGCGTCCTTCATGGACGACCCCAAGCTCAAGGACGAAGGCAAGAAGTGGATTCGCCACTACGGCTGCGCCGGTTGTCACGAAATCTCGGGTCTCGAAGACGAAGGCCGCATTGGCACTGAGCTCACGTATGAAGGCAGCAAGCCGATCGAGCGTCTCGACTTCGCCTTGTATACGGACGCTGCCCAGCGCGGTGGCAAAGAGCCCATTCGCAACCCGGACGACCTGGCACGTTTGCCCGAAGGTCCCGCGAAGAGCCCTTGGTACGATCACAAAGGCTTCTTCGAACACAAGCTCGCCGAGCCCGAGATCTACGACCAGGGCATGATCAAGTCGGACACCGAAGCGCTCCGCATGCCCAATCTCCATCTCAGCAAGGACCAGGTTCAGGCGCTGACTACCTTCCTGCTCGGCAGCCAGGAAACGGGCTTGCCCGCCAGCTACCTGTACAGGCCCGAGGACGCGCGGCGCGACATCCAGGAAGGCTGGTGGATCGTCACCAAGTACAACTGCGTCGGCTGTCACCAGTTCTTCCCCGGGCAGGACTCCTCGCTGATGAAAATGAAGCGCTACCAGGATCCGGACTGGAAAGAACAACTGCCTCCCAAGCTTTACACCGAAGGCGCCCGCGTCAATCCGGAATGGTTGCGTCACTTCTTGACGAACCCGGCACTCAGCGACGTGGACACGAACCGCAACGGCGTGCGCTCCTACCTCAAGGTCCGCATGCCCACGTTCTCCTTCTCAGACGATGAACTCCGCAAGCTGGTGCGCTTCTTCCAAGCGCTCTCGCAGCAGCCCATGCCGTACATCCCCGAGCAGGTACCGACGCTGAGTGCGAAAGAAACCGAGATGGCGCGCAGTCTGTTCTCGAGCAGCGCCGCGCCCTGCTTGAAGTGCCACGCGACCGGCGATCCGCAACATGATGCTCACGCAACCGCGCCCAATTTCCTGCTGGCAAAAGACCGCCTGAAGCCGGATTGGGTGGAGCGCTGGATCACCGACCCGCAGGCCATCAGCCCCGGCACGTCTATGCCTTCGGGCCTGTTCAGTCGCGTGAACGACCACTGGGTCTTCGCCGGGCCGACGCCGCCTTCATTCCAGGGCTACGATCAGGACCACACCAAACTTCTCGTCGATTACATCTTCCAGCTCACTCCGGAAGAGCAGCGCCGCGTCGCTGCCTCGCTGGGACGCTCGACTGCCTCGAACGCGACCCCACGAGCGAAGAAACCGGGAGCCGGAGCTCAGCGCCTGCCCGCCTCGAGGACCGCAACCTCAGCCGGAGGTTCGCGATAAAATAGTAAGTTTTCGTAGTGACGCCCAAATCCCAAGAAAGGTGCACATCATCATGAAGAAGACTTGGTTGGCCATGCTAAGCGTGCTAGCCCTCACGGGCCTGTTCCTGCTCGCAGCCTGTAACAAGAAGGAGACCAGCGAATCCCAGCCCGCCCCAGCCGAAACCGCGGCTCCCGCGCCGGCCGCGACTCCGATCGATCAAGCCACCGTTGGTTCTGTCAGTGGCTCGGTGAAATTCGACGGCGCCGCGCCTAGGGCTCAAAAAATCGACATGTCCCAGGACCCCGCCTGTAAAGGAGCGAACGAGGCGGAGAACGTAGTCGTCGATAAGGGCAACCTCGCTAACGTTTTTGTCTATGTGAAAGATGGCCTTGGCAACCGCACCTTCGACGTTCCCAAGGACCCCGCGGTCCTCGACCAGAACGGCTGTCGCTACCATCCTCACGTTCTCGGCGTGATGACCGGTCAGACCGTCCAGATTAAGAACGATGATCCCACCACTCACAACATCCACCCGACGCCCAAAGACAACCGCGAGTGGAACGAATCGCAACCTCCTCAGGCCGCTCCCATCGAGAAGACCTTCGCGCGCGAAGAAATCCTGCTGCCGGTGAAGTGCAACCAGCACCCCTGGATGAAGATGTACATCAACGTCGTGAAGAGCCCCTTCTACGCGGTCACCGGACCGGACGGAAAGTACGAGATCAAGGGACTCCCGCCGGGCGACTACACCATCGCCTTCGTGCATGAGAAGCTGGGGACACAGGAACAGAAGGTGACCGTCGGCGCGAAGGAGAGCAAGACCGTAGACCAGAGCTTCAAAGCTGGCGCCATGTAGTTTCCAGGTCTGCTAAAATGCTTGGTTCCCGGGGGGGCCCGCTCCCGCTGTGCGGTCCCCTCGGGAAGTGTAAACCTGGGGTAGGTCCCACTCTTCGGAACGACCAACAGGGTTCACGGGACCAAGGAGCACGCTCTGAAGGGCATCACCACTTCGTATCATCGGCCACATCACATCTTCGCGGTGTTCACCGCGTGCTTCACTTTCCTCGTGATCATGGCCGGGGCCTCCGTGACAAGCAATGATGCAGGACTGTCGGTCCCGGATTGGCCGACCTCATTTGGCTATCTCGTGAAAGTACCGCACCTGGTCGGGGGCGTGAGATTCGAGTGGAGCCATCGCATGGTGGCCGGATCCCTCGTCGTCCTTACCCTCGCCCTCGCCACCTGGACACTTCTGGTCGAGAAACGCTCCTGGTTGCGCAAGCTCGCCCTGGCTGCGCTCGGCACCGTGATCGCCCAAGCCATCCTGGGGGGGATGACGGTCATATTTCTCCAACCGCCCGCCGTCTCCAGCGCGCACGCAGCCGTGGCTCAAACTTTCTTTTGCATCGCGGTTTCGATCGCCATGTTCACCGGCCCGAAATGGGTCGAAGAACTGCCGCAGGTGGAACTCGATACCCGCCGTCCAAGCCTGTTCACGCTGACACTGTTGTCGATCTTCGTCCTCTACGTGCAGCTGATCCTGGGTGCGATGTTCCGCCATAAAGGGATGAGTTGGTGGCCGCACGTGGTGCACGCCGCAGTTGTCGCGGTCGTCCTCACCTGGACTGCCATGCGTGGCCTGTCTCTGTATTCGAAGATCGATGCCGTCCGCAAACCCGCGATGATGATGCTATCGCTCCTGATCGCGCAGCTGTGCCTCGGCTTCACCGCGTTTCTTACGCGCGTTGCCTGGGGTAAGGATGCCGTGCAGCCTGAACTCCCTATGGTGATCTCTACCGTAGCCCACGTGGCAGTCGGGGCTCTACTCCTCGCAACCACCGTGGTCTTAGCCATCCAAGTCTGGCGACCTGTGCCGGTCGCATTGGAAGAACACGTCCCCGGGACAGAACGGACTCCCCAAGCCGCATGAGCCTCGCAACTCAGCCCCTGGCCTTCCCGCGCAGCACGTTCGGAACTCTGCTGCGCGACTACGCCGAACTCACCAAATTGCGCGTCACGACTCTCGTCGTCATGACGGCTTGGTGCGGCTACTATTTCGGATCTCTGAAATCCGGCGTTTCTTCCTTGTCGTGGAACCTGGCCCATGTGCTGCTCGGGATCGGATTGGTGTCCGGCGGTACGGCAGCTCTGAACGAGGTGATGGAACACGACCTCGACGGCCACATGCGCCGCACCGCGCAGCGTCCCCTGCCGGCCGGGCGGATGACTCTATGGCACGCCGCCCTCGTGGGCGTAGTGATGACGATCGGTGGCGCGCTTTATCTCGGCTTGGCGCTGAATCCGTTAACCGGCTGGCTGTCGCTTCTCACCGCGTTCGTCTATCTGGCCGCGTACACACCGCTGAAGAAGATTCACCCCATCTGCACATTCGTAGGGGCCTTTCCGGGAGCGATGCCCGGGGTTTTGGGTTGGACGGCCGCCCGCGGCCAGTTGGAGTGGGGCGCGCTGGCGATGTTCGCCATCGTCTTCTTCTGGCAGTTCCCGCACTTCTTTTCGATCGCGTGGCTCTATCGCGAGGACTACGAGGCTGGCCAGGTCCGCATGTTGCCCGTGGTTGAGCCCGAAGGCCGCTCGACGGCCCTTCGGATTATTCTTTACTCGCTCGCGCTGATTCCCGTGAGCCTGGCTCCTACTTTGCTGGGCATGGCCGGACGAATCTATCTGGTCGGTGCGCTCATTCTGGGGATAGCGCTGCTGTACGTCGGCTCACGGCTGGCCACGCTCCAGATGCCCCTCAGCGCCGCTCGCTCCAAGCTGCGGGCGCGACAGCTTCTGCAGGCGACCGTCCTCTATCTGCCGATCCTGTTCATTCTGATGATGATGAACCGGGTCTCGTCGTAGAATAGACTGTGTCTTCAAAACTACCCGCATACGTGGAAGTCGGTCCCGAAGCGGAAACAACGGCTAGTCCGATCATTTCGGTGCAGAACATCGTCCATCGCTACGACGGCCGAACCGCGCTCGACAACGTTTCCTTCGATGTCCGGCCAGCCGAACTCTTCGGCCTGCTGGGCCCCAACGGCAGTGGCAAGACCACGCTTTTCCGGATTCTCTCGACCCTGATGGTTCCAAGCGCCGGCCGGGCGCTGATCGCGAGCTTCGATGCTGCCAAAGAACCGGCCGCAGTGCGTCGGCAGATCGGCGTGGTTTTCCAGGCGCAAAGCGTCGACGAGAAGTTGACCGCCTACGAGAATCTCTGGCATCAGGGCCACCTCTACGGTCTACGCGGTTCGGGTTTGAAGGTGCGTATCGGGGAGATCCTGGGCCGGGTAGGCCTCGCGGATCGTGCCCAGGAAATGGTGGAAACCTTCTCCGGCGGCATGGCCCGGCGCGTAGAACTGGCCAAGGGGCTGCTGCACCATCCGTCGATGTTGCTGCTCGACGAACCTACCACTGGCCTCGATCCCGGCGCCCGGCGAGACCTCTGGCAATACCTGCAGATCCTGCGGGATCAGGAACGCGTGTCAGTCATCGTCACGACCCACCTGATGGAAGAAGCGGAGCGCTGCGATCGTCTCGCGATTCTCAACGAAGGGAAGTTGGTCGCGATGGGTACGCCCACGGAACTCAAGCACGAAATCGGCGGGGATGTCATCCTGCTGGACGTCTCAGGCGACGCCGGATCCCTCGCCGGGCGCCTCAGCGCCCGCTTCAGCGTCGAAGCGACCGTTCTATCCAACCAGGTGCGAATCGAATTGGAGAATGGGCATCGATTCATTGCGGGCGTTGTGGAAGCGTTTCCTGGAGAGATTCGAGCTGTCACCGTCAGCAAGCCAACGCTGGAAGACGTCTTCATCCATCGCACCGGACATCGCTTTTGGACCGAGACCGGAGAAGAACCGAAACCGTAGTTCAGGATGGCCAGTACAAGCGTTGTATGCCATGAAGTTTGTCGTTCCGAGCGAAGCGAGGAATCGCGGTTCGACCCCGCCGGCGGTCTCGGAATGCTCAACCCGGTAAGGAGGTAGCGTGCAGCCCATGATGCTCCTGATTTCCGTTGTGCTCGGCATCTTCCCGTTGCTCGGAATCGTCTGGACAATTCTCAACGGTACGATCACCACGGTCGACGGCCTGTTCATGAGCCTGATCCTGCTCACGCTGTCGGGACTCTTTTTCCTTAACGCATTCCTGGAATGCCGCGACTGCGGCTACCTCAAACTCCCCGACAAAACCAAAGACGCCGCTCCGGCGAAGAAAACGAGCTAACGACTTGGCCACGCAGACCGCCGCTCTTCCTGTTCCGAGTACCCACTCTTCTGCTGGCGTTGCCTTGCCTGCCTTCACTCTGTGGTGGCGAGAACTGGTGCGCTTCTACCGGCAGCGTAGCCGCGTGGTCGGCGTGATCGCTTCCCCGTTGGTGTTTTGGCTGGTGATTGGCTCCGGCTTTGGAACGTCTTTCCGCTCCGGCGATGCCCCCGGCCAGCAACACTACCTGGACTATTTTTATCCGGGCGCATTGATCATGATCGTGCTCTTCACCAGCATCTTCACCATGATGTCGGTCATTGAAGACCGCAAGGAAGGCTTTCTGCTCTCGGTACTGGTGGCGCCCGTTCCGCGTGCAGCCATCGTGCTCGGAAAAGTTCTGGGCGGTACGACACTGGCCGCCGCACAAGGCCTCATCTTCCTGGTTTTCGCTCCCCTGATCGGCGTGCGCTTCGGATTCGTTACATTTCTGCTGGTGGTGCTGACCGTCTTTCTAGTTTCCTTCGCTCTAACGGCGCTCGGCTTCGCCATCGCCTGGCCCATGGACTCGACGTCGGCGTTCCACGCCATCATCAACCTGTTCCTGATTCCGCTCTGGCTGCTCTCCGGCGCAATGTTCCCGCTGGCAGGCGCTTCCGGGTGGCTCCGATGGCTGATGCGGATCAACCCGCTGACCTACGGAGTGGAGGCGCTGCGCAACTTGCTTTATCCGGAGAGCCCGACGCAATTTGCATTCTCGGCGTCGTTGGCCACGCTGATCCTGTTCTCGCTCTTTATGTTCGGTCTGGCCTTCGTCATGGTCAACCGCCGAACGACGAAACCGGCGGCCTGAGATTGGTCGACTGATTGTTTCGGATTTACTTGGATTTCCCCAGAACGATGCTTGCACCTGAACAATACGCGATCCTCCCCTGTGATCAATGCCACTCTGAACCCCGCCAGCACTATCCTGCTCCTCATCCTGCTCCTCACCGGACGCTGGCTGATCGGCCGGCGCCGCATCGCGCAACACCGCCTGGTTATGCTCACAGCGGTAGCGATTTCAACGCTGTTCCTGATTTCGCACGTGTACTACCACGTTCACGTAGGCTCCGTGCGCTTCCCGGGCACAGGCTGGAGGCGCCCCGTCTATTTCACGATCTTGATCTCACAGGTTGTGCTGGCCATCGTGATCGTTTCGATGGTGATCGTCACCCTGACCCGCGGGCTGCGCGAGCTTTCCGACCGCCACCGGACCATCGCCCGCTGGACATTTGCGCTCTGGCTGTACGTTTCCATGACAGGAGTCCTCGTCTACTTCATGTTGTACCAGTGGTTCGCGCCACCCTCGACCCCTCAGTTTTCGACGGGGCTCCTGGGACTGGCTCTGTATCCGTGCGGGTAAGAATGCTCACCGATGTCTACCGTTCGACTCAAGATTGATGTCTCCGGCACCGTTGGCAACGAAGCCTGGACCAACCTCCGGCAATTCGACCAGATTCAAAGCGCCGACTTCGGGCCACAATTTGGCTCGGGCGGCTCATGTACACATCCGCCGACGACGGCTCACGGCAAAGGCGAGTGGATCGGAGCCGAGATCCATTTGCAGACTCCTCTCCTCGCTCAGTACGCCGTTTCTCACTACCTGGAACAGGACAGAGTTCTGGACGCGGATGTGGTTGAGTAGTGTATATTTCCTCCCTCGTGTCCGCGAACCCCACACCTGCGAGTGACCTCGCCTCAGAACCGCCCGCCAAGCCTCGTCCCGGCATGTCCACCCGCCACCGGGTCCTCTTCTTCATCACCGGCTGGCTGCTTGTGCTTATGCCCTTCCTGTTCTGGTGGAACACCTGGTTTGGCCGCCATCTCTCCGAACAGCAGGTCACCGACTACCTGCAGGACGATCGTCACCCCCGCCACATTCAGCACGCACTCATCCAGATGGGCGAACGCATGTCGCGCCACGACGCGACCGTGATCCGCTGGTATCCGGAACTTGTCAGACTCGCGGCCCATCCCGTCGAGGAAGTCCGCAACACCGACGCGTGGGTCCTGGGTCAGGACACCTCAGGCTCCGGATTCCATGATGCTTTGGTGAAGATGCTGGCAGACCCGTCGCCGGTCGTGCGCGGCAACGCAGCCCTTTCGCTCGTACGTTTCGGAGATGCCAGCGGGCGGCTTCAGATCGTGGCCCTGCTAGAATCCGTGAAGATCACTGCCCCAAGCGCAGGCCGCGTCGTTGATGCCGACAAACCAGGCACCGCGATCCATCAGGGCGGCTTGATTGCGAAGCTCCAGAGCGATCAGCGGACCGTGGAAGTCCGCTCCCCGATTTCCGGTCGCATTCGAAACTTGTTCGTGCAGACGGGACGGCCCGTCTCCGTGGGAACGGAGATCGCCACGGTCGATCCCGGCACCGACCAGGTCTGGGAAGCATTGCGCGCCCTCTACCTGATCGGCCAACCCGGTGACCTACCGGCCATCACGCCTTATGAACGGCATCTGCCCGGCGTCCCCGACCACATCCGCCAGCAAGCGCTCCTCACCGACAAAGCGATCCGGGACCGGGCCAAGGGGCATAGCTGAACAGATTTTCGCGCCAAAACAAAAACGCGCCGCAGGCGCGCGCAATCTAAAAGCCAAAAGCTAAGAGCTAGGGCTAAATCGCCATCACTCCCACTTCCTTCTCTACTTCAGCCGTATCCACCATTGCGATCGCGTCCCACGGGCATCCATCCAGAAAGCATCCATCCGGTCCCTTGCTGATGCACTTCTTGCAGCCAATACACAGGATTGGGTCCACCTGGATCCTCCCGAATGGCGGATGATCTTCATCCGGCACCCAGAACATGCAGTCGGCCACGGGACAGTACTCCACACAGGCCGGCGAGCCTGCACATCCCGTGCAGCACTCCGTAATCACAGCCAGCTCTTTTGGTTTCTTCTTGCGAGGCGTGGAAAGGCCGGTCGATTTGGGCTCGAATTTGAGTTCCTCCGGGACCATCCCGGCGGCTTTATTTACAGCGGTTTCGGCAGGCATAGCTGAATAGATTATACCTTGAAATTCTCACCCAAGCGGGCCGCATCTTCAGCAATTCCGCGCGCCCTGTCACACCCCGATTGTCCAGATACCACGCTTTCCACCTGCCGGTTTCTGCTATAGTGACCCTCCGAAGGAGCCCGCACTCATGGCAAAGAGCGTTAATAAGGTCATTCTGATCGGTAATCTGGGCAAAGATCCGGAAGTGAAATACACGCCGCAAGGCACCGCAGTGGCCAAGCTCACACTCGCCACCAACGAGTCCTACAAGGACAAAGGGGGGCAATGGCAGGAGCGCACCGAATGGCATAACGTCGTGCTCTGGCAGCGTCTGGCGGAGATCGCCGGCGAGTACCTGAAGAAAGGTAACAAGGTCTACATCGAAGGCCGCCTGCAAACCCGTTCCTGGGACGACAAGCAAACCAACCAGAAGAAGTACATGACCGAAGTGGTCGCTGGCACGATGGTCCTGCTTGGCGGACGCGGTGAAGGCGGAGGTGGTGGCGAAGGCGGTGGAGGAACTCGCGGCTCGGCCAACCACTTCGATCAGAGCACGCCCGAAGCGGAGCCCGCCGCCGCGACGTCGCCGATTACAGACGAGGATATTCCTTTCTAGAAAGTTGGCTCTTTCTTTCTGTGTCCATTTACGACGTCCCTTAGGGTGACCCGATGTCCGAACTAGCCAGCAAGACCTGTGTTCCGTGCCGCGGTGGAGTCGATGCTCTCGAGCGGGAAGCCATCGCGACCCTTCAGCCGCAGGTGCCGCACTGGAAAGTAGTCGACAACCATCACCTCACGCGCACATTCACGTTTCCAGATTTCCAGAAGGCGCTCGACTTCGTCAACCGCGTCGGAGCTGTGGCCGAAGAGCAAGGCCATCATCCCGACATTCTGCTTGCGTGGGGCAAGGCGGAAGTCACGTTGTGGACGCACAAAGTCAACGGCCTGACCGAGAGCGACTTCATCATGGCTGCGAAGATCGACCAGGTGTAGCGCCCGCTTTTCATAGCGCCGCCGCTGAGCGAAGCTGCTCACTCAGCCAGAGCACTCTCTGACATCGGAGCAGTCTTCCAGAGCTTCGTCGCCCAACCCCACAGCGCTGCCGGAAGCAGCATCACCAACCCAGTTGCCGTCACCAGCGTGCGGGCGGAGATCCCCCTATCCAGAAGGGCGCCACAAACATACGCGCCGATGGCGATCGTCAGCATGCAAAGGCCTAGGTCGGCCGAGAAGACGCGGCCGCGAAATCGATCGTCGGTGTTCAGTTGCAGCAGAGTGGTCGAGAACACCCAGACGGTCGCGCCTCCGCAATGCGCGAATGCCGCCCAAAAACAGGCGAACCATACGTTGTTGGCTTTGCCGATGAGCGCATAACCGAGAGCGGTGACCAGATATCCGTAGAAAATGCCGAGACGTAAACGCCGTTCTTGTTGTCCGGCCCAAGGTGCGGCGATCAACGGCCCGATCAAGGCACCGATACCGCGTCCGCCCAGCAGGAGGCTCATGCCTAACATGGCGCCGCGTTGTGGGTCGAGATTGTGCCAATGGACCGAGAAATACTTGTGTCCCATCACCGTGAACAGCACCCAGCTCGGACCAATCACGAGGTTCCCGGCCTTGGCGAACAGGGTGGCGAGCAGGTTGCGCTTGCCGCGCACGTAGCGCACACCTTCCACCACCGGAGAGTAGTCGACCAAGTCGCGCACACGCAGCGGCGCCGCTGCTTCCGCATGCGGCTCGGCGAAGTACATGCCGGCAATCAAGAGCGCCGAGACCAGGAACGACAGGGCATTCAGAACGAAGACCGCATCGCGGCCGAGCAACGCTCCTACAAGGCCGCCTAAGGTCGCGCCCAGAACCAGGTTCATCGACCAGGTCGTGGACGACAGAGTGTTCGCGACGATCACGTCCTCGCGCTTGGTGATATTCGGGATCACGGAACTGCGCGCCGGCTCGAAGAACGCGGCCATGATGGTCTCGAGCAGGAGCAGCGGGTAGACCAACCAGACGGTGCTGCGCGAGCGGACCATCAGCATGGCGAGCACGATGACGACCCGAACCAGATCGGCCGCAATCATCACCCGCTTGCGGCGGATGCGGTCGTTGACCACGCCTGCCGTTGGACCCACAAACGTCTGCGGAAGAACTTGCAATACCAGCGCCAGCGCGACCGAGCCTGCATGTCCTGTGAGCTTTAGAAGCAGGCTGTAAATGGCTAGGGTGTAGAACCAGTCGCCGATCTCGCTGACGATCTGTGCGAGCCACAAGCGCCGAAAGTTACAGTTCTCCCGCAGAATTCGCACATAGGAAGCGAACGAGATCGAACTTACTTCGCCTTCTGGCTCTGGTTCCATTGCCGAGAAATGCCCCGTCTTAATAACAAGGCCATTCAAGATAACCGATCAAGCCCGTAGCAGAACCGCGTGGGATTGTTTTCTGGCGGACTGAGAGCATCCCTCCGCCTCTAATGTCCTAAAATCAACAACTTAGACGGCGATCAACATCCAAATCCTTGACTTTGCAGGACTTATCTGCACGATCTTGCGCTGGCGCGAAAAGCCTGATTTGAGCCCCGGGCGAAGGTCTTTTCTGCGGACCCGCACTCGACAACCCCAACCGCCAGGGCAAATCCCAACGCCGTGTGCAATATTTTTCACTTACGAGCCGACTGCCGCGATTTGTCAACCTCTTAGAGCACGCACAACCTTAGTAAATTAAATGACTTAGTTGTCGCACGGGCTACCTGCCTGGCATTCAGGCTGGCATGCCCTTAGGCCCCGCGCTTGCACTAGTCAGAGGCGGAGGAACTGATCGGATGTCCTCACGCGTCTCGAAGGTTTCCATGCTTCTGCTGTCATTGAGTTCATTGACGTCTGCATTTCTAGAACGGCATTCTTCGAACGCGCCTTTGTCCCTGTTGCTGTTCGGGGCGGGCATGGTCAGCATGGCTGGCTTCAGTCGCCGCCGCTTCGCTGACGAAAAATAGTTTCCTCACCGCTTTACCCTCGTCTCCTAATCTCGTTACGGCCCGCGAGCAAGTCTCGCGGGCCGCTTTTTTGTTCCGACTCGGCGCCTCGCTCCGATCCCTCGGCCAGACCTAATTGACTGCCGCCTAGCGCAAGGCCTAAGATGCGCCTTCTGCTCTGCTGACAATATCGTTCCACGATCTGACGCGAAGGAGTGCGCCCGTGAAATCCCTGTTCCGCCTGCTGGTGTGCCTTGCCCTTTTCGGTTCGGTCGCGGTTGCGCAAACGGACGAGATCGTTCCGAATGAAAACCTCGTGGCGGAAGGAGTTCCGAAGATTCCGGCTTCCGTGGCGGAGAGCATCGACCGCTACAGCAACTTCCGGGGAGCAAGCCTGGCGAGTTGGCATCCCGCGCGGCGGGAGATGCTGATCTCTACGCGCTTTGCCGACGTCGCCGAAATCCACCAGGTGAAAATGCCGGGTGGAGCGCGTTCGCAAGTGACGTTCTATCCCGACCCAGTCAGCAACGCACAGTATGAACCGACACAGGGAAACTACTTTGTCTTCAGCAAGGACATTGGTGGTGGCGAATTTTACCAGCTTTACCGCTACGACCTCGGCTCCGGCGACATCACGCTGCTCACCGATGGGAAGTCGCGCAACACAGGCGCCGTGTGGTCCGATGCCGGCGAAAAGATCGCCTATGCTTCAACGCGGCGCACCGGAAAGGATGTCGATCTCTACGCAATCAATCCAGCCGACCCCAAGTCGGACCACATCGTCGCCAAACTGGAAGGTGGCGGTTGGGAAGCTCTCGACTGGTCGCCGAACGGCCGAAAGATCCTCGTCAATGAAGAGATTTCCGCGAACGAGAGCTACCTGTGGCTGGTGGACGCCGAAACCGGTGACAAGGATCTGATCACACCCAGGCGAGGAAGCGAAAAGATCTCGTATGCGGGCGGACGCCTCAGCAAGGACGGCAAGGGCATCTACACAACCACGGACAGGGACTCCGAATTTCATCAGTTGGCGTACATCGACCTTGGCAGCAAGGAGCTCAGCTACCTCACCAGCACAATTCTCTGGGATGTCGAGGAGTTCGATCTTTCAGACGACGGACGAAAGATTGCGTTCGTCACCAACGAAGACGGGTTCGGTGTATTGCACATTTACGACGTCGAGCACAAGCTGGAGCACCCCGTCCCCAACCTGCCCCAGGGGATCGTGGACGGTGTCCGCTGGCGGCGGCACAGCCAGGAGTTGGCCTTCAATCTGGACTCAGCGCATTCTCCCTCCGACGTGTACTCGCTGGACACCGCAAACCACAAGTTGGAGCGCTGGACTTTCAGCGAAACCGGCGGGTTGAACACAATGAATTTCGCCGCGCCGGAACTGATTCATTGGAAGAGCTGGGACAATCGCATGATCAGCGGCTTCCTGTACCGTCCCCCGGATAAGTTCAAGGGACCGCGGCCTGTGATGATCCTGATCCACGGCGGCCCCGAAGGACAGTTCCGGCCGGACTTTCTCGGAGCTAGCAACTACTACCTGAACGAACTGGGGATCGCTCTGATCTTCCCGAATGTGCGCGGGTCCACAGGCTACGGCAAGAAGTTCCTCGCGCTTGACAACGGCGTCCTGCGGGATGGCTCCTACAAGGACATCCAGTCCCTGTTCGACTGGATTTCGCAGCAACCCGACCTGGATGCAAAGCGCGTGCTGATCACGGGAGGCAGCTACGGGGGCTTCATGACCCTTGCCATCGCAACCAGCTACAACGACCGCATCTGCTGCTCGGTCGACATCGTCGGACCCTCGAACCTGGTTACCTTCCTGGAGCACACCTCAGGTTACCGCCAAGATCTGCGGAGAGTGGAATACGGCGATGAGCGTGATCCGAAGACGCGAGCATACCTGGAAAGCATCGCCCCCGCCAATAAGGCCCAGAACATCACCAAGCCCCTGTTCGTGATCGCGGGCAAGAACGATCCGCGCGTGCCGGCAAGTGAGAGTGAGCAGATGGTGGGGATGGTCCGCCAGAGCAACACTCCCGTGTGGTATCTGCTGGGGAAAAATGAAGGACATGGGTTCAGGAAGAAGAAGAACCGGGACTTTCAATTCTATGCGACGGTGATGTTTGTGAAGGAGTATTTGTTGAAGTAGCTGTCAGCGACCAGCGATCAAACACGAACTCTGTGGCTGATGGCCGTGGGCGGCTCAAACAGCATGGGCTCCCGGGGGAATGATCCCGGATGGCTGAAGGCTGACAGCTGGAGAGCTGACAACTTCTCTATAATCTCTCCATGCTCGACGAACTCGCGTTTCGTGACCACGCCGACCAAGCCTTCGCAGCCCTCAAGAAAAGCCTGTTTGCGGCGGAGGACTCGGCCGACATCGAAGTCGAAGACCAAGCCGGGGCGCTGAACGTCGGCTTTGAGGACGGAACCCGGTTCGTCGTCTCGCCCAATGCTCCGGTGCGGCAGATCTGGATCTCAGCGCTGACCACCAGCTTCAAACTGGACTGGTCCGAGGAAGAACAGGATTTCGTGCTGGCGAAGACCGGGGAGAGGCTGAAGCCTCTGATGGCTCGGCTTATCAATCAGCAGTTAGGGGAACAGTCCGTGGAGCTGGGATAGCCCGGGCAAACGCTTTTGACCGCCAAGCTTGCAATGGATTCGCAAAGTGCGCAAAGGGGTGTCTTTCGCGACCCTTTTTGCGATCTTTGATTGGGTTAAAGCCTTCCTGGCGGACGCGCACAGAACCTCAGACGGGTCCCTGGTGCTCTAAGGTCGAGGGTGACTCCTACAGTTCGGCCGCCTGGATGCCGGGATGGAGTTTCTGGCGAAGATGGGCCGCGATCTGCTTCCCGTGGAAGCGGCCGTTTTCGATGAAGATCTCGCTCGTGCGCGATCCCGCAACGATCACTCCCGCCACGTAAATTCCCGGCACGTTGCTTTCGAGGGTCTCTGGATCGCAAAAGGGGCGATTTTGCGTGTCGGAAAGTTCCAATCCGAGGCTGCGCAGAAAATCGTAGTCAGGATGGTAGCCGATCATGGCAAACACGAAGTCATTCTCGAGCCGAACAGGCCCCTGGGGCGTGCTCAACACAACGAAACCGTCACCGATCTCCCGCACCGAACTCCGGAAATAGGCGGTGATCTCGTCGTTCTTGATGCGGTTCTCGAGATCCGGACGAACCCAATACTTCACGCCCGGAGAGATCGTGTCATCGCGGTGAACGAGCGTCACGCGCGCGCCGTGCCGCCACAGGTCGAGCGCAGTCTCGGCGGCCGAGTTCTTCCCGCCAATGACGAGCACGTCACTGTCGTAATACGGGTATGGCTCCTTGTAATAGTGAAAGACCTTGGGCAGATCCTCTCCGGGAATGTTGAGGTGATTGGGCAGATCGTAGTAGCCGGTCGAGACAATGACTTTCTTCGTACGGTGGTCATGGATCTTGCCGGCGCGGTCGGTGGCGGTGACGCGGAAATCGCCGTCCCGGCCGGTCACGGTCTTGACCCACTGATACTGGTGCACGTGTAGCTCATAGTGCTCGGTAACGCGTCGGTAGTACTCAAGCGCGTCCTGCCGCGTGGGCTTCTGAGCCGCGCACGCGAAGGGAATGTCGCCGATTTCCAGCAGTTCCGGGGTGGTGAAGAAGACCATGTTGGTCGGATAGTTGTAGACGGAATTTACCAGGCAACCCTTGTCAAGGATCATGGCCTTAAGCCCGATCTTCTGAGCCTCGATTGCACAGGCCAAGCCGGTCGGACCGGCGCCGATGACCAACACGTCCGTCCGCTGATCGGGCCGGGAGCGCGCTTGTTTCCTGGGCAGAGTGGCGGGGATGTATTCCGTCGTGGCCAAGGTCGGTTCCTGACGTGCCTGGGGCGGGGCAGCCAAGCGCCCCTAAACTTACGCTTGAACGATCGATTCTAGCATGGGCCCGGAACGGCCTTTTTCACGTCACATGCGACCTGTGCCCCGGCGCATAACGAGGTCGGTCATCCGCGTTATACTCTCCCATTGCGTTCATCCCTCGCGTACCGATCAGGAATACGACTATGGCAGCACCCGCGGAACAGCCGAAGCGCACGCGCATCGAATCCGACAGCATGGGACAAGTCGAGGTCCCGGCCGACGTATATTGGGGCGCGCAGACTCAGCGCTCGATTCTGCACTTCAACATCGGGCGCGACACCATGCCGCCGGAGCTGATTCGCGCGTTCGGGATTCTCAAAAAGGCCTGCGCGCTAGTGAACCAGAATCTCGGCAAACTTCCCCCGGAAAAGACCAACCTCATCGTGCAGGCTGCCGACGAAGTGATTGTTGGCAAACTCAATGACCAGTTCCCCTTGCGTATCTGGCAGACGGGCAGTGGCACCCAGACCAACATGAACGTGAACGAGGTCATCGCCAACCGCGCGATTGAGATCGCAGGCGGCGTGATGGGCTCCAAGAAGCCAATCCATCCCAATGACGACGTGAACATGTCCCAGTCGTCGAACGACACATTTCCGGCCGCGATGCACATTGCGGCGGCGGAGCGGGTAAAGAACGCGCTGATCCCCGCGATCCGGAACGTGCATGACGCGATTGCGGCCAAGGCGAAGGAGTTCGACGACATCGTGAAGATCGGGCGCACCCATCTGCAGGACGCCGTGCCCCTGACCGTCGGGCAGGAGTTCGGTGGTTGGGCCAGCTTGCTGGAGCGCGACATCAAGCGACTGGAGCTGACGCTCGACGGACTCTACGACCTCGCCATTGGTGGAACAGCGGTCGGCACCGGGCTGAACGCCCACCCCGAATTCGCGGAACGCGCTGCGCAGAAGATCGCCGAGCTTACGGGGCTTCCCTTCCGATCCCATCCGAACAAATTCGCCGCGCTTTCCGCGCACGACGAGATCGTCTTCGCACAGGGTGCGCTCGAAACGCTGGGCGCGTCGCTGATGAAGATTTCAAACGACATCCGCTGGCTGGCTTCCGGTCCGCGTTCCGGCCTGGGGGAACTGTCGATCCCGGAGAACGAGCCGGGGTCGTCGATCATGCCGGGCAAGGTGAACCCGACGCAGTGCGAAGCAATGACGATGGTGTGCGTGCAGGTTCACGGCGCCACCGCTGCGGTGGGATTCGCCGGCTCCCAAGGCAACTTTGAACTCAACGTCTTCAAGCCGGTGATCATCTACAACTTTCTCCATTCAGTGACTCTGATCACGGACGCTTGCCACGGGTACGTCGAGTACATGGTCAAGGGCATCGAGGTCAATCGCGCCAAGGTGGATGGGCACGTCAAAAACTCCTTGATGCTGGTGACGGCGCTGGCGCCGAAGGTCGGGTACGACAAGGCCGCCAAGATCGCCCACACCGCCCACGTGGAGCACACCAGCCTGCGCGAGGCAGCGTTGAAGCTCGGGTATCTTACCGGCGAAGAGTTCGACCAACTGGTGCGACCGGAAAGGATGACCAGGCCTTAGACACGCGGGATCCGAGCCTCAGCAGGCACCCGGGCGCAGAGCACACCGGAGAACCGCCACAAGGAAGTTTCGCTGGGGCGGGAAAGAGGAAGGGAGAAGAATGAGTGGTAACCCCCGACGCCCCCGAGAGTGGGGATGCCGGTGGCTGGATTTTGATCCACCAGCGGGCCGCGAACAAGGCAGACGCGCCCGCGAGCTCGTTATGGTCTGCCCTCGTTTCAGAAACTTTATCTTTTTGCTCTTCTTGCTCTTCCGGCTGTGGTCGATAAGGTGGAAGGGGAGTGCCGGTGGATCACCCTCAAGAGCATGGACTGGGAGACGCGTGCCCCAGCTTTTCACTCCCAAGCACACCCGGCGCTTCTGGGCAAGGCCGTGCGTACAGCGCGCTCCGGCTGCGTATTCGCTGAGCCTTAAACTTGAACTCTCCTAGTACGCCCAGCGCAGCAGCGTCGCCCCGACCGTAAACCCCGCACCGACTGAGGCCAACAACACCAGGCTTCCTTTCTTCAACTTCCCTTCCTGGCGCGCGGTGTCCATCGCCAGAGGAATGGTCCCGGCGGTGGTGTTGCCGTAGCGATCGATGTTGACAATGATGCTTTCCGGGCGCAGACCGAGGCGGTCGGCCGTGGCCATGATGATGCGGCGGTTTGCCTGGTGGGGGATGAAGGCGTCGATGTCGCTGCCTTTCAGGCCATTTCGTTCCAGGAGTCTCTCGCAGAGTTCGGTCTGTTTCCGGACGGCGAACTTGAAGACCGCCTGACCGTCCTGGTGGACGTAGTGCATCTTCTTATCCACCGTCTCGCGGGTCGAGGGATGCAGACTGCCGCCGCCGGGCATGTAGAGAGAGCACGCGCCCGAACCGTCCACTTCGTGGATATAGTCGATTAGGCCGACGGAGTCCTCGTCGGCAGGTTCGAGAATCACGGCGCCGGCGCCATCCCCGAAGATCACGCAGGTCGCCCGGTCGGTGTAGTCGATGATCGACGACATCACATCGCACCCGATGACGATCACCTTCTTGTGCATGCCGGTCGAGATGAACTGCGCACCCGTCTGCAGGGCGTAGAGAAAAGCGGAACAGGCCGCGGAGAGATCGAATCCCCAGGCGCCTTTGGCGCCCAGCTTATGCTGCACCAGGCAGGCTGTCGAGGGGAAGAACATATCTGGCGTGACGGTGGCGACCAGAATCGCTTCAAGATCCGTGGGCAGGAGACCACGCTCCACGAGCGCTTTCTTCGCAGCTTCGACAGCTAGATCACTCGTGGCAACGCCCTGGTCGACCAGGTGACGCTCACGGATTCCGGTGCGCTCCAGAATCCATTCGTTGGAGGTTTCGACCATCCTTTCCAAATCGGCGTTGCTGAGAATGCGGGGCGGAACATACGTACCGAGGGCGCTGATCTTCGCGCACGCAGGTTTGCTCACTCTTACTCTCCAGGCCGTGAATAAGAACCGTTTATTGTGCGGCACGGCAGGCTGCCGTGTCCAACTCTATGTGACACATCGACTTCTACGGTGATGGGGAGCGAACGCGGAGTTCATCCGCAGAGTTGCTGCGGGTTACTTCTGGACAGGTACGGCGGCGGCAAGAAGGTACTTCCTACAGTGGCCAGATAGCGCGTCGTTGCATTGCATTTCAGACAGCAAAACGAGCGCCGGATACCGGGTTTCGCCTGAACTCCTGAGACCTGTCGCTCAATCCCCACCTTGCACTAGCTTGGTGCGAGTACAACAGCTCTGCACTCGGGTTGCTGGGAAGGGGGATGAGAGATGCTGAGGATGGCAGGGATTCGATCCACTCGTATTGTCTCCACTCTCGTGCTTTCGCTTGGGCTTGGACTGCTCTCGGGGTGTGTGGCCATGGGCGGAGGGGGGTCTGGCAGTCAATCCTCCTCGGCAGTGGCGGTGAGTCCGGCGACCGCCAGCGTGCGCGCCGGCGACCCGCTCCAGTTCAGCGCCACTGTCAAAGGCAGCATGGACCAGTCCGTGATGTGGTCGGTGAATGGGACCGTGGGTGGCGATTCGACCATCGGCAAGATCAGTACCAGCGGGGTCTACACCGCGCCCGCAGCCCTCCCCAATCCAAGTTCCGTCAGCGTCGAAGCCACCTCTGTGTCCGACAAGATGCTCTCCGGCAAGAGCAGCGTTTCGCTGGAGAATCCGGTACCGACCGTGACGGCCGTTTCCCCCGCTTCCGTCCCGGTCGGTAATTTTTCGATCACGATTGCCGGAACAAAGTTCGTCAATGGCGCCAAGGTGATGTTCGGCGGGCAGGCGTTGACCACGAAGTTCGTGTCGGCGACGCGGTTGACCGCAACGGGCACGACCACGGCTTCCCAAAAAGGTATGTCGGTGCAACTCACCGTGTCGAACCCGGATCCAGGGGCGATGGCTTCCTCAGCCCTGATGGTCAAGGTGGGAGTCCAGGTCACAGTGACGATTACACCGGCAAGTGTCCAGCTTCGCCCTGGACAAACAGCGCAGTTTAAAGCAACGGTTTCTGGAACCACGAACCAAGCTGTCCAATGGGAAGTCAATACCGTGGTGGGAGGCAGTGCCATCGTGGGCACCATTTCGGCGAGCGGTCTGTACACCGCGCCGAGTGTCTTGCCCGGCCCTGCCCCCGTGACGATCAACATCAATGCTCCGACGGTGGAAGCCGGCTCCTACAATCCGCCCGGCTACGTAATACTCTTAAGCAACCTCCCCATTCTGTCCGCAGTCCTCCCCACACCAGTTCCGGTGGGAAACTTCACGGTTTCCGTCAGCGGAAGCAATTTCCTGTCCGGGGCGCAGGTAGTCTTTAATGGGGCGCTCCTGCCCACGACCTTCATTTCTTCAACCAGCCTCAGTGCAACGGGAACGTCATCCGCAGCCGGCACCGCGATTATCCAGGTGATCAATCCCGGCACGGGATCGCCTAGGTCGAATGCTTTGCAAGTGCAGGTAGGAGCCTCCAACACGGGGGTCACGGCCAGTGCCGCCGGGCGGCTCCTGGAACAGTCTACCTTCGGGCCAACGCCGCAGCTCGTCAACCACGTGCAGCAGGTGGGTCTGCAGGGATTCCTCAACGAGCAGTTCAACGCCACCGCCTCCGCCTATCCGGCACCGGGGACGAACGACGACATCAGCGTGGTCAAGAAGCGCTTCTTTACCAACGCCCTCACCGGGCCGGATCAACTGCGCCAGCGCACGGCTTGGGCCCTCGCCCAGATTTTCGTGGTGTCAAACCAGAAAATCGGCGACCCCAGCGCCTTCACCCAGTGGGTGAACATGTTGCAGAAGGACGCGTTCGGGAGCTTCTCTACCCTGTTAAGCGACGTCACGTTGAGTCCGACTATGGGCCGCTACCTGGATATGGTGAATAACGACAAGCCCGATCCAAACTCGGGCTCGGAGCCCAACGAGAACTACGCACGTGAAATCCTGCAGCTGTTCTCGATCGGACTGGCACAGCTGAATCCCGATGGGACGCCGCAAGTGGACTCCAACGGGATCCCGGTTCCCACCTACACCCAGGACACCATTATCGGTTTCGCTCACGTGTTCACCGGTTGGACCTATCCCACGAAAGCGGGCGCCACAGCGCGGTTCGGTAATCCCGAGTACTACGGTGGGCCGATGATTCCCTTTGACAACCACCACGACACGGGGACCAAGCTGCTGCTCAATGGTGCGACTTTGGCCGCGGGCGGCACTGCCCAAGCCGATCTGACCGCAGCCCTGCAGAATATTTTCCTGCATCCCAATGTTGGGCCGTTTATCTCCAAGCAACTCATCCAACATCTGGTAACGAGCAATCCGAGCCTGGAATACGTTTCGCGCATCGCGAGCGTGTTTAACGATAGCGGCAGCGGTGTTCGCGGAGATCTGAAGGCGGTGGTCAACGCGATCCTGATGGATCCAGAGGCGCGCCGCGGCGACGATGCCGCTCAGGTGCAGGCCAGCGACGGGCACTTGAAGGAGCCGGTCCTGTTCATGACAAACCTGCTCCGCGCGGCCAATGCGACCTCCGACGGAGCCAAACTGGACGGTTACGCCTCCGACATGAAAGAAGAGCCCTTTGAGTCGCCAACCGTCTTCAATTTTTATCCACCGGACAACGGGATTCCGGGAACGACTCTGCTGGGACCCGAATTCAGGATCTTCAACAGCACCACAGCGATCACACGCGTCAACTTCGTGAACGACCTGGTGTATGGGAGCGTCAGCAGCACCACGACCACGGACATCTCCGCGTACGTGGGTCTGGCGCCGAATCCAGGGGCCCTGATCGATTCGCTCGCTAACGTGATGCTGCACGGCCAGCTCTCTGACAACGCGCGCAACACGATCGTCACTACCATTTCCAACATTACCGACAATACACGGCGCACCAAGGCCGCACTCTACCTGATCGGCAGTTCGTCGCAGTTCCAGGTTGAGCACTGAGGGGGAAGCCATGGCTAAATGGAATCGCAGAGAGTTCCTACGCACCAGTTGCTGTTCTGCCGCCGCCGGATTTGCCGCGGCCAGCTTCAGCCGCTTCGGGATGGTAAATGCGCTGGCGCAGAGCGCCACCGATTACAAGGCGCTGGTCTGCGTCTTCCTGTTCGGGGGCAACGACAGCAACAACATGGTGATCCCCTTCGATAGCGCAGGGTACGGGGCCTATAAGCAAGCGCGCGGTGGTCTGGCATTGGCGCAGGGTTCGCTCCTGCCGATCAATCCACCCACGCCTGGGCGGCCGTTCGCTTTCCATCCAAGATTGACTGCCCTGCAGTCCTTGTTCAATCAGCAGCATATGGCCGTCGCCGCCAATGTGGGAACTCTCATACAGCCCACCACGCGAACCCAATTCCGAAACCGCGGGGTTCAAGTGCCCATAAACCTGTTCTCGCACTCCGACCAGGAAGCCCAAATGCAAACCGCCATCCTCGATAAGGTCGCCGAAACCGGATGGGCCGGCAGAACCGCCGACAAGATTCAGGCCGCCCTTGGGGGCACGTTTCCGATCATTATTTCGCTGGCCGGGACGAACATTTTCTGTGAAGGAATCGTGGCGCAGTCAATTCAGTCCAACGGCAATCCGACGCGGCTGTTGAGCGGCTTCGGCGGCTCGGCAGAATCTACAGCCCGCCTGAGCGCGCTCCAGAGCCTGCTGACGTTCGATACCGGCCTGTCCCTGGTCCAAGCAGCCAGCACGACCACCGGGAACGCAATCCAGAACGGACAGGCCCTGGCAGCGGCACTGGCTTCTGGAACTCCGTTAACCACGGTGTTTCCAGCAAACTCCGGTTTCTCGGGCCAGCTTCAGCAGGTAGCGAAGATTATCCAGGTGCGAGCCGCGCTTGGGCTGCCGAGACAGATATTCTTCGTGTCGATGGGTGGCTTTGATACGCACAGCGACCAACTCGCCACACAGGATAATCTATTCAACGACCTCAACCAGTCCCTCAACGCCTTCTACCAGGCGACTGTCGAAATGGGCGTGGCGTCCAACGTGACGACCTTTACGCTATCCGATTTCGGTCGCACCTGGCTTCCCAATAGTTCGGGGACCGATCATGCCTGGGGCAGTCACCACATGGTGGTGGGAGGAGCAGTCAAGGGAGGGGATTTCTACGGGACCTTCCCGACGCTGGCCGCGAACGGACCGGACGACGCGACCGGTGAAGGACGATGGGTCCCCACGACCTCGCTCGATCAGTACGCGGCCACGCTGGCCAGCTGGTTCGGAGTTTCCGCGGCGGATCTTCCTTCGGTCTTCCCCAATCTGGCTAACTTCGCGACGCCCACCGTGGGCTTCATGGGATAGGGCGGGTCGGAAAGGCAGTGGAGTGCGGACTGCGGACCGTGCGGCCAGGTCTAGGTGCGGCAACGTCGCGCTGGACCCTGCCCAATAAAATCTATTCGCTCCGGGCGGGCTGCAGTGGGTTTGACCTACGGCCAGCTAACACGCTGCTCCACCACTTCGTACCAATGCCGCGACCCTTCCGCCCCACCCTCCATCCCGCACGCGGGACGTCCAAGGGAAAAAAGCCAGGCACCGGGAACCCACTGCACACCTAAGAGCCCGTTACCGTTGCTTCCTTCCGGACCTGGCGGGTTTGGCGGGAATACGTCGCGTGGGGCCGATACCTGACCCCCAGTAGTTTACCATCCAGCTTGGGAACCAACGTACCCTTCCCTTCGTTGCGGATATGGCGAAGAATAACGGATTCCATGTCTCCCGCCAGGCCAGCAAAATTCGATATGGTCACGCTGCCGCAAGCGATCGAGCGTTATTTTCAGGTGTCGCTCTACCTCCTAGTCCTGACCGGCTTCGGTACCTTGGCGAGTACCGGAACTCTGGATGCGCCCGCCGTCGCGCTGGTGGGTACGGCGCTGCTGATCCGTGGCTACCTTCTGAGCAAGCGTAGCGAGGCGCAGATTTCTGCCCGATGGACGAACTATCTCACAGTCGGCTACATGGCCTTTTATGTGGCGGATTACACGCTGCTCTCGGGGAACTTCCTGAGCGCGACCGTACACCTGGTGCTGTTTGGGATGGTGATTCGGCTGTTTTCCGCGCAGAAGGATCGCGACCACTACATGCTGGGCATTCTGTCGTTCGTGATGGTCTTAGCGGCGGCGGTGCTGACCGTCGATAGCGTTTTCCTGGTCGCTTTTGCGGGATTCATGCTGATGGCGGTGTCGACTTTTGTGCTGATGGAGATGCGGCGTTCCTCGCACACAGCCACAATTCCGGCCCGCGAGGCGACCGATCCGTTGACGTACAGGAGGATGGCGTTTTTCCTGGCGGGCGCTTCGCCGGTGCTGGTGGCTCTGATTCTCGCGGGGGCGTTTGCGATCTTCTTCCTGCTGCCGCGTATGTCGGTCGGCTACCTCAGTTCCTATGCCGGGGGCAACGACATGGCAACCGGTTTCAGTGATCAGGTACAGCTGGGGCGCATCGGGCAGATTCAGCAATCGAACGCGGTGGTCATGCATGTTCAAATCGACGGAGACACCCGCGGTTCCTACGACCTGAAGTGGCGTGGAGTTTCGCTCGAGGCCTTCGATGGGAAAACCTGGTCGAACCCAACCGAGCAGTCCAACCTTTTTCGGCAAAGCGATGGGCGTTTCGCGCTTTGGCGAAAGCCCGAGGGCACGCGATCGAAAGCCGTACAGCCGATCCACTACCGTGTGCTGATGGAGCCGATCGGCACAAACATTTTCTTCCTCGCGTCCGAGCCACGCTTTCTGAGCGGCGTCTATCGTTTCGTGTCAACCGACCGCGCGGGGGCCGTTTACGACCTCGACCCGGCCCACCCCATCAGTCTCTATGAGGCGGATTCAGACCTGGCCACGCCCAGGCCAGAAGAACTGCGCGCGGCCCCTGAGTCTTATTCGCCAGAAATTCAGCTGCCATACCTGCAGCTGCCACCGGCGCTGGACGCGCGCATCCCGCAGATGGCCCGGCAGGTCACCGCCTCGGCTGGAAACAACTATGACCGGGCGGTTGTTCTGGAACGCTACTTGATGACCAGCTTTGGCTATACCCTGCAGCTTCCGCGGGTCGCGCCGAAAGATCCGCTGGCGGACTTCCTCTTCGTCCGCAAGGAGGGACATTGTGAATACTTCGCTTCCTCCATGGCCATCATGTTGCGCACCCTGGGGATTCCCTCGCGGGTCGTGAACGGCTTCCGGACCAGCGAATTCAACGATTTGAGCTCCAACTATGTAATTCGCGCCAGCAGCGCGCACTCCTGGGCGGAGGCGTACTTTCCGGAGTATGGCTGGGTAACCTTTGATCCCACGCCGGGAGCGCCACCGACCGGAGCCACCGGGTGGAGCCGCCTGCTGCTCTACGTGGATGCGATGGCTTCCTTCTGGCGGGAATGGGTTGTCAACTACGATACCAATCACCAGCGAGCGCTCGGAGAAGACGCGATGCAGGGCAGTCGCGCGCTGGTGGAGCGCATGAGAGTTTGGGCGCAACGCCACTACGCCACCCTACTCGACAAGGCCCGCCACACCCAGCAGAAGGTTACCGAATCTCCGAAGCGCTGGACGGCGCTGGGAATCCTGTTCACGGTTTTGCTTCTGTTGGCTCTGAACGCTCGCACGCTCTCGCGCTGGATCCGGGAGCAACGGCTCAAAGCTCATCCAGAGGAGGCGCCCGGCCTGGCGGCTGCGCTGTGGTACCAGCGGATGATCCGGACCCTGGCGCGACAGGGATGGAAAAAGACTCCTGTTCAGACGCCGAAGGAGTTCCTGATGCGGATTGAGGATCCAGTCACGCGCCAGCGGGTGGAGCAGTTCACACGCGCCTATGAAGCGGCTCGCTTTGGGGAGTCTTCGGAACAAGCCCGGCGTTTACCGGAGTTGTACGAGGAGATCACGACCGACGCCCGGCGGTAGGAGAGCTTATTCATTCCGAAGCGCCAGACCACGCCAGCGCCGACCACAAAGTCGTGCTGATGCCCCTTGCCGGTGTCCACATTCACGTTCGGAATACCGGAGAAGAAATCCCGAACCTCGCCGCGCAGACTTATCATGGACTTGAGCCTCACGTCCAGACCGAAGCCCACTTGAAAGATGCCGGTGATCGAGCTCTTGTCAGGGTCTGGACCGCCCAACTCCAAGTGATCGGACACCCGAAATGCCCAATGCCGCCCCCCGCACTTAGCCAGGGGGACACCGCACCGGCGCCAGAAATGTTCGCGCGCAGCGCAGGCGTGACCAAGAACGAGGAATAGGAGCCGGGCATCAAGTTCGCGGCGAAGTGCACTTTCTCGTCCCAATCGAAAACCCCTGGCACTTCGAAAAGTCAAGCGAGTGAACCCTTTCCCCATCAAATGGCGCCCGTAGTTGACTTGAAATGTCAGGCCGTTGCCGAAGTGCAAGTTGTGGTCGATGAGGTTCGGGTTGCGGACGCCCTGGTCACTGATAAAGGTGCCTCCGATGATGCCCGTAAGTTCCCTCTTCTCAGCGAGAGCACTGGCCGCCAGCGTCTAACTGCCACCAAGGCAGCCATCAAAAGCCGTTTCGCGGAGATCTTGCCTCCAACCCTGGCTTGGATGTGGATTTCGGGTAACGAATCGGGTAGCACCCCGCCTGTCGTTTCTCGACGAAAGCCTACTGGCTTGGTGGATGCCTGGCTTCTTGCGCCCGGCAAGCCCGTAGTCCTGGCATGCCAAGTGTTAAAATAAAAGGATTGCATGCCTGCTCATGACACAACTGTGGCCCTTTTGGACTGCGAAAACACTGGTCCGTCAGAAGCTTCTCGTCCGATCAAGGTCGGCTTCGTCAGCCTGGGATGTCCCAAAAACCTGGTCGATAGTGAGGTCATGATGGGCATGCTGGCGCAGGCCGGCGCCCAGCTGACTGCGCGCGCCGAAGATGCCGACGTGATCGTGGTCAATACCTGTTCCTTCATCGAGAGCGCCCAGCAAGAGTCCGTCAACACCATTCTCGAGATGGCGAAGCTCAAGATCGGCGGCGGAGGACAGAAGTTGGTGGTTGCTGGATGCCTGGTGGAGCGGTTTCGGGATGAGATCCGGAAGAATATTCCGGAAGTCGATGCCGTGGTCGGGACGGGAGAGTTGGAGAACATCCTGTCCGCCGCGGGCCTCGCTCCGGTCCAGGACCAGGACTCGCCCTTCAGGATTTTCGCATCACGGGCGGAGGGCGATGCCCGCGAGGCGCAGGGACGCTTCTCGCGCGAAGGCTGGGACGGCGCCATCGCTGATCTTCCCAACTATCTCTACGACGAGACTACGCCACGCGTTCTCGCCACACCGGGCCATCGGGCCTACATCAAGATCGCGGAGGGCTGCGATCATCCGTGCACTTTCTGCATCATCCCGCAGCTGCGGGGGAAGTTTCGCTCGCGCCGGTTTGAGTCGGTGGTGGCCGAAGCCCAGCGACTTGCCCGCTCCGGGGTCCGCGAGATCACCTTGATCGGGCAGGACACAACCTGCTATGGCGAAGACTTCGGTCTGAAGGATGGGCTGGCCTTGCTGCTGGAGAAACTCGCCAGGATCGAAGACCTACGCTGGGTACGCTTCCTGTACGCCTATCCGAACAAAATTACCGGCCGCCTCCTGGAGACGATTGCGGCCCACGACAAGATATGCTCCTACGTCGATGTCCCCCTCCAGCACGCGTCACCGACGGTGTTGAAGCGCATGAAGCGTGGAGGTGGTGTGGATGTCTTTCTGCGCACCCTCGAGAAGATACGGCGGACGATTCCCAACGTAACTCTCCGCACATCGTTCATCGTCGGGTTCCCCGGCGAGACAGAAAACGAATTTGAAGAGCTGTGCTCCTTCGTCCGTGAAGCCCAGTTCGACTGGATGGGGGCGTTCGGCTACTCCGATCAGGATGGTGCCGGCGCGTACTCGCTCGAAAAGAAGGTGCTCGCGCGAGAGATTGAACGCCGGCGCAAACGCCTGATGCAGATCCAACGCCAGATCAGCAAGAAGCGCAAGAAGGCCCTGATCGGCAAGGAGTTTGAGCTTCTCCTGGAAGGAACTTCAGAAGAGACTGACCTCCTGCTCGAAGGCCGCACCGCAATGCACGCCCCTGAAATCGATGGCAAGGTATTCGTGAACGAGGTTCCGGAGGGAGTCGCCCCACAGACGGGCCAGTTCTACCGGTGTGAAATCGTCGAAGCACACGATTACGACCTGGTGGCCAGGATCCTATAAAGATTTTGTGGTTCGTTCGCACCCTATGGCCAAGCGCACTCTCAAGCTGCGTTGTCCGATCTGCAAGAATCCCGTGAGGAGTTCCGACCCGGAGTTCCCGTTCTGCAGCGAGCGCTGCCGCACCATTGACCTCGGGAAATGGGCCAGCGGTCAATACGTGATCTCATCACCGCTCCGGGATACGGACGAAGACTTCGAACAAAAACCGGATCCAAGCCACGCAGATGACGAGTGAAACCAGCCAGCTCGAGCGAACACCCGAGCGCCTCCCCGAAGCCTTGCGTTCGCCTGCTCCCTGGTGGGCAACCCTGGTCGCCACGTTTTTTGGCGCGGGGCGGATGAAACCCGCTCCCGGGACCTGGGGCTCCCTGGCTACGGTCTTGGTCTGGGCGGTTCTGTCCCGATTTCTGCCTGGCCCATGGGTGGTCCCAGCCAACATCGCCCTGGCGACGCTTGTGGTTGCGGTGGGGATCCCCGCCGCGACCCAGGCTGCCCGGGCTTCTGGTCTGAAAGATCCGCAGTTCGTTGTCATCGATGAGACGGCGGGACAGTTGATCACCCTGATTGGTGCGCCGCTCGCTTGGCAATCTTTTTTGGCGGGCTTTATAATTTTTCGTGTCTTCGATATCGTGAAACCATCGCCAGTTCGCCAACTGGAACGGCTCCCGGAAGGGACCGGGATCGTGGTCGACGACGTTGCGGCCGGGCTCTACGGCCTGGCCGTCATGCAGCTTCTTCTGCATTTCGGCCTGCTCGGCCATTAGCCTGCACTGCGAGGAAGCTGGAGTCTCATGGGGATTTCGAACCGTCTGCTGGGCAAGAAGAACGTCAACGGCAAGCCGCACATTGAGAGTGTGTCTCCCGAGGCGGCGCTGCCCGGCGGCGAGATCCGCATCAATGGCAGCAGCCTGCGTCCAGCGGAACTGAAGCGCCCGCGTGTGCAGTTCGGTGAGATGGAAGGCGCGGTGGTCATCAGCTCCGACGACTTCGTGGTTGCGCGCGTGCCCGACGGTGCCACCTCCGGCCCGGTGGTGGTCGCCACCAACGGTCACGTTAGCAACCCGCAACTCGTGAAGGTCGCGGTTCCCATCGCCGACAATCTTCACCCTGTGACCAACCCTGCGATCGATAGCGAAGGTAATATTTACGTCACCTTCTCCGGTTCACGCGGCCAGCAGGTTCCCGTCTCCCTCTTCAAGATCGATACCAATTACGCGGTGAAGCCGTTCCTCAGCGACGTGATGAACGCGACGTCGATCGCCATCGACCGCGAAGGGCAGATCTACGTTTCCTCCCGCCACGACGGAACCGTGTATCGGGTCGCGCAGAACGGAACGATGTCTTCCTACGCCGAAGGCATGGGTGTCGCCACTGGCATCGCATTTGATCGCGAGCAGAATTTGTACGTCGGAGACCGCAGCGGGACCATCTTCAAGATTGCCCGTGACCGTCAGATCTTCGTGTTTGCCACGCTCGAACCGAGCGTCTCGGCCTATCATCTGGCCTTCGATCCCAAGGGTGATCTGTTCGTGACCGGACCGACCACCTCGAGTTTCGACGCGGTGTACCGCATCGACACGCACGGGACGGTGACGAACTTCTTCCGTGGCTTAGGACGCCCCCAAGGCCTGGCCTTCGATCTCGACGGCAGCGTGTATGTCGCTGCTTCGCTCTCGGGCAAGCGGGGCATCGTGAAGCTCACGCCCGATGCCAAGGCGTCGCTGGAGGTCGCGGGGCACAATCTTGTGGGCCTAGCCTTCGCCCCCGGGCGCTCGGCAGTTCTGGCCACGACCGGTGCCGTTCACCACCTTTCCTGGAATATCCAGGGGCTGCCGTTGCTGCCCGACTGAACCGGCACTCGCGCTTTCGATCTCGCCCAGGCCGATCATTTAGACTTCTACCCGTGAACGCAGAGATCATCGCCATCGGCTCGGAGCTTCTGACGCCGTTCCGAAAGGACACCAATTCCCTCTACCTCACCGAAAAACTGAACCAGCTGGGCGTCGAGGTGATCCTCAAGACGATCGTGGGAGACCATCGGGAACGACTTGTTTCGGTCGCGCAGCATGCGTTTTTCCGGTCCGACATCGTGATCCTCATGGGCGGTCTCGGCCCCACCGAAGACGACCTGACGCGCGAGGCGGTCGCCGAAGCTCTGGGACTCGAACTTCATCGTGATTCCGAAATTCTCGCGAAGCTCAAGGAGCGCTTCACCGCCCGCGGCTATAAGATGACGCCAAACAACTACAAGCAAGCCGATGTCATCACCGGCGCGGTGGTTCTTCCCAACCCCAACGGTACAGCGCCCGGCCAGTGGATCAGTGGCAAGTACGAAGGCCGGGAGCGGCTGATCATCCTGCTTCCGGGACCGCCCTTCGAACTCAAGGCCCTGTTTGATGAGCACTGCTTCGAGCGGTTGCGCGCCAAGCTGCCACCCGCCTACATCGCGACCCGCGTATTGAAAGTTGCGATGTTGGGAGAATCGCTGGTCGATGCGCGGGTGGCGCCGATCTACCGGCGCTACACAGATGTCCAAACCACGATTCTGGCGGGAGCGGGAGAAATCCAGTTCAACCTTTTCACGCGCGCCGACTCCATGGAAGAGGCTCAAGAACGGGTGGACGAGCTTGCCGACGCGATCGAAGACGAACTCGAAGACGCCGTCTACTCGAGCAAAGGCGAGCCCCTGGAACAGATCGTCGGCTACTATCTGCAAATGCGAAATGCCACGCTCGCCGCGGCGGAGTCCTGCACGGGCGGGCTGCTGGCTGAGCGGATCACATCGATCAGTGGAAGCTCGCGCTATTTCGTCGGCGGAGCCGTGGTGTATTCGAACGAACTGAAGACGGAATTCGCAGGAGTTCCGGTAAACCTGATCGCGAAGCACGGGGCAGTGAGCCGGGAGGTTGCGGCCGCGATGGCCGAGGGTATCCGGACGCGCTGTAAGGCTACCTTGGGAATCGGCATCACAGGAGTGGCTGGCCCGACCGGCGGTACGCCCGAGAAGCCGGTGGGCGTGGTCTACATCGGGTTGGCGAGCGAGAACGGCACCGAGGTCGTCGAGCGCACCTTTCCCGGAGACCGCAAGCGCATTCGCTGGTTCGCCTCGCAACAAGCGCTCGACATGGTGAGACGAAAGCTGATGTAGGGTGGTGGTTGGTCATGGGTCGTTGTCAACCTGGCTTAGCAAGATCCCGGGAACTCGCCAGGAGAGCCGCCCAGAGAGTATCTTTGCGCATTCGGCGGCCCTCCGTGCCGGGTTCTGCGGTGCAGGCTTCGGAATGGAATTTCTTTTCTCATCACGACTGTGAGAATCTTTATCGCTCTCGACATTGACGAAGGAATCCGCGAGCGGATTCGAACCTTCATGGCAGGAGTGCGGGGCTTCGGCCCGGATGTAGGCTGGGTCCGGGAGGAGTCGTTGCACGTAACCCTGAAGTTCATGGGCGACAAACCGCCGAAGACAGTCGGGAAAATAAGAAAGGCGCTGGCCGGTCTTCATGGCCAACCGATCGAGATCGCCTTCCGCGGCTACGGCTTCTTCCCTACTCCTGAAGCGCCGCGTGTGTTCTGGGTGGGAATCCAGGCCAGCAAGCATCTTTCAGAACTTGCGGCAGCGCTTGATGTGTCCGCCGCGGCGCTGGGGATGCCTGAGGAAGATCGCGCCTTCAGCCCGCATCTGACCCTTGCCCGTCGGCGGGGCGGCTCCGGCGCACCGCGCCGGAACAGCGGCGACGGCGCCAACACGGGCTTCCAGCGGCTGCAGCAGAAATTGGCTGCGATGCCGACACCCGAGTTTGGTACCATGACGGCCCGCGAGTTCTTTCTTTACGAAAGCCAGCTCTCGCGGAGCGGAGCCCGCTACACCAAGCTGGAACGGTTCGCTCTGCAAGAGGGTGCTCCGGTGGCCAGCACCGGTCGGCAAAACCCGTGACTGCTTACCTGCTCACCGCCGCCTTCAGTTATCTTTCGGGATCGATCCCCTTTGGCTACCTGCTGGTGCGGGTCTTCCGCGGCGAAGATATCCGCCAAACCGGCAGCGGGAACATCGGAGCTACCAACGTTTCGCGTAAATCGCCGGCGCTCGGAGTCCTCACGCTTCTTCTCGATGCCGTGAAGGGCTTTGCGCCGGTCATGATGGTTCTATGGTGGGCGCACCACGTCGGGCATAGCCCATCGATTCTCGCGGCCATCCCTGAGCAAATCGATGCCGCCCGAACTCTAGCTCGCCCCTTCGCTGAGCACACTTACCTATTGGCATCGCTAGCGGCACTGTTCGCGATTGTCGGCCATGTCTTCCCCGGGTGGCTGCACTTTCACGGCGGCAAAGGCGTCGCCACTGGACTGGGGTCGTGGCTTGGACTGGCGCCCCGAGGCGTACTGGTCATGGTGGTCGTGTTCCTCCTTATGGTCGTCGTGTTCCGCTACGTTTCGCTGGGCTCGATCACGGCGGCGGCGATCTTCCCTCTGGCGGCGCGAATTCTGCACGATTATCACGACACACCGTCCATGCTGTGGTTCATGGCAGGCTCGTCGCTGTTGATCATCACCAAGCATCACGCGAACATTCAGCGGCTCTTCATGGGGACCGAAAGCCGGTTCCCTGCGGGGCCCAAATGAGCGCGATCGCCATCATGGGTGCGGGCGCATGGGGCACGGCTTTGTCGATCGTCGCGGGACGCAAGGGTGCCCATCGCGTTCGCTTATGGGCGCACGAGAAAGAAGTTCGTGACTCCATTAACGCTCGCCACGTCAATGAGCTCTTCTTGCCCGGACAACTGATCCCGGACGACGTCTCCGCGACCAACGAACTCGGCGAAGCCCTGCAGGACGCGAACATCGTAGTCAGCGTGATGCCTTCGCACCACTGCCGGCGTTTGTTTGAAAGCATGCGCCCCTCCCTGCGTCGCGACATGCTCTTCGTCAGCGCCACGAAAGGGCTGGAGGACGGTTCTCATCTGCGCATGACAGAAGTTGTATCCCAGGTGCTGTCCGCCGATCGATCTTTTGGTCCCCGGATGGGTGCGATGAGCGGCCCTTCCTTTGCCAAAGAAGTCGCCCGCGGCGATCCTACGGCGATCACCATCGCCTCCACGGATCGAGAGCTGGCACAGACCGTGCAGCAGGCATTCAGCGATCCGCGCTTCCGTCTGTACACGAACGAAGATGTGACCGGAGTGGAACTGGGAGGCTCGCTGAAGAACGTGATTGCCATCGCCGCGGGTGTTTGTGACGGGCTCGGGCTGGGCCACAACTCCGTCGCGGCGCTGATCACGCGCGGGCTCGCGGAGATGACCCGCCTGGTGGTCGCCTGTGGTGGCCAGCGCGAAACCATGGCCGGGCTGGCGGGCCTGGGTGATTTAGTGCTTACATGCACCGGGGGACTTTCGCGCAATCGAAGCGTGGGAGTGGAACTCGGACAGGGGCGACCACTGCCCGAAATCATTGCCGGGATGCACGGCATGGTGGCCGAAGGAGTGCTGACCACCCATGCGGCCGTCGGCCTAGCTCAGGTCCATGGCGTCGAAATGCCGATCACTGAAAAAATGCACGCGATCCTGCACGCTGGCAAGTCGCCCGCAGAAGCCATGCACGAACTGATGACCCGGAGCGTCAAGAGTGAAACCTGGCTGTGAACCGGTTCACGCCTAAGAGCCCAGCCTCTCGAACCTGCCCAGTTCCCTCTCCTGTTCGGTGAGCGCTTCTGACTGCGCGTCGATGGCTTGATACTCGGCCAAGTGCTCGGTACGGAATCTCTCGTACGCCTCTTGGGAAGCCCATAAATCAAGGGTCAGGTAGCGGCGCGGTTCCTTCAAGTCACGGTTTAATTCCGTGGCGATAAACCCTGAGCCCTTTGCAAAGAACGTAGCCCAGACGCCGTTGGGCCCGTAGGCCTCTTCGAAGCGATCTTCGGCTCCCGCCTTAGGCCGAAACTCCCATGCTATCAAGTAGCCCCACGTGCCTTTCTCATCACAGGTCACTTGTGCCCTCCTCCGCCGAGCCGCCTTTTTCCTGCCAAACCCATCCAAAATCGTGCCCCGGTTTCATACTTTCGTAACTGGTGTAGACCCTCGGTTTGGCCTGGCGCCGCCGAAACCGAAGTAAGATTTCAAGTGCAACTTTAACCATCTCGTACTGCTTCTTGTACAGTGCCACGGACCATTTTGTCGCTAAAACTGCCGATTCCCGCGCGTATTCCGATCCTGTACGTCATCCTGGGCGTGCTGGTCGCCATCAGCGTTGTGCCCATGTATTTCTACTCGGCGAAGGTGGAATCCATCAACCGGGACCGCCTGAAAACCAACGAAATGCTGCTGCAGAATACGGTTACGCGCTCGCTGGCGGATGACCTTTCGCAGCACGAAGCGTCGCTGCGCATGATGCTGGTCAACCTGTCGTCGGCGATCCAGATCGCCAGCGGCGGAGACATCGCAGCCGGCTACGTGGAGACGCATGAACTGCGTGCCTTACTGGAGAATTTCGTCTCCGCCTCCGATGACATCGCCTATGCCACCTTGCTTAACGCCCAGGCCAAGGGCATTTCCGCGGGGCGCATTGCGCCGGACGCGTTTCTCCGCCGAGAGCTGGAACGCGGGTTCGCAGCCGCCCGCGAAGGCCGGGCCTACAACGGACAGGCGCTGGTCGTCGGTAGCGGTAAATCGGCGCGGACCGTCGTTCTGGTCAGCAGCCCGGTGATGTTTGGTGGGCGTTTCCTCGGAATGATCGGCGCCGAAGTCGATCTGCAATTCCTCATTCGCCGCCTTCAGGAAGTCAGCCGGACTGGCCTCACACCCTACGTTGTGGATGCGCAAGGGCGGCTGGTGGCGGCCGCTCGCCAGGACTATGCCACGGGCCAAGACATGAAACAGCTGGAAATCGTTCGGAACTTCGTGGACGAGGGTATCAAGGCCCAGCTCGCGGCCACTAAAGAATTCACAATGCCGGAAGGAAACGAGACGGTCGAGATGCTGGGCACGTACAGCCCGGTGACGGCTCTGGACTGGGCTGTCGTAGTGCAGAAACCGCGGCTTGAAGCGTATCGTGGCGTGTTCGAGATGCAGCACACCGCCCGGCTGCTGGCGTTGCTCGCCGTGCTGGCCAGCATGATGGTGAGTATCTACGCGGCGCGGCGCATCACGAACCCGCTCGAAGTGCTCACCGAATCCAGCCGCGCCATCGCACGCGGAGATTTCTCCCAGCGGGTCGAGTTGAAGAGTCGCACGGAAATCGGAGAGCTCGCCGCCACGTTCAACGTGATGTCAGAAGAGCTTCAGCGATTCGTCGAAGACCTGAAGCGGGCTGCCGAAGAGAATCGCGCCCTGTTCATTGGCTCCATCCAGATGCTCGCGGGCGCGGTCGACGAAAAAGATCCGTACACGCGCGGCCACTCCGACCGGGTCACGCGCTACTCCCTGCTCATCGCGCGCGAAATGCGGCTGGACGATGAATTCCTGGAGATCCTGCGCATTTCCGCCCAGCTGCACGATGTAGGCAAGATTGGGATTGAGGATCATATTCTGAAGAAGCCGGGAGCGCTCACGCCGGAAGAGTTCGAGATTATGAAGACCCACACCACCAAGGGCGCCAACATTCTGCGCCCAGTGACGCAGTTGAAGGGAATGCTGCCTGGTATCGAGCTGCACCACGAGGCGCTCGACGGCCGCGGGTATCCCTACGGACTTGAGGGCGACCAGATTCCGCTTTTGGCCCGAGTCATCGCGGTGGCCGACACCTTCGACGCCCTGACCACCAATCGCCCATATCAGCGGGCATACGAACCCACGGAAGCGCTGCGGATTATCCACAATCTCGCGGGCAAGCGTCTCGATCCGGAAGCCGTTGCCGCGCTGACAGCAGTCTACGAACGGGGAGAAATTCGAGTGAAGCGCTTGGTGAGAGCGCAGGTGGCTGAATCGGCTCCAGCGGCTACGCCCGCTCTTGCAGAGGCCACTGCCCCCGCTCCCCCATCCCGTTCGGCTTCGTCAGCAGCGGCCGCAGCTGCCGCACCTGCACCCGCGCCCGTAGACTCGGTTGTCGAGACCACCCGCTTCTAGCTTCACCTCAAACGTCAACACTTCGCAGGCCGCTATAATTGATCTTTGTCGCCCGGAAACCGTAAGGCCTTATGATTCAGACTCTTTTTGGCAGCCTCGAAGAGGAGCAGAAGAAACCCAGCTTTCTCGATCGCATGAAGGAGGCGGTCTCGCGCACCCGCGAGAACCTCACCGAGCGCATCGAGGAGGCGGTCTCCTTCAGCAAGGAGATTGACCGCACTACGCTGGACGACCTTGAGGCTACGCTTATCGGCGCCGACCTCGGCGTCGCCACCACGCACGAAGTCCTCGGCAAACTTCGCGAGAAGGCGGACCGAAAGCAGATCAAAGACGTCGGGGAGTTGAAGCGGCTTCTCAAGGAGGAATTGCTCGCAATCCTGACCGCGACGAACTCCCGGCCGCCCCAGAGAGTGGAGGGCGCGCCGGAAGTCATCTTGGTAGTCGGGGTGAACGGAACCGGCAAAACCACCACCATAGGCAAGCTCTCACAAGTCTTCCGCTCGCAGGGTAAGACCGTGCTGCTCTGTGCCGCCGACACATTCCGCGCAGCCGCCATCGAGCAACTGGAAGTCTGGGGACAACGCACCGGCACAGAAGTGATCAAGACCAAGGCCGGTGGCGACCCTGCGGCAGTGCTGTTTGACGCTCTGCAAGCCGCGACCGCCCGCAAGACGGACTACGTCGTCGTCGATACAGCCGGGCGACTGCACACAAAGAGTAACCTGATGGCGGAACTCGACAAGATGCGGCGCGCCGCGCAGCGAATCATTCCGGGCGCGCCCCATGAGACGCTCCTGGTCATGGATGCGACCACCGGTCAGAACGGGCTGCAGCAAGCCCGCCTGTTCACGGAAGCGGCAGGCGTCACGGGAATTGTGCTGACCAAGCTCGATGGCACCGCCAAGGGTGGGGTGGTGGTAGCCATTTCACGCGAACTGGGCGTCCCAGTGCGCTACGTGGGTGTTGGTGAAAAGGCTGGAGACCTGTTGCCCTTCGATCCGAAAGAATTCGTGGATTCCCTGTTCGCTTGACGTCTTGTTCACCACCGAGACA